>CAZDSS010000102.1:2981-8600 GCA_964508185.1 uncultured Sphingomonadales bacterium
GATCGGTGATGGGAACGGTGATGGAATAGCCCTTCACCGGATAGACGGGAAGCCGGATGCCGAGGGGCCGCAGCAGCCTGGGCGAATGGCTGCCGAAGGCCACGAGATAGGCGTCGGCCTGCATGCGGCCGTGGCGGGTATCGACGCCCATGATCCGCCCGCCTTCGGCGACGATGCGCTCGACGGGCGTGTCGAACAGGAACTTCACGCCGAGATCGGCGGCCATTTTGGACAGGGCGACCGTGAACTTGTAGCAGTCGCCCGTCTCGTCGCCGGGAAGCCGCAGGCCGCCCACGATCTTGTCCTTGACGGCGGCAAGGGCCGGCTCCGCCCCGACGCAGCCCGCGGCATCCAGAAGCTCGTAGGCGACGCCGTATTCCTTGAGAACGGCGATGTCGTTCTCTGCGTCATCCAGCTGCTTCTGGGTGCGGAAGAGCTGCAGCGTGCCGAGGCTCCGCTCGTCGTACTGGATGTTCGTCTCCGCCCGCAGGGCGCGCAGCACGTCGCGGGAATATTCCGCAAGGCGCACCATGCGGCTCTTGTTCAGGGCATAGCGCGCGGGGGTGCAGTTGCGCAGCATGGCGAGGATCCAGCGCCACTGGGCGGGATCGAGCTGCGGCCGCAGCACCAGGGGCGAATGCTTCATGAACAGCCATTTGATCGCCTTCAGCGGCACCGCGGGGCTCGCCCAGGGGGAGGCATAGCCGGGCGAGATTTCCCCGGCATTGGCGAAGCTCGTCTCCAGCGCCGGGCCGGGCTGGCGATCGACGACGGTCACTTCATGTCCGGCACGGGCGAGGAAATAGGCGCTCGTCACGCCGATGACGCCGCTGCCCAGGATCAGCACTTGCAATGTGGTTCCTCCCTGTCGCTTCAGGAGCTCGTTGTCAGCCGCCTATATAGCGCCGGTGATGGCGCCGACCAAGGCTCGTCAGGATCTCGTAGCCGATGGTGCCGCATTGCGCCGCCACCTCGTCCGCGGACTGATGGGGGCCGAGAAGTTCCACGAGATCGCCCGCCTGCGGCAGGCCGGGGGGAAGGGCGCTGACGTCGATCGTGATGCTGTCCATGGAGACGCGCCCCAGGAACGGAAGCCGCGTGCCCTCGTACCAGGCGGCGCCGCGGCCGCTCAGGGCGCGCGGCCAGCCGTCGCCGTAGCCGAGGGCGATGGTCGCAACCCGCGTCGGCCGCTCCGCGCGGAAGGTGGCGCCGTAGCCCACCACGTCGCCCGCCGCGATCTCCCGCGTCTGGATCACCTTGGCATGGAGGGTCACCACCCGCTCCATGGGGTTCGGCCGGTCCAGAGCGGGCGCAAGGCCGTAGAGGGAGGCGCCGGGGCGCACCAGGTCGAAATGATAGTCGGGGCCGAGGAAGATCCCCGCCGAATTGGCGAGCGACGCGGGAACGCCGGGGAAGGCGGCGCACGCCACCCTGAAGGCTTCGAGCTGCCGCGCGTTCAGGGGATGATCCGGCTGATCGGCGCAGGCGAGATGGCTCATGACGTAGAGGAGCCTGATGCCGTCGAGAAGCTGCGGCTCCCCTGCGATCCGCGCGACATCGGCCGCCGGAAGCCCGAGGCGCGACATGCCGCTGTCCACCTGCAGGACGGCCGGCAGCGGCCGGCGCAGCCGCCGCGCTTCCGCCGCCCAGCGCGCAACCTGCTCCATGCCGTTGAGGACGGGGATGAGGCCCGCGGCGGCGCATTCCGCCTCCGCCCCCGGGGGCAGGCCGTTCAGGATATAGATCGAAACGTCGGGCCGGAGGGCCTGCTTGAGCTCGAGCGCCTCGTCGAGATGCGCCACGAAGAAATGCCGGCAGCCTTCGCCGTAGAAGACGGGGGCGACGGTCGCGGCCCCGAGGCCATAGCCGTCGGCCTTGACCACGGCGGAACAGACGGCGGGGGCGGCGCGGTCGCGCAGCAGGCGGTAGTTGGCGGCGAGGGCCGCGAGGTCAATGGTCAGAACCGTGCCCGCCCGTTCCTCTCCGCCAGTACCCGCGGCGGTCGTCACAATTTGCATGGGCCTTCCCGGCATCACACAAGACCAATCATTTGAGTGGCGTCGCCCCCGTAATAGACCCTCCGCATCGCCAACACAAGGGCGGCCCGGGGGAGATGAGGTTGCCTTTTGCACACCGCCTGATGGGTCGATTCACACCACCGGCGGATTGGGCCGCGTCAGGATGAAAAGGGCGACGATCGCGAGCACCAGGGCCTGCGCCGCGAGGATCCAGGGAGCGACCGCGAGGGCGAAGCTCAAGGCCAGCGCCGCGGCCATGAACAGGCAGGCGACCGCCTTCGCCCGCGGGCTGATGCTGCCATGAAGCCGCCAGTTGGAGATGAGCGGCCCGAAGCGGGGATGGTTGACGAGCCAGGCTTCCGCCCGGGGCGAGCTGCGGGCGAAGGAAAAGGCCGCAAGCAGCAGGAAGGGCGTCGTCGGCAACAGCGGCAGCACGGCGCCCAGCGCGCCCAAGGCGACGCTTCCAATCCCCAGACTCATCCAGAAAAGGCGCATTTTTCCGTGATTCCCGCCGTCCGTTGCGATCGATGATATTGCAAGCCAGGTCCATGCCGTTTAAATATGTATTTAAGATACCAATTTTGAGGGGTCAAATGCAGATGGACCGGCGGGCGGAGATCGAGGCGGAACTCAGGGCGCAGACGGGGATCGACGAGGCGATGATCGAAACCCTCGTCCGCCGCTTCTATGACCGGGTGCGGCAGGACGCGCTTCTCGCCCCCATATTCGACGCGCGCATCCATGACTGGGAGGCGCATCTTCACCAGATGTTCGATTTTTGGTCGTCGGTGGCGCTCATGACCGGGCGCTATCATGGCACGCCCATGCCGAAGCACATGGTGCTGCCCGTGGATGCCCGGCATTTCGACCGCTGGCTCGAACTGTTCGAACAGACGGCGGCGGAGACCTGTCCGCCGGTGGCAGCGGAGCATTTCATCTCCCGCGCCCGCAACATCGCCGAAAGCCTCGAGCTTGGGGTTGCGACCCGCAACGGCGTGATGCTGCGGCGGGGCGAGCGTTATCATCGGGAGGCTGCGGAATAGCCATGACCGCCGCCGCCCCGACCGACAAGCCCGCCGCCCGGCAGACCACGGCCGCGCAGGTCAGGCAATATCGGGGCCCGGCGATCCTGAGCTTCGGCTTCCGCCCGCTGTTCCTTGCGGCCGGCATATGGGCCGCCCTGGTGATGCCCGCATGGATCGCGGCCTTCGCCGGGGCCGTCACCCTGCCGGGGGCCTTCCCGCCCTTCGACTGGCATGTGCATGAACTCCTTTACGGTTACCTTCCCGCGGTGGTCGGGGGCTTCCTGCTGACCGCCGTTCCCAACTGGACGGGGCGGCTGCCCATGACGGGGTGGCGGCTTCTGGTGCTCGTCCTCTTGTGGCTTGCGGGAAGAATCGCGGTATTGTGCTCGGCATCCCTGCCGGCCGCGGTTGTCGCAGCCGTGGACCTCGCCTTCCTCGCCGCCCTCATCCTCGCCATGGGGCGGGAGATCCTTGCGGGCCGCAACTGGCGCAATCTGAAGGTGCTGCTGGGCGTCGCGCTGCTGTTCGTCGGGAATCTCGTCTTCCACTGGGAGGCGTCGCTGGGCCCCGCCTTCTCGGGCCACGGCGCGCGGATCGGCATTGCGGCGGCGATCCTTCTCATCATGATGATCGGCGGCCGCATCGTGCCGAGCTTCACGCGCAACTGGCTGATGCGCAATCACGGGGCGGATGGCCGCATGCCCGCGCCGCTCGGCCGGTTCGACGGGGCGTCGCTGATGATTGCGGGCGTCGCACTTCTGTCCTGGATCGTTCTGCCGCAGTCTTTTGTCACCGCCCTGCTCGCCTTCGCCGCCGCCGCGCTTCATCTCCTGCGCCTTGCCCGCTGGGCGGGGGACCGGACGGCGGCCGAGCCCCTCGTCCTCATTCTGCACATCGGCTATTTCTTCGTGCCGCTGGGCTTCGCGCTCCTTGCGGTCGCCATCCTGTGGCCCGACCTCCTATTGCCGAGCGCCGCGCTTCATGCCTGGACGGCGGGCGGGATCGGCGTGATGACGCTTGCGGTCATGACGCGGGCGAGCCTTGGCCATGCCGGGCGGCCGCTGCGGGCGAATGCGGGCATCAGTCTCATCTATCTGCTGATCGTGGTCGCGGCGCTTGCCCGCGTGGCGGCGGGCCTGGGCTTCGCCTACGAGCCCATGCTGCATCTGTCGGCCGCGTTATGGACGGCGGCCTTCCTGCTGTTCGCTGTAATCTTCGCGCCCGTCCTGTGCCTTCCGCGGCGCTGACGGGTCAGGCCTCGTCGCCGCGCTCGGTCCGTGACGGGGGCAGGGGCTCTTCCTCCGCATAGAGGATGCGCTCGGCGGCGCCGTCCAGGTCCTCGTACTGGCCGTTGCGGAAGGACCAGAAGAAGACGCAAAGCCCCCCGACGCCGAGGGCGAGGGACAAGGGGATGAGATAATAGAAATTGCTCATTCCGCTGCCTCCATGCGCGCGGCGGGAACGATTGCGGATGCTGCCGTCTTCCGCTTCTCCTCACGCGGCCGCAGCCGCAGGGCGTTCCCCACAACCAGAATTGACGACAGCGACATGGCGAGGGCGGCGATCAGCGGGGTCACGAAGCCCGCAACCGCCACGGGAAGGGCGATGGCGTTGTATATGACGGCGATCGTGAAGTTCTGCCGGATCAGATGGCGCGCTTCCTTCGCGACCTCATGGGCGAAGGGCACCGCGCCGAGATCCTCGCGCAGGAACACGAAATCGGCGGCGTTCCGCCCCACGTCGGCGGCGGTGGCCGGGGCCATGGACACATGGGCGGCGGCGAGCGCGGGCGCGTCGTTCAGGCCGTCGCCCACCATGAGAGGCCTGCGGCCGGTGCCCGTGAGCATGCGGAGGCGCTTCGCCTTCTGGCCGGGAAGGACGCCCGCCAGCCAGCGTCCGATGCCGAGGCGGGACGCGAGATTTCCGACCGGCTCCGCCGCATCGCCCGACAGGATTTCAAGGTCGAGGCCGCGGGCCGCAAGCCGCCGCACCGCCTCCGCCGCGCCGGGGCGCAGCACGTCGTCGAAGGCGAAGCGGGCGATAATGGCGCCGTCGCGGGCGAGCACAGTGCCCGCCTCGTCACCTGCATTGCCGTCGAGCGCCCATTCGGCGCGGCCCAGACGCCAGCGATGTCCGCCGATCACCGCTTCCATGCCGAGGCCCGCATGCTCCGCCACGTCCGCAAGGGACGGAAGGTCGAGCGCCCGGGCTTCCGCATGCTGATATATCGCGGCCGAATGGGGATGGCGCGAATGGCGGGCGAGCGCCGCCGCGACCGCCAGGGCGTCATCCGCGATCTCGGCGGCGTTCCGCAAGGTAAGGCGACCCAGGGTGAGGGTGCCGGTCTTGTCGAAGACGACGCCGTCGATCTCGCTCAGGCGCTCCATGGCCGAGCCGTCCTTGACCATGATCCCCTGCTCGAACAGTCGCCGCGCCGCCACCACCTGCACCATGGGAACCGCGAGGCCGAGCGCGCAGGGGCAGGTGATGATGAGGACGGCGACGGCGATCGTCACCGCCTGATGGAGGTCGCCAGCGGCGATAAGCCAACCTAGGAAGGTGAGGAAGGCCGCCGT
>CAZDSS010000103.1:0-8549 GCA_964508185.1 uncultured Sphingomonadales bacterium
CCTCGATGCGCTCGAGGATTATGCGGCCATTGCCGAGGAACGGCGGCAGCATCGCCTGAAGATGCTGCTGCTCGCCCGCGAGGTCGCCTTCCTTGCCCGCGCCGGCGCCTTCATCGAAGCGAGCGCGCTCCGCAACCTCGCCGAGTATCGCGACGCGCTGCACATGCCCGTGCCGGGCCGCGAGACCCACTGGCAGACGGCCGACCATGTGGCGCGGGCGCTCACCTTTCTCGCGCTTGCCGAGAAGGACGACGATCCCGGCCGCCATGCGCGCGAGCTGCGCCAGTTCGCGGAGGCGACCGGCAACATGCGGGCGCGCATCACGGCGGGGCTTCTGGACGCCGTGGTCCTGCGGGCGGAGGGCAAGACGAAGGCTGCGGCGGAATCCCTCGTCGCTGCGGTCGAATGCGGCTATCCGCGCGGTTTTCGGCGCATCTTCCTTGATTTCGGGCGCATGTTCTCGGCGATCGCGGAAGATTCTTTAAGCCTTCGCGGCCTTGCGCCGGCGACCGCCGAAATGATCCGCGCGCTTCTCTCGCGGATCGAGGAAGAGGCCCGGCCCGACGAAGTGGCGCCCTTCTTCCAGGACGGGGCGGAGGACGACGAGGTCCTGAGCAGCCGCGAGCGGGAGATCGTCCATCTGGTTGCGGCGGGCCTTTCCAGCAAGGAAATCGCGCTGAAGCTCGATCTGGCGCTCGGCACGGTCAAGACGTACCGGAAGCGCATCCACAGGAAGCTCGGCGCCGTGAGCCGGTCGGACATGATCGCCAAGGCCCGCGCCCAGGGTATCCTCGCCTGAGGGCGCGCCTTGCGCCCGTGCCCTCCAAAGGGGGTACAGGGGGCGCGTGCTTGCCATGCCCCCGTCCTCCGCCTGGTAGCCCTGTACCCTCTTTTGCGGACTTTCATGGATCACGGCCCATGGGCCACAGTGAACATGCCGCCACAGCAACAAAACCAGCGGCGTCAGGGAACACAAAAACATCGGGGAGATGTCCATGGCCAGCCATGCCGGATTGGTTCGGAATTCCTTGTTCACCCTGCTCCTCGGCTCCACGGCCGTAAGCGGGGTCGCAGTCCCGGTGCAGGCGGCGCCCGATCAGGCGCCGGCCGCGCAGAACGTCGCGAGCTTCGAGGAAATCGTCGTCACCTCCCGCCGCCGCGCCGAGCGGCTGCAGGACATTCCCGACGCGGTCACCGCCTTCACGGGCGATACCATCGAGAACGCGGGCATCTCGACCGTCGCAGACGTCACCAACCTGATGCCGAACCTCAGCATCGTGGAGACCCAGCAGCCCGGCGTCGAATTCCTCGTCATCCGCGGCATCGGCCAGGCGCGCAACCAGGAGCCGCCTATCGCCATGGTGGTGGATGGCGTCCAGATGAGCAGCTCCTACCAGCTGACCCAGGAGCTGTTCGACGTCGAGCGCATCGAGGTGCTCAAGGGTCCGCAAGGCGCCCTGTACGGCCGCAACGCCATCGGCGGCGCCATTAACATCGTCACCCGCAAGCCCACCAACGAGTTCGAGGGCAAGATCGTCGGCGGCTACGGCAACGGCGACTTCGTGGAACTGAAGGGCGTGGTGAGCGGCCCCATCATCGAGGACAAGCTGTTCTTCCGCCTCGCCGGAACTTACGAGGATTTCGACGGACTTATCCGCAACGTCACCCTCAACCGCAAGGTGGACTGGCGCGAGCAGAAGACCGTGCGCGCCGAGCTCATGGCGCGGCCCACGGAAAATCTCTCGATCGATCTGCGCGCCTCGTTGCAGTGGCTCGATGCAGGCGCCGCCTATTTCACCTGGGCCGACAACGCCAATGATTTCACGACGCCCGTCATGTCGGATATCGAAGGCGTCGCCAATCGCGACCTGCAGGAATATTCGATCAAGATCGATTACCAATTCCCCGGCGTGACGCTGACGTCGGTCACCGCCTTCGCCAAGACCGAAAGCTTCCTCGACGAGGACCTCGAATACACGCCCATGCCCATCATCCGGGCGACCCAGGGTCTCGACTTCAAGTCCTGGAGCCAGGAATTGCGCCTCACGTCCTCATCCGACAGCGCCTTCCGCTGGATGGTCGGCGCCTATTATCTCGACGTGAGCCGCGATCTCGCGACCGACGTCTTCGTCGATTTCGGGAACTATATCGGCTTCCTGACCAATCGCGCGCTCAACGTCAATCCGCCGTGGGAAGGGCTCAATCCCGTTGGCAACTACGCGCCCCTGTCCAGCACCCTTGCGGCGGACGACGACAAGTCGTGGTCGGGCTTCGGCCAGATCAACTACGACATCACCGACCGCCTCGAACTGACCCTCGCGCTTCGCTATGACATGAACGAGAAGCGTCAGGCGGGGATCGAAGGCCGCGACTTCGATCTCTGGCAGCCCAAGGCGTCGCTCGCCTACAAGGTGACGGATGACGCCATGATCTATGCGACCGCCGCGCGCGGCTTCCGCTCCGGCGGCTTCAATCCGAGCCCCACCTTCGGCCGCGTCTTCGGCGCCGAGAAGACCACCAACATCGAGCTCGGCTTCAAGAGCGCCTGGGCGGAAAACCGGCTGATGCTGAACGGCGCCGCCTTCTACACCAAGTATGACGATCGCCAGGAATATGTGCTGATCGCGGAAGAGGCGACGCAGGCCCTCATCAACATTCCGAAGTCGCGCATCCTGGGCTTCGAGCTCGAGGCGGCGGCGCGGCCCGTCGAGGGGCTCGAGCTGCAGGCGGCGTTCGGCTACATCGACAGCTCCATCCGCCGCTTCGACGGCGCGCTCTACAACCTGCCCGTCGTCGATTACAAGGGCAACCAGCTGCCCTTCGTCTATGGCTGGAACTACGTGCTGTCGGCGCAATACAGCCTGCCGGTGGTCGCCGACTTCAATCTCGTGACCCGCGTCGATTATTCCGGCAAGGGCGACATGTACTGGCATATCGACAATCTGGACAAGCAGAAGCCGGTCCATCTCGTGAACGCCCGGATCGCGCTGGAGAACGATCACTACCAGCTCATGTTCTACGCCGAGAACCTGTTCAAGGAAAAATACGTCCACGAATTCGTGGCCATGGAATGGTCCGGCGCCTTCAACGACGTGAAGTATCCCGGCACGCCCCGCCGCTACGGCATCCGCGGCACGGTGCGCTTCTGATCCGGGACGTTACACAGACGAGGTAAATCATGGTCAAGACAGCGGAGCGGAAAGCCGAGGCGGCGACGCGCAACAGACGGGTGATCGACGTGCCCCATGAGGGCGAGGGCGGCGTCTTCAGCGAGTCCTGGTTCCCCATCTGTTTGTCGGAGGAAGTGAAGCCGGGCGAGATCATCGGCCGCGACTTCCTGGACGGGCGGGTCATCGTCTTCCGCGGCGAGGACGGCAAGGCCTATGTCAAGACCGCCTATTGCCCCCATGTGGGCGCCGATCTGTCGGTCGGCAAGATCGTTGGCAACAACGTGCAATGCGCGTTCCACCGCTGGGAATACAACACGGAAGGGCGCTGCGTGCGCACCGGGATCGGCGATCCGCCGCCGCCGAACGTGCGCCTCTTCAATTTCCCGACCGCCGAGAAGTTCGGCATCATCTGGGCCTTCAACGGCAAGAAGCCGCACTGGGAGCTGCCCGATTTCGAAAAGCCGACGGAAAAGCTCGCCTGGCGCGCCATGCATGCGGATCTCTACAACTGCGATCCCTGGATCTTCGCCGCCAACACGCCCGACATGCAGCACATCAAGGTGGTGCACGGCGTCAAGTTCAAGCACGACGATCCGCACAAGATCGTCGACTGGAGCGACTGGGGCTTCAGCTATTCGATCCATGCGGAGCATGGGCAGGGCCCGGAAATCCATTGGCGCGTCGGCATTCTCGGCACCAGCTTCTACATGCAGCAGGGGCCGGTGAACGGCGAATGGCTCGGCGTCTATGCCGGCTTCTCCTTGCCGCGGCCGGGAACGCACCGGCAGTTCCTCGCGATCGTGGTGGAGCGGAGCGACGGCACGCCCGAGGGCGACGCGCGCGAGAAGCGCATGCTCGATCTCGGGACCGAGCTTCTCACCATCACCGCGGCCGAGGACAAGCCCATTCTGGACACCATCCACTACAAGCCGCGCACGCTCACCAAGGGGGACCGGACGCTGGCGCGCTATCTGGATTTCCTGCGCAACTATCCGCGCTCCCACCATTCCGGCGATCTCATCAAGTAAGGAGAATATTCATGTCCGACAATGCACTCGAGAGCGAAGTGAAGGCGGAGATCCGCCGCCGCTCCGACAATTTCGAACGCTTCTTCCGCAACGGCCAGGCGGCGGAGCTGGTTGCCGACTATTACGTGGACGAGCCCCTGATGTCGGCGCCCGACATGCCGCTTCTCCGCTCCCGCGCCGAGATCCAGAAGGTATTCGAAGGCCTGGTGCAGCAGTTCGCCGAGTCGCGGCTCTTCAACGAGATCGTGCGCGTCTCGGGCGACCGCGCCTATGAGCTCGGCCGCTGCGAGATCGTGGGCAAGGACGGCAGCCAGTCCGACTGCCGCTATCTCATCGTCTGGCGCAAGGCCGCCGACGGCTGGCGGGTCGAGACCGACTTCTTCGCCTTCGGCAAGCTGTTCTGAGAGGGCATGGGACAGATGGCAAAGCGCGTTCTTTTCGCACTCACCTCGCAGACCGACATGGGCGGCGGGGCGAAGACGGGCAGCTGGCTCGAGGAGCTGGCGGCGTCCTACTACACGCTCGTGGACAAGGGCGTGGCCGTCGATCTCGCCTCGGTCAACGGGGGCGACGCCCCCATCGACCCCGCGAGCCTCGAGGAACCCTGGATTACCGACAACGGCCGTCGCTTCCTCAAGGATGACGCCGCCATGGCCAAGCTGCGGAACAGCCTGAAGCTTTCGGACGTGAAGGCGGCGGATTATGACGCCGTCTACATGATCGGCGGCGCCGGCACCGCCTGGGACTTCCCGGACAATGCGGCGCTTGGGGCAATCATGGCCGACATCGACGGGCGCGGCGGCGTGGTCGCCGGGGTGTGTCATGGTGTCTGCGGCTTCCTCAACAAGCGCGACGGCAAGGCCTTCGGCGCGGGCCGCAAGTTGACTGCCATTTCCGACCGCGAGGACGAGATGGCAGGCTTCGACAAGCTCGTGCCGCTCCTGCCCGAGCGCACGCTGCGCGCCGCCGGGGCCGAGGTCGTCTGCGGCGCGCCGTTCGAGGCCCATGTGGTGGTGGACGGCAATTACGTGACCGGGCAGAATCCGGCATCCGCCGCCGGCGTGGCGGAGGCCATATTGCAACAGCTCGGGGCGCTGATCCGAACCTGAGGGGAGGGCCGGACGATGAAGCCACCAAAATTCGCTTACATCCGTCCGGCCAGCCTTGATGACGCCTGCCGCATCCTCGCCCGCGCCCATGATGCGGGGGAGGAGGTCAAATGCCTCGCGGGCGGGCAGACATTGCTGCCCGTCCTCAATCTGCGTCTTGCCGAGCCCCGGGGGCTCGTCGATCTTTCGGCCATTCCCGATCTTTCCTACATCCGCCGCGAGCGCGAGGCGCTCGTCGTCGGCGCCATGACGCGCCATGCGGAGATCGAACATTCCCCCGTCGTCGCGGAATGCCTGCCGCTTCTCGGCCGCGCCGCGCAGGCGATCGCCCACATGACCGTGCGCAATCGCGGCACCATGGGGGGAAGCCTCGCCCATGCGGATCCCGCCGCGGAATGGCCGCTCTGCACCGTGGCACTGGACGCGCGCATCACGCTCCTGAGCGTGCGGGGCAAGCGCCAGGTCGCCGCACGGGATTTCTTCCGCGGTCCGCTCGTTACCGACATCGCGCCGGACGAGATCCTGACGGAGATCGCATTCCCCCTGCCGCGCCGCCCCCAGTCCTTCGGCTTCCAGGAATTCGCCCGCAGGGCAGGGGCGTTTGCCATCGCTCTTGCGGCCTGCACGATCGAATGGGATGGTGATCGCATCGCGGCGGCCAGCATCGCGCTTGGCGGGGTTCATGACCGGCCGCTCTTTGCGGCGGATGCTTCCGCCATGCTCGTGGGCCGCGCGCCGGACGACGAGCTGTTCCGTGCCGCCGCAAAGGCTGCGGCGGCCGCGACGAGCCCCGTCTCCGACGTTCACGGCAGCGCCGCCTACCGCCGGCATCTGGCCGAGGTGCTGACCTTCCGCGCGCTTCGGCAGGCGGCGGCGCGCGACACAGATCATGCGACATCTGCGCCACGCCCGCCGCGCCGTGTCGCAAAGCCGGTGACCGAAAGTGCGGCGGAAACGCAGCGCATCCGCTTCACGCTCAACGGGCGGGAAGTGGAGGCTGAGGTGCCGGTGCGCAGGCTGCTCGCCGATTTCCTGCGGCAGGATCTGGGGCTCGTCGGCACGCGCATCGGCTGCGAACATGGCGTCTGCGGCGCCTGCACGGTGCTGATCGACAGGGAAAGCGTGCGGTCCTGCCTGACGCTCGCGGTGCAGGCGGACGGGGCGGAGGTCACGACGCTCGAAGGCCTCGGGCCGGACGGCGCGATGCATCCCCTGCAGCAGGCCTTCTGGGATCATCATGCCATGCAATGCGGCTATTGCACCTCGGGCATCCTGATGACGGCATGGGATCTTCTGGACAAGAAGCCTGATGCGGACGAGGCGGCGGTGCGTCATGCCCTCTCGGGCAATCTTTGCCGCTGCACCGGCTATGCCAACATGGTGCGGGCGGTGACCGCGGTGGCGGAGGGCGCGAAGCATGAACCGGCCTGAGCAGGTGGCGCCCCATTTGCGCAACGCCGCGCGGCCCTTCGGCGCCTCCGTCCGCCGCCACGAGGATCCGCGCATTCTTCTGGGCCGCACGCAATATGTGGACGACGTGCGGCTGCCCGACATGCTGGCGGCCGCGTTCCTGCGTAGCCATCATGCCCATGCGCGGATCGTCGGCATCGATTGCAGCGCGGCGCGGGCGCTGCCCGGCGTCGAGGCGGTGTTCACCGCCGCCGATTTCGGCGCGGCGCTTCCGGAATTCCATCTCGAACACGATCCGGCGAGCGGCTTTCCCGCCCATCGGACAATAAATTGGCCCATGCTCGCCCGCGAGCGGGTGCGCCATGTGGGCGAGGCGGTGGCGGTGGTGATCGCCCGCGACCGTTATGTGGCGGAGGACGCCGTCTCCCTCATCAAGGTCGAATATGAACCGCTGCCCGTGGTCGCCCACATGGAGGCGGCCCTTGCGGCGGACGCGCCGCGTCTCATCGACGGTGCGGACGACAATCTCTTCCAGGATGCGGCGATTGCGGTCGGCGACATCGAGGACGCGTTCGGTGACGCGGTGGTGGTGTCCGACCGCTTCGTCTCGGGCCGTCATCTCGCAAGCCCCATGGAATGCCGGGGCATCGTCGCCGCCCCCGACCGCACGACAGGCGGCCTCGTGATCTGGGCTTCGACCCAGATGCCTTTCGTGCTCCGCTCCCACATCGCCGAAAAGCTGGGGATGCCTGAGAACGACATCCGCATCATCGCGGGCGACGTGGGCGGCGGCTTCGGCCTCAAGGCCCATATCTTCGCCGAGGATTTCCTGATTCCCCTGATCGCGCGGAAGCTCGGCCGTCCCGTGAAATGGATCGAGGACCGGCGCGAGCACATCATGTCCATGCAGGCGAAGGAGCAGGTGGTGGAGGCGTCGCTCGCCGTCTCTGCGGACGGCCGCATCCGGGGGCTCCGCGCCGACATCCTCTGCGACATGGGGGCTTACACTGAATATCCCTGGCCCAATTATGAGGCCCATATCACCGCAAGCGCGCTCGCCATCCAGTACAAGCTGCCGAGCTACCATTGCCGCTACCGCACCGTGGTCACCAACAAGTCGCCGAGCGGGGCGTATCGCGGCATCGGCCAGCCCGTCGCCGTCTTCGTGCTGGAACGCCTGCTCGACATGGCGGCGCGAAAGCTTGGCATGGATCCCGCGGAGATCCGCCGCATCAACATGGTGGGGGAGGATGAATATCCCTGCACCACTGCGCTCGGCACGGTGATCGAAAGCGGCAGCCATCGTGCGGCGCTCGATGCCGCGCTCGCTGCGATCGGCTACGAGGACTTCCGCCGCGCGCAGGCGCGGGCGCGGAACGCGGGCCGCCACATGGGCATCGGCATCGCCCATTATGTGGAAATGACCGCGCCCGGAACGCCGCTCTGGAAAATGATCGGGGCGCGCCTTTCGGGCTTCGAGCCGGCGCTTGTCCGCATCGAGCGCGACGGGCGGGTGACGGTGATCGTCGGCGTCAACAGCCAGGGCCAGAGCCACGAGACCGTCTTCGCCCAGCTCGCCGCTGACGTGCTGGGTGTTGCGATCGATGAGGTGCGCGTGGTGCAGGGCGACAGCGCCATGATGCCACGGGGCGGCGCCGTGGGCGGCAGCAAGAGCGCCGTCGCGACCGGCGGCGCCGTGCTGCTTGCGGCGCAGAAGCTGCGGGAACGTCTTGCCGCCATCGTGGCCATGGCGAAGGAGGTCCCCGCGGATGCCGTCGAGATCCGCGACGGCGTCATATACGACCGCGGGAGCAATACCGCCCTCTGCACCC
>CAZDSS010000104.1:0-8495 GCA_964508185.1 uncultured Sphingomonadales bacterium
GGTTTTGCCGCCGCGGTCGCGGGCGCCGGACCCTCATGGGTCCGGCGCTCGCCGCGCCGCTCCACCACGATGAGGCCGTCGCTCAGCCGCCGCCAGGTGAGATCGGTGCCCGCAAGGAGGGCGGCGAGCGCCGCATCGAGGCTGTGGCGGCCCTCAAGCCCTGCGCTTGCGGCGCTTCGCGCGATGTCCGTCGAGAAGACGATCTGCACTCCCGCCGCGCGGGCGAACTGCAGCAGCACCTGTTCAAGCGACCCGGGGGGAATCGTGTAATGCCGCTCCGCCGCGGTCGCAGCGGCGAGAGGCCCGGCGCAGGTCAGCCCCAGCGCGACGGACAGCGCGAGCAATCCGCCAGGGCCATGGGCCCGGATGAAGCGGCGCAACAGCCGAGGCACCCAATCCTCCCGCAAGATCCCCGTTTTTTCGGTCTTATGGCTGCAAGTCTAGGAAGCCCGGGGCGGCCTGTCCAATCCTATGCCGCATGGGCGCCCGGTCACGACCTGCGGATCAGGACCGGGCCGTCGCCCGTGGCCTCGACGGCGATGGGGAATACTTCCGCTAGGCCCTCAAGGAACGCCTCCACCTCTCCGATATGGAAGACGGCGCTCACGCGCAGGTCCCCAAGGCCTGCGTTCTGCAGCCGGATCGGCCGGTTGGTGTAGCGGTTGATCTCCCGTATCACCTCGGCAAGCGGGATGTCCGAAAAGCTCACGATCCCCTTTCGCCACTCGCCGATCTTGGCGGGATCGACGGCGGTCTTGCGGAGGGTCGCGCCGCGTGCGTCCAGCCCCAGCTCCTCCCCGGCAACCGCCAGGGGCGCCGCACCGGAAGCTGCGGCCATGGCGCCCACTACTTCCACCTTGCCCTCGGCCACCGCCAGAATCACCCGCCCGCCATCCATGGCGCGGACCATGAATTCGGTTCCCACCGCCCGCACGATGCCGGCGGGAGTTTCGACCTCGAAGGGACGGTCGGGATCGGGAGCGACGTCGAAGAAGGCTTCGCCCGAGACCATCTCGATATGCCGCCGCCGTGCTGAGTAATGGACCTTGAGCGCCGTCGCCGTGTTGAGATGGATCGAGGAATTGTCCGCAAGGACCACCAGCCGCTGCTCGCCGACCGCCGTCCGGTATTGCTCGCCCGTCTCCTGCGGAAGATCAAGGCGGGACGCAACGCCGAGCATCAGAAGGACACTCGCCGCGATGGCGAGGCCCCCGATCACCCAGCGCCGGGTGCGATGCGCGGGGCGATGAGATGCGGGCGGTTCGGCAAGCGCCGCATCGAACGCCCAGAATTCAGGCACCTCCGCCGTGCTCCAGATGCGCGCGCAATCGGCGTAATCCGCGCGGTTCTGCGGGTCCGCGAGCCAGGCTTCGAACGCCGCCATTTCGGCGTCGTCCAGCGTGCCGCCGTTCACCTTCGCGAACCAGCGGGCGGCTTCCGATACGGGCCTCAGGGTGCTGTCCTGCCTGTTCATGGTCATGGATCGATCTTGGATTGCTGCTGGAGGTAGGACAGAACCTGCACCACCCACCGCCGCGCCGTGCGCTCCGAGACGCCGAGCTCGGCGGCAATTTCCTTATACGTCATCTTGTTGACCCGGTGCATGAAGAATGCCCGCCGCTCGTCCGGCGTCAGGCGCTGGCAAGCCGCCCGCACGAGGCCGAGCTGCTGGCGAAGGGCAAGGGACTCCTCGGGCGTGAGACCCGGCGCGCGGATCTCGGCTTCCGTATTGGAGACGTGGAGATCGAGGCTCCGGGTATATTTCTTGCGCAGGCTGTCGTTCAGCAGATTGGTCGCCATGCGGAAGAGATAGGCCCTGGGGTTGCGGCAGACGCGCGCAAGCTCCCGCTGCTGGGCGAGGCGGAGATAGATCTCCTGCATGGCGTCGGACACGTCCTCGGGACCCACCAGCACGCGCCGGAAGAAGGCCTTCAGCATGTCCCGGTGCTGCATGTAGATCTCGAAGGCGAAGCCGTCCTCCGTTGCGACGGAGCCTTCGGGCTCGGCCTGCCGTTCCTCCATTTTCGCCATCCGCGGATCTTCACCCCGTCCCTGTCTCGCCCCGCCCTGTCCCGCCGACAAGCCGGGCCCGTTCCCATGATAAGACGGCAAGGATCCGGAAAGCGGCCAAAATTTTGAAGGGATGCGGGGGGCGCGCGCGCATGTTGGCCCGGCGCGTTGTGGCCGCCAATCAGAAATCTGAATTATGTCAATGGATGAGGAAAGAATGGTGCAGGAGAGGACTCGAACAATTTACCCATCTTATTTTCAAAATATTCCCAATCATCCATCCCCCAAATTTACCCCAACTTCTTCGTTGTCCATTAGCCGCAGGTGCTGGTGTGGTATAATTCTTCAGCAAAACAGCATCATAACCATCATCCCAGGCATAATCCAATGTCGCAGAAATTTCGCGATCTAACTCATCTCCTCGAAGGGAAAGAACTGCCGGACGTTCCGCGCGATGAAGGAGGGGTAGTGCATCTGGAGAGCCGCCTTTCCCCCGAGCGGCGGCGTATGTGGCGAATTCGCTCGCTGTGTCGGGATCTCGGGCTGCGAATACTCCCAATCGAGCCGCTTGACTACCGGACGTTGCTCCGCCAAGAGAAGGATCAAACGCCCTGATATCCTGTGCGGTGCCGTGATACGGGGGCATTTCCGTATGAAAGGCCATGTCCTTGGCTCGCTCAAGACGCGATGCCGCATCTCCGGCAAGTCTGGCGCCTGCGCGCGCAACAGAATCGCCCCTTCCTGCGGTGAGGGTCCCCAGCAGCCCATTTCCCACAAGCGCAGCGCCTTCCGCCGCCTGTTAGGGGTCCAGCGCCAGTATGCCCCGCGTCATGCCGCGCGATCCTTCAGTGAAGTCTCTGACATCAGCAGTGGGCGAAAACTCGAGCAGCCCCCTCAGGGCTTGCGCGGGCACGTCCTTAAAACTCGAGCAGCCCCCCTCAGAGCTTGCGCGGGCACGTCCTAGATGGGCGTATCCTTCGCCCATGCTGATACCCCCAAAGGCACCCCCACATACCCCCGGATTTCATGAACGGGCTCGGACCCTGCCAGACGCCAGAAACGAAAAACCCCACATTTCTGCGGGGTTAGCGAACCGTTCCGGATCATATCGGATGAAAGAATGGTGCCCAGGAGAGGACTCGAACCTCCACGCCCGTGAAGGCGCTAGCACCTGAAGCTAGTGCGTCTACCAATTCCGCCACCTGGGCACTTCAGGACGGAGCAGGCGCTCCGTTTTGCGTTCCGTGTGGCTACCCTTTGCCGCGGGACTTGTCAAGCGGTCTCGTGGTTCCAAATTGGATTTGCAGCGAAAATTTTCAACACCGCCCCCAGGGGCGCATGAGAAGGGTCAAAAATCGTTAGAGTGAGCGGCGAATTTTTGCTAACCAAGCAGCGTGATGGCGGGCGGCCTGCCCGCAGCGGTCTTTTCTTCCAAGGAGGTTTTTCCATGGGCGCGGGCCTGGTGACGGTATTCGGCGGGTCGGGGTTCATAGGGCGGAGCATCGTGATGCGGCTCGCCGAGACGGGGGTCAGGGTCCGCGTCGCCACCAGACGGCCCAATGAAGCCATGGTGGTGCGGCCCATGGGCGATGTGGGCCAGATCCAGACCGTCCAGGCCAATGTCCGCAACCGCCGCTCCGTGGAGCTTGCGGTGCGCGGCGCCGATTGCGTCATCAACCTCGTCGGCATCCTGCACGAGAAGGGCGCCCAGAAGTTCGCGGACGTCCATGCCGAAGGCGCGGCCCATGTGGCGGAGGCCGCAGCCGCCGCCGGGGTCAGGACCTTGATCCACATGTCGGCGCTGGGTGCGCGCAAGGATTCCCCCTCCCTCTACGCCCGCAGCAAGGCCGAGGGCGAGGAACGGGTGCGCGCCGCCTTCCCCGACGCCGTCATCATGCGGCCGAGCGTCGTGTTCGGCCCCGACGACGAATTCCTCAACCGCTTCGCCGATCTCGCGCGCTTCTCGCCCGCCCTGCCGCTCGTGGGCGGCGGGCATACCCGGTTCCAGCCGGTCTATGTGGGCGACGTGGCGGAAGCCTTCATCGCCGCCCTCAAGGACGACGCGGCGCGCGGCAAGACCTTCGAGCTCGGCGGCCCGCGCACCTACACGCTCCGCGAGATCTATGAATGCGTGATGGCGGAGACCGGACGCAAGCGGCTTCTCCTGCCGCTTCCCTGGGGGCTTGCAAGCTTCATGGCGGCGTTCCTCCAGCTGATGCCCAGGCCGCTCCTCACCCCGGACCAGGTGCGGCTCCTGCAGGCGGACAATGTGGTGACGGAAGGGGCGGCCGATCTCCGCAGCCTCGGCATTACCCCGACCTCCCTCGAAGCCATCGCGCCCACCTATCTCAGCCGCTTCGCCCGCCACCTGCGCCAGCCCGAAGGCAACGTCGCGTAGGAAGCGTTAACGGCCATGAACCGGAACGCCGCCGCGTCCTCCGCGGCGGCGTTTCCTTTCGGGTGATCCCGCCCCGCTCAGAAGCCTTCGGGCGGAATGCGGATGCCCTGTTTCTGCAGGCGGGCGGCGGCCTCGCTCACCAGGCGCTGGTCGGCCCGCCGGAGGGCGGGGCCGGCGAGCTCGGATTGCTCCTTGCTGATGGTCTTGTCCGCCTGCCGCAGCTTCGCAGCCACCTGCGACCGGTGGTACAGCACAAGCTCGTAGACTTCCTCGAAGCTGAAGTAGCGGCCGTACACGCCCGCCATCTTCTTCACGAAGGCCGCCCATTCCTCCGCGTTGATCCGCTTCACTTCCTCCGCCATCACCTTGCGGATGTCGGCGCCTTTGCCCGGATTGGCGGCCTCGAGCCGCGCCACATGTTCCTCGTAATATTGCATCTGCACGCCGTTGAAGGCGTACCGGACGCCGATCGCTTCCAGAAGCTCGGCGACGATCGCCGCATATTCGGCCGCCTCCTCTTCCCGAAGCAAGGCGTCGAACGCGACGTATGCCTGCGCCTCGTCGTAGTCGTCGTCCGCCTGCGGCGCGGCCAGCGCGCCGGGCGCCACCTGAACCTGGGCGCAGAAAAGGACCGCAACAAAGATGTGAAATGCGTGTTTCATTGAAGCCTTCCCCCTGATGACGGCCGGCGCATGCGGGCCGTATGACGCAGCGACGTTATCACCGGGGGCGGGCTCCCCGCGAGCGGATCTTGCCGCTCGCGCCTGCGCTAAAGGTAAACCCAGCCGAGGAGCAGGAGGCCCAATGCCACGCGATAGACGACGAAGGGCGTCATGGAGGCGTGGCGCAGCCAGCGCATGAACAGCATGATGGTGACATAGGCGGCGATAAAGGCGAGGACGGCCGCGATCACCGCCGCGCCCGTGAGCTCCGCGTCCCCCGCCTTGACGAGCTTGAGAATGCCGCCCGCGGAGCTTGCAAGGATCGTCGGGACCGCAAGCAGCATGGAAAAGCGCGCCGCCGACAGGCGGTCGAAGCCGAGGAAGCGGCCAGCCGTCATGGTGATCCCCGCCCGGCTGGTGCCGGGAATGATGGCGAGAAGCTGGGCGAGACCCACAACCAGGCCGTGGGTTGCCGTCATCTGCCCGATGTCCCGGCGCTCCGGCGTGAAGCGGTCGGCAATATACAGGAGAATCCCGAAGATGATGCTGGTCCAGCCGATGACCTCCGCCGTCCGCATCATCTCGTCGCGGTCGAGCACCACGAGGAGGCCGCCGACAATGACGATCGGGATCGTGCCCACGACGATGGCGCGGATCAGCCGCCGCCCCTCGTCCCCCTGCCCTGCCGTCTTCCCGGCCCCGCGGAACAGGTGCGGCAGCGCCCGCAGCATGGCGGCCACATCCCCCCGGTAATAGAGGAGCACCGCGAACAGCGTCCCGAAATGGAGGGCGAGATCGATCACCAGCCCCTGATCCGCCCATTCCATGAACAGCGGCACCAGAATGAGATGGGCCGAGGAGCTGATGGGCAGGAATTCGGTGATGCCCTGGACGAGGGCGAGGATGATCAGCTGGGTGATGGACACGGGATCCCCCGATGCTTGCGGATGCAGGATGTTCTCAGGCGGACAGGAACGCTCGCCCCTACAGGGAGACTAGAGGCCAAGATCCTGAAAATAAACACAAGAAAATAGTTCCGTTTCGGTACTATTTTTATCGCCAGACTCGACAAGGAATCGACCGGCGACGGCCGGAATCGCGCCCCCGCAAAAACATGGTCAACATAATTGACCTATCCTGCATTTTTTTCTTTGTGGCAGGGACCTGTGGCCCTATACTGCGCGCCTGTCACTCGACCCCCCATCAAAAGGGACAACGACGCCATGGCGCAGAACATGCTGAAATTCGTCCATGTGGAGCAGAAGACTCCTGCCAAGCGGGCTCATACCGAGCGCATCGGCGATTTCGGCGAGATCTATGCCCGTTTCGCGCCCGAACAGGCTGAGGAGCAGGCGTCGCGCTGTTCCCAGTGCGGCGTGCCGTTCTGCCAGATCCACTGCCCGCTCCACAACAACATCCCGGACTGGCTGAAGCTCGCGGCCGAAGGGCGGCTGGACGAGGCCTACGAGATTTCGAGCGCCACCAACAACTTCCCCGAGATCTGCGGCCGCGTCTGCCCGCAGGACCGGCTGTGCGAGGGCAATTGCGTCATCGAGCCGGGCTTCAATTCGGTGACCATCGGCGCGGTGGAGCGCCACATCACGGATACCGCCTGGGACGAGGGCCGGGTGAAGCCCTTCACCCCGCGCAAGGAGCTCGGCCTCTCCGTCGGCATCATCGGCGCCGGCCCCGGCGGCCTCGCGGCGGCGGAACAGCTGCGGCGCAAGGGCTATGAGGTTCATGTCTACGACCGCCATGACCGCGTGGGCGGCCTGCTCATCTACGGCATTCCGAACTTCAAGCTCGACAAGGAGATCGTCATCCGCCGCGCCCGGCTGTTCGAGGACAGCGGCGTCCATTTCCACCTGAATTTCGCGGTCGGCCGCGATGCGACCCTCGCCGAGCTCCGGGCGAAGCACGACGCCATCGTGATCGCGACCGGCGTCTACAAGGCGCGCGACGTGGAGCTTCCGGGCTCGGGCCTCAGGAACATCGTGCCGGCGCTCGACTATCTCATCGCGTCCAACCGGAAAGGATTGGGCGATGCGGTGCCCGCCTTCGAGGACGGGTCGCTGAACGCCGCGGGCCGCGACGTGGTGGTGATCGGCGGCGGCGATACGGCCATGGACTGCGTGCGCACGGCGATCCGCCAGGGCGCGAAGTCGGTGAAGTGCCTCTATCGCCGTGACCGGGAGAACATGCCCGGCTCCCAGCGCGAGGTGGCGAACGCCGAGGAGGAGGGCGTCGAATTCGTGTGGCTTTCGGCCCCCCTCGCCTTCACGGGCGATACCGACAAGGGCGTCGACGGCGTGATCGTTCAGGAGATGCGCCTCGGCGCGCCGGACGCCAGCGGCCGCCGCTCGCCCGAGCCGGTGCCGGATTCGAACTACCGCGTCAAGGCGGACCTCGTCATCAAGGCCCTCGGCTTCGATGCCGAGGACGTGCCGACCCTGTTAGGCGCGCCCGAGCTTGAGGTTACCCGCTGGGGCACCATCCGCGTCGATCACAAGACGGCCATGACCAATCTCGAGGGCGTCTTCGCCGTCGGCGACATCGTGCGCGGCGCATCCCTTGTGGTCTGGGCCATCCGCGACGGCCGGGACGCCGCCGAATCCATCCATGCCTATCTCCAGGCGCGCGCCGAACATCAAGCAAGCGCCCGCGCTGCCGCCGAATAAGGAATCCGAACAATGGACAAGATGAACGACATCATGGCCGAACTCGAATGGCAGCGGCGGGAAGCGGAGCGCCTCGCCCGCGAGGGCATGTACGATCCCGCGGAAGAGCATGACGCCTGCGGCGTCGGCTTCATCGCAGCGATCGACGGCAAGCCCAGCCGCCGGGTGGTGCTTTCGGGCATCGAGGCGCTGAAGTCCGTGTGGCATCGCGGCGCCGTGGACGCCGACGGCAAGACCGGCGACGGCGCGGGCATCCATATCGCCATCCCCCAGGACTTCTTCCGCGAGCAGGTGACGCGCAGCGGCCACAAGCTCATCGGCGGCAAGATCGCCGTCGGCATGATCTTCCTGCCGCGCACGGACCTTGCGGCGCAGGAGACCTGCCGCGCCATCGTGGAAAGCGAGATCCTGGAATTCGGCTACTACATCTATGGCTGGCGCCAGGTGCCGGTGAATGCCGACGTCCTTGGCGAGAAGGCCAACGCCACCCGGCCCGAGATCGAGCAGATCATGATCGGCAACCCCAAGGGCGTGCCGGAGGAACAGTTCGAGCGCGAGCTCTATCTGATCCGCCGCAAGGTGGAGAAGGCGGTGCTCGCCCACCACATCAAGGACTTCTATATCTGCACCCTGTCCTGCCGCTCGATCATCTACAAGGGCCTGTTCCTGGCCGAGCAGCTGTCGGCCTTCTATCCCGACCTTTTGGACGAGCGCTTCGTCTCCAACTTCGCCATCTATCACCAGCGC
>CAZDSS010000105.1:0-8313 GCA_964508185.1 uncultured Sphingomonadales bacterium
GCAGCTTGCCGATCCAGTCGGCCGGGATCTTGCCGGTATTCTGGACGATGGCATCCACGTCGCCGGCAAGGGCGAGGGTCACCACGTCGGCATTCAGGCCGTCGATCACCGCGCGCGCCTGCTTGCCGGAGCCGCCATGGGACGCGCGGACCTTGATCTTCTGGCCGGTTTCCTTCTGCCAATGCTTGACGAAGGCGTCATTGAACTCGCGATAGAGCTCGCGGGTCGGGTCGTAGGAAACATTGAGAAGCGTGTCCTGCGCCAGGGCCGCCGGTGCGGGCACCGTGGCGGCGGAAAAGGCAAGCAGCAAGGACGCAGCAAAGATCTTTCCGATGGGTTTCATGGGATGCCCCCTTGATTGATGACGGCACATTCTCTACTTACTAGATAGAGATAGTCAACTGGAAATTTCAGCCCCGTGAGGACATCGCTCCCGATCTCTTGTCCCGGCGCCTCCGTCTCCCTGCGGAAGGCACATGCGCCGGCTTTGCGTCGCGGGTGTTTTTGGTCTATGGCTAAGGCTAATTCGGGCGGGCCCGCAGCGCGCATAACAATGACGTGAGGGGGCCGTCCGTTCCCGATTCGGGATGGAGCCGTGTCCGCCCGGGGTGCAGGTTCATACACGGCAGCCGGAGGATTCACGCGTCCACGCCATGATCTCGCAAAAAGCAAAATACGCTCTGCGCGCCCTGATCGCCCTGGCCCAGGCCGGAGATCACGCCCTCCTCATCTCCGAAATATCGGAAGCGAAGCGGATCCCCAAAAAGTTCCTGGAACAGATCCTGCTGGAGCTCAAGCGCCAGGGCATCGTGACGAGCAGGCGGGGGCGCCATGGCGGATACGCGCTCCTCAAGGATCCGTCGGAGATCTATTTCGGCCAGATCATCCGCATCATCGACGGGCCGCTGGCGCCGCTTCCCTGCCTCAGCCGCACGGCCTATCGCCGCTGCGAGGATTGCGGCGACGAAAGCGCCTGCCTCTTGCGCCGGGTGTTCGCGGTGACCCATCAGGCGACCACGGGGATTCTGGACAATACGTCCATTCTGGATGCGATCACCGGCGCCCTCCCCGGCCTCGTCGAGGAGGACATCCCGCCGGAGCTCTATCAGGCGGCCAATATCTGAGGGCCGGCCTCAGACCTCCGCCAGATCCTCGATCTGCATCTCGGCCGTGCGGCGGCCGTTCCAGAAATTGACCCGCAGGCTCGCCGCCACGTGAAAATGCCGGCCCATGCCTGACAGCAGGCTCTGCCCCATGGGCGTCGCCGCGGCGCGGAAGGCCATGCCCTTGATGCGGCGGCCGCAGGGTGATTCGAAGGTCGCCCGCACATGATCCGCCCCGACCACGTCGCAGAAGGCGACCTTCAACCGGGCGAACGCGAAGCGCGGCGTGGGGTTGCCCGCGCCATAGGGCCCGGCGCGGCCGATTTCCTCCGCAAGCTCCACGCTGCAGGCAGGCACCGTGAGCGCCCCATCCACCATCAGGGCGCGCGCCGCCTGCGCCGCCGCCACCTGTGGCTGCAGCCGCTCGTGCAGGAACTGTTCGAGGTCGGTGAGGCGGTCCCGAGTCACCGTCAGCCCCGCCGCCATCTTGTGGCCGCCGCCATTGACGAGAAGCCCCGCCTGACGCGCCGCCGTCACCGCCGCGCCGAGATCGACGCCGGGGATGGATCGGGCCGATCCCTTGCCGATGTCGCCGTCGAAGGCGATGACGACGGACGGCAGGTCGAACCGCTCCTTGATTCGCCCGGCGACGATGCCGATGACGCCTGGATGCCAGCCGTCCGCCGCCGCGAGGGCGAGCGCCCCCGCGGGCGGGCCGCCATGGCGCATCTGCAGCTGGTGCATGGCCTCTTCCAGCACCTGGAATTCGATGGCCTGGCGTTCGAGATTGTAGCGCTCGAGTTCGGCGGCGATCGCCTCGGCCCGCGCCGGATCGTCGGTGGACAGAAGCTCGGTCCCGAGCCCCGCCTGCCCCACGCGCCCACCCGCATTGACCCGGGGTCCCAGCAGGAAGCCGAGATGATAGCTCCCCGGCGGCTCGTTTATGCGCGCGAACTTCATCAGGGCGTTGAGCCCCGCATTGCGGCCCTGCCCCAGAACCTTGAGGCCCTGCATGACGAAGGCGCGGTTGAGCCCCTGCAGCGGCACCACGTCGGCCACCGTGCCGAGGGCGACGAGATCGAGAAGGTCCAGAAGCTGCGGCTCCGGCCGTCCGCGATAGTGCCCCGCCGCACGCAGCAGGCGGTTGACCGCGACCACCAGAAGGAAGACGACCCCGACGGCGGCAAGGAAGCCCAGGCCGCTGTCGTCATCGATGCGGTTGGGGTTGACCACCGCCACCGCCTCGGGCAGCGCGGGCTCGCAGATGTGATGGTCGAGGACGACCACATCGAGCCCCGCCTCCCGCGCCGCCGCCAGCGGCTCGAAGGACAGCGCGCCGCAATCGACGGTGATCACAAGGCTCACCCCCTCCTGCCGGAGCTTGAGGAGGGCCGGAATGTTCGGGCCGTAGCCCTCGATCAGGCGGTCGGGGATATAGGTGCGAAGATCCGCGCCCACGGCGGCGAAGAAGCGGCGGAGGACGGCGGCGGAGGTCGCCCCGTCCACGTCATAGTCGCCGAAGACCGCGACCTTCTCGCCGTTGCGGATGGCGGCGGCGATGCGTTCCGCCGCCCGGTCCATGTCGCGGAGAACGTAAGGATCGGGCATGAGGGCGCGGAGGCTGGGGGCGAGATAGTCCGCCGCCCCCTCGATATCGACGCCGCGCCCGGCAAGCAGCCGGGCCACCACGTCCGGGAGCCCGTATCGCTGCATGAGCGCGGCGATTACCCGCTCCGGCGCGGGGCGGAAGCGCCAGGCCCGTCCCGAGAGCGACCGGGTGACCCCGAAGACGCTGTCTTCCGCGGCGAGTCCCGCCAGTTCGCTCAAACCCGTCCTCCTTCGGGGGCGTCACCGCCCCCGGCGCATGATCAGTTCTTGTCGATGCAGTGCTGGCCCTTGATCCAGCGCACGGTGCGCGAGCGCGACCGCATCACCACCGAATGGGTGGTGTACTGGCGCGAGCCCGGGATCACCTTGACGCCTTCCAGCATGGAGCCGTCGGTCACCCCCGTCGCGGCGAAGATCACGTCGCCGCGGGCCATGTCCTCGGTCGAATACTTGCGGTCGAAGTCGGTGATGCCGCAACGGATGGCGCGGGCCCGCTCGTCCTCGTTGCGGAACAGGAGCCGGCCCTGGATCTGGCCGCCGATGGCGCGCAGGGCCGCGGCCGCAAGCACGCCCTCGGGCGCGCCGCCGGAGCCCATGTACATGTCCACGCCCGTCGTCGGGTCGGTGGTCGCAATCACGCCCGCCACGTCGCCGTCGCCGATCAGCATGATGCGCGCGCCCGCCTCGCGCACCGCCTTGATGAGGTCGGCATGGCGCGGCCGGTCGAGGATGCAGACCATGATGTCCTGCGGGGAGACGCCCTTGGCCCTGGCGACGGCCTGGATGTTCTCGGCCGGCGTGCGGTCGAGATCGACGATGCCGGGCTCGAAGCCGGGGCCCACCGCGATCTTGTCCATGTAGACGTCGGGGGCGTTCAGCAGATTGCCCTTTTCGGCCAGGGCGATCACGGCCAGCGCGTTCGGCATGGCCTTCGCCGTGATGGTGGTGCCTTCCAGCGGGTCGAGGGCGATATCAACGGCAGGACCGCGGCCGGTGCCCACCTTCTCGCCGATATAGAGCATGGGGGCTTCGTCGCGCTCACCTTCGCCGATCACCACGGTGCCCTCCATGTCGAGGGTATTGAGCGCCTTGCGCATGGCGTCCACGGCGGCGGCGTCGGCCGCCTTCTCGTTGCCGTGGCCCACGAGCCTGGACGCGGCCAGGGCCGCCGCCTCGGTGACGCGCACCAGTTCCAGCACGAAAATGCGGTCGAGTAGGAAGGATTGCTGTTCTGCCATAATGTAGGATCCTTGATATCGTCCCCAATTGTTGCGACGGCGGGGCTTGCCCCGCCATCGAGTAACTCAGCCCTTGACCAGCGGCAGCATGGTGGGCGGCTGCACCAGGGTTGGCAGCTCCGCGGCCCGGGCGAGCGCCGCGCGGATGCGGGCCTCACCCGTCTCATGCGTGGTCAGGATCACGTCGATGCCGCCGTTTGCGGTCTCGCCCCGCTGCAGGAGGTTCTCGATGGAGATGTCCTGGTCGCGCAGGAGTTCCGAGATGCTGGCGATGACCCCCGGGCGGTCCACCACCCGGAAATGGAGGTAATAGGACGCCGTGCGCTTGTCCACCGGGGCGGCGGGCGCCCGGGTCATGGCCTTGACCGGCAGGGAGAAGGACGGCGTGCGGTTGCCGCGGGCGACGTCTATCAGGTCCGCGACCACGGCGGAGGCCGTCGGCCCCTCGCCCGCGCCGCGGCCTTCATAGACCGTGCGCTCCACGAAGTCGCCTTCCACCACCACGGCGTTGAACACGTCGTTGACGGCGGCGAGCGGCGCGGTCTTGCGCACCATGCAGGGGCCGACCCGCTGGTCGAGGCCGTCGGGGCCGAGGCGGGCGACGCCCAGAAGCTTGATCCGGTAGCCGAGCTCGTCGGCGTAATGGATGTCGACCGGCGTGATGTTGCGGATGCCCTCGATCTCGATCGACTTGAAATCGACCGCCGTGCCGAAGGCGACGGCGGCGAGGATCGCGAGCTTGTGGGCGGTGTCGATGCCATCCACGTCGAAGGACGGATCGGCCTCCGCATAGCCGAGGCGCTGGGCGTCCTCGAGGATCTCGTCGAACGACCGGCCCGTGCGCTCCATCTGGGTCAGGATGTAGTTGCAGGTGCCGTTCAGGATCCCCATCACGCTCGTCGAGCGGTTGGCCGCCAGCCCGTCGGCGATGGCCTTGATGATGGGAATGCCGCCGGCGACCGCCGCCTCGAAGCGCAGCACGGCGCCGTTGGCGTCCGCCAGCTCGGCAAGGCTCATGCCGTGATGGGCGATGAGCGCCTTGTTGGCGGTGACGAACGGCTTGCCGCGGCCGAGGGCGGCCTCGGCCAGCGCCTTGGCGATGCCGTCGGACCCGCCGATGAGCTCCACCACGAGATCGACGTCATCTGACTCCGCCAGCGCCACCGGATTGTCGTACCAGGCATAGGCGCCAAGATCGACGCCGCGGTCGGCGCCGCGATTGCGGGCCGAAACCGCGGTCACGCGAATCGGGCGGCCGCAGCGGGCCGCGATCAGGTCGGCATTCTTTTCCAGAAGTTTCAGGACGCCCCGGCCCACGGTGCCGAGACCGGCAACCCCCACTCTCAATTCTTCACTCACGATGCCGCCTTCAAGTCTCCAAGAATCTGATCCCGCTGCGCCAGGAAGCGCTTGATGTTGCGCACCGCCTGACGGATGCGATGCTCGTTCTCCACAAGCGCGATCCGCACATGGGTGTCGCCGTATTCGCCGAAGCCGATGCCGGGGGCCACCGCCACCTTGGCGTGGGTCAGCAGAAGCTTCGAGAATTCGAGGGAGCCGAGATGGTCCCAGCCGGGCGGCAGAGGCGCCCAGGCGAACATGGTGGCATCCGGCGCCGGAACCGGCCAGCCCGCGGCGGTGAGCCCCTGCACCAGCACGTCCCGCCGCGCCTTGTAGATGCGCCGGGCGTTGTCGATGCAGTCCTGCGGGCCGTTGAGCGCCGCGGTCGCCGCCACCTGAATGGGCGTGAAGGCGCCGTAATCGAGGTACGACTTCACGCGCGTCAGCGCCGCGATGAGATCGCGATTGCCGGCCGCGAAGCCGATGCGCCAGCCCGCCATGCTGTAGGTCTTGCTCATGGACGTGAATTCGATGGCCACATCCCTGGCGCCCGGCACCTGCAGGATCGAGGGCGGCGGCACGTCGTTGAAATAGATCTCCGCGTAGGCAAGGTCGGACAGGATCCAGATCTTGTGCTCGCGGCAGAAGGCCACGACCTTCTCGTAGAAGGCGAGATCCACCACCTCCGCCGTCGGGTTCGACGGGTAGTTGAGCACGAGAGCCAGGGGCTTCGGCACGCTGTGGCGCACCGCCCGCTCGAGCACGTTCATGAAGTCCCCTTCATGGAGCGGCAGATGGCGGATGGTGGCGCCCGCAATGATGAAGCCGTAGGCATGGATCGGGTAGCTGGGGTTCGGCACCAGCACCACGTCGCCCGGCGCGGTGATCGCCTGGGCGAGGTTGGCGAGCCCTTCCTTGGAACCCAAGGTCACGATCATCTCCCGCTCGGGGTCGAGCTCCACCCCGAAGCGGCGTTCGTAATACTTGCACATGGCCCGGCGCAGGCCGGGGATGCCCTTGGACTGGGAATAGCCGTGGGTCCTCGGGTTCTGCACCGTCTCCGTCAGCTTGTCCACGATATGCTGCGGGGTGGGAAGGTCAGGGTTGCCCATGCCGAAATCGATGATGTCGTCGCCGGCGGCTCGGGCCTTGGCCTTCATCGCATTGACTTCCGCGAAGACGTAAGGCGGCAGGCGCTTGATCCGATAAAAGTCCGTCGACATGTTCACACCATCATGATGTTGGCATTGATGCTGGGTTAAACGGGGTTTGAAACTCGGGTCACGGGACCCCGCCGGCGGCATTCCGGCGCGGGTCGTCAAGCGCCTTCTATAGCAAGCTTCTCAAGCTACGCAAATCCCGCAAACTGGTCTAAGATCAGATTCAGCGTCCGGTCACAACAAGGGCGCATGGGGGCCGAACCTGGTCGAGGGTGTCAATCATCCGCAAGGACAGCAGAAGCACATGACAGCAACGGACGCCCCCCCTGACGCGAGCCCGCGGGATGAAAATCCCGACCGGGGCCCGGAACGCGCCGAAAACCCCGATTTTCAACCCTTTCTCGACAACTGGCTGAAGATCGCCGAAAGAAGCCGGCAGCTCGTCACCGAATTCCTCGAGAACAACGCGCAAGGCGCCGCCGCCGGCTATTTCGATCCGGTGATGGTCCAGAAGGCCTTTCTCGACCTGACGAACCGCATGATGCGCGATCCCGAGCGCCTCGTCGAAAGCCAGATCGCCCTGTGGCAGGACTACATGCGCCTGTGGCAGGGCATGGCCGTCCGCATGATGGGCGGGGAAGCCGCGCCGGTGATCGAACCCGATCCCGGCGACAAGCGCTTCGCCGACCGTGAATGGACGGAAAACCAGCTTTTCGACTTCATCAAGCAGTCCTATCTCCTGACCGCCCGCTGGGCGCGGGAGCTGGCGCGCGGCGGGGACGATGACGACGCCGACGCGGCGCGGAAGGCCGAATTCCTCGTCCGCCAGTTCGTGGACGCCATGAGCCCGAGCAATTTCGCCCTCACCAACCCCGAGGTGCTGCGCGCGACCATCGAGACCCAGGGCGAGAACCTGGTGAAGGGGCTTGAGAACCTCCTTCGCGACCTCGAGCGCGGCAAGGGCATGATCGCCGTCCGCCAGACGGACATGGAGGCGTTCGAAGTGGGGCGGAACGTGGCCACAACCCCGGGCAAGGTGATCTTCCGCAACGACCTCATCGAGCTCATCCAGTACGCCCCCGTGACGGAGACGGTCTATGCCCGCCCGCTCCTCATCATCCCGCCCTGGATCAACAAGTTCTACATCCTCGACCTCAAGGAGAAGAATTCCTTCGTCCGCTGGCTCGTGAGCCAGGGCTATACGGTCTTCATGATCTCCTGGGTCAATCCCGACGAAAGATACCGCGACACGCGGTTCGACGATTACATGCTTCAGGGGCCGATCGCCGCCATGAACGCCGTCGAGCAGGCGACGAGTATCCGCGACATCAACGTGGTCGGCTATTGCGTGGGGGGAACCCTGCTCGCCGCGACCCTCGCCTGGCTCACGGCCCGGGGCGAGGCGGAGCGGGTGAAATCTGCGACCTTCCTCGTGACCCAGGTGGATTTCGCCGACGCCGGGGAGCTTCGCTGCTTCATCGACGAGGACCAGCTCCGCATGATGGAGCGGATGATGGCCGAGAAGGGCTATCTTGATGCCGCGGCCATGGCCGCGACCTTCAACTCGCTTCGCGCCAACGACCTCGTCTGGTCCTTCGTCGTCAACAACTATCTTCTGGGCCGGGATCCGTTCCCGTTCGACCTCCTCTACTGGAACAGCGACTCGACGCGCGTTCCCAAGGCCTGCCACGAGTTTTACCTGCGCGAGATGTATCTCCACAACAATCTCGCAAAGCCCGGCGCCCTCATCCTCGAGGGGGTGCCCATCGACCTGTCCGCCATCAAGACGCCCGTCTACATCCAGGCGGCGGAGACCGACCATATCTGCCCCTATGACTCGGTCTACAAGGCGACCCAGATCTA
>CAZDSS010000106.1:0-8293 GCA_964508185.1 uncultured Sphingomonadales bacterium
CCGCTGCTCGTGCGCCCCTCCTACGTGCTCGGCGGGCGGGCCATGGAGATCGTCCATGACGTCCCGAGTCTCGAGCGCTACATGGCCGAAGCGGTGACCGTCTCCGGCGACAGCCCGGTGCTGATCGACAGTTACCTCGGCGGCGCCATCGAGGTGGACGTGGACGCCCTGTCCGACGGGGAAGAGGTGTTCGTCGCCGGGATCATGCAGCATATCGAGGAAGCGGGGATCCATTCGGGTGATTCCGCCTGCTCGCTGCCGCCCTATTCCCTGTCGCCGGAAGTGATCGCGGGGATCCGGGAGCAGACCACGGCCTTAGCCCGTGCCCTCGGCGTCGTCGGCCTGATGAACGTCCAGTTCGCGGTCAGGAACGACGAGATCTTCATCATCGAGGTGAACCCGCGGGCAAGCCGCACGGTGCCCTTCGTCGCCAAGACCATCGGCTTCCCCATCGCCAAGATCGCGGCGCAGGTCATGGCCGGGGCGAAGCTTGCGGACTTCAATCTCAAGAGTCGCGACCTGCCGCATGTGGCGGTCAAGGAGGCGGTCTTCCCCTTCGCCCGCTTCTCGGGCGTGGACGTGCTCCTCGGCCCCGAGATGCGCTCGACGGGCGAGGTGATCGGCCTCGACCGCAGCTTCCCGCTGTCGTTCGCCAAGAGCCAGCTCGGCGCGGGCACGGTGCTGCCGCTCGAGGGCACGGTCTTCATCTCGGTCCGGAACAGCGACAAGGAAGCGATGGTCGAGCCCGCGCGCAAGTTCCTCGAGATGGGCTTCAAGGTGATCGCCACCGGCGGCACCGCCAAGTATCTCCAGGACAAGGGCCTGAAGGTGGAGCGCATCAACAAGGTCATGCAGGGCCGGCCGCATATCGTGGATGCCATGAAGAACGGCGAGGTGCAGCTGGTGCTGAACACCACCGAGGGGGCGCAATCCATCTCGGACAGCTACGAGATCCGGCGCACGGCGCTCGTCCACAAGATCCCCTATTACACCACCGTTGCGGGATCCCGCGCGGCGGTGGAAGCCATCGCCACCATGAAGGGCGGCGGCCTTGAAGTGGAGTCTCTGCAATCTTATATTGCCCGCTTGTCATAGGGGCGCATCCCCCGGTAAAGTTAAGAACCGAAGCTCGCCCGCGGCCCCTCCGGTCCGCGGGTTGAGTTTTTATTTTTGCTTGGACCATTGTGCTAAGCCCCTGAAAGTAAAGGGCGGAGAGATTACATGGCGATGATCGACAAGACTCCCATGACTTCGTACGGTTTCGCGAAGCTGGAGGCCGAACTGAAGCAGCTGAAGACCAAGGAGCGGCCCGCCATCATCCGAGCCATCGAGGAGGCGCGTGCCCACGGCGACCTGTCGGAGAACGCGGAATATCACGCCGCCAAGGAGAAACAGGGCTTTATCGAAGCGCGCATTCTGGAGATCGAAGGCTATCTCGCCCGCGCCGAGGTGATCGACGCCCGTGAGCTTTCGGGCGACAAGGTGACCTTCGCCGCGACCGTCACGCTCGCGGACGAGGACGACCGCCGCATCAAGTACCAGATCGTCGGCGCCCATGAGGCCGACGTGAAGGAAGGCCGCATTTCCTATACCTCGCCCCTCGGCAAGGCCCTGATCGGCCGCTCCATCGGCGACGAGATCGAGGTCGCGACCCCCGGCGGCGAGAAGTATTACGAAATCGTCGATATCGAATTCATCTGACCGCAATTCACCGGGGCGGGTATCAAGCGTCTGTATTTACCCGCCCGGATCTGCTATCCCGTCATCCCAAGGGCCTGTAGCTCAGTTGGTTAGAGCTGACCGCTCATAACGGTCTGGTCGCAGGTTCGAGTCCTGCCAGGCCCACCATTTCGAAGACAATCCTTCCTTGTTGCATGCCGCGAGGCTGTCCGCCGCGCGCATTGGCGTTGTGCGGGCAGGCGATGCCGCTCGCTGCCTGCAATCCCCAATCAAACACACCACGGCATGCGGCGGCCGGTCCAGGGGCGGGCGAGGCCTTCGTTGACGAGGACGGCGCCAAGGGAGCGGCCGTCGCGGCGGACGTCGCGGAGCTTGCGGGCATATTGATCCTCGTCCCGGCCGGTCCTGACGATGACGAAGGGACCGGCGTTCAGCAGCTCCTGGAAGCGGCGGGTGGCGGCGGCGCCGAGCTCCGCCTCCTCGCGGCAGCGGGGCTCGTGGGTCTCCGGCGTATCGATGCCGGAAAGCCGGATCTTCTGCCCCCGGTAGTAGAAGGTATCGCCATCGATCACGCAGTTGATGCGGGGGCCGGCGCCGCAGCGGGTGAAGCGGGCGTCCACGATCTCGCCGCCCGCTGCCCGCGCGCCGGTTTCCGGGGCGTCCTGCGGCAGGTTGAGATAGCCGACATATAGAAGGCACAGGGTCAGCATCACGGGGAAGGGGGAAAGCCGCGGCATGCGCAGGCGCAGCGGCCTGCGCCGGGCCCGATCGAGGGCGCGGATGGTTCTGCCCGCCCGCCGGCGCGCCGCCGCCCGCCTGAAGGACATCACCACCCTGTCCATGGCAGCACTCCCCATAAAGATTAACCCCGATCGGCAGGTTATTAATCGGTCGTTAGGAAAATCCTAACGCGGGGCGAGCCTGCCGCTGCGGCCGGGCGGGCCGCGCGTCCCCTTGTCTCAGCCGCCCGGCAGCCGGAACCAAGTTCGCGATCCGCTCGTTTAAAGGCAAATCTTCGCGAGGGGTTATCGGTGACTGCTCAGCTTCTGCTCGTCCGGCACGCGGCCCATGCCGACCTCGGCCACGCCCTGTCGGGGCGTGGCGGCGGCGGCCTGACCGACCGGGGCCGCCGTCAGGCGGAGCGGCTGGCCACGGCGTTGGCCGATCACTTCCGCCTCGCCGCCGTCTATGCGAGCCCGCGCCGCCGCGCCGTCGCCACCGCCGAATGCATTGCAGCCCCCCTCGGCCTTGCAACCGTCATCGAGCCGGGGCTTGACGAGATCGATTTCGGCCGCTGGACGGGCCTGGCCTTCGCCGCGCTCGAAGGCAATGCGGAATGGGACCGCTGGAACCGCGCCCGGGCCGAGGCCGCCCCGCCCGCGGGCGAGCGCATGAAGGACGCCGTCGCGCGCATCGTCGCGACCCTCCAGGGGATCGCTTCGCGCCATGAGGGGGAGACGGTCGCAGCCGTCAGCCACGCCGACATGATCCGCGGCGCCATCGCCCATTATCTCGGCCTGTCGCTCGACCACATCCTGCGGTTCGAGATCTCGCCCGCATCGGTCAGCCGCCTTGAGCTTGGCAATGGGGGTGCGCGCATTCTCAGCATCAACGAGACCGCCGCATGAAGAAATCCCTGCCGGATTCCGAGGACGGCGATCTCGTGGCGCGCATCGCGGCCCTCGCTCCCTGGTTCCACAACATGAACCTCAAGGGCATCTGGACCGCCCCCGACCATTTCCTCGGCGACTATCCGGCCGTGAAGTTCCGCCATGTGGAGGCTCTGCTTCCGCGCGATCTCGGTGGCCGGACGGTGCTGGACATCGGCTGCAACGCCGGTTTCTACGCCATCGAAATGAAGCGGCGCGGCGCCGACCGGGTGGTGGGGATCGATACCGACGATCGCTATCTCGCCCAGGCGCGGCTCGCGGCCGCGGCCTGCGGCCAGGAGATCGAGCTCCGCAAGCTTTCGGTCTATGACGTGGGGGCCCTCGGCGAGCGCTTCGACCTCGTGCTGTTCATGGGGGTCCTCTATCATCTCCGGCATCCCCTGCTCGCCCTTGACCTCATCCGCGAGCATGCGGCCCGGGATCTCCTGCTGTTCCAGTCCCTGCAGCGGGGGGCGGACGGGATCCTGCCGCTTGCCCCGGACTATCCCTTTGAGGAAACGCAGATCTTCGACGCGCCCGAATACCCGAAGCTGCATTTCGTGGAGCGGGAATATGCCCATGACTGGACCAACTGGTGGATCCCCAACCGGGCGGCGACCGAGGCGCTCCTTCGCGCCGCCGGCTTCTTGATCGAGGATCGGGCGGGGGAGGACATCTATCTCTGCCGCCGCGGGCCCGTGCCCTATGGAGACTGGGGCGCGGGGGCCGTCTACCCTGCAAGGGGGCGCACATGATCGAAGCCGCGATGATCTGGAACGAGCCCAACAACAAGTCTCACTGGGATCTGGAGCTGGATCCCGACTGGTCGCTCTATGCCGAAATGGTGAAATGCGCGGGCGAGGCCGTGAAAAAGGCCAATCCCGGCGTCCTGCGCGTCCTCGGCGGCATCTCGCCCATCGATCCCCTGTTCATCGAGAACCTGCAGGGCAAGGGCGTGCTCGACCATGTGGACGTGGTGGCGGTGCACGGCTTTCCGCTCGACTGGAACCTGTGGCAGATCAACGAATGGCCCAACAAGATCGCGGAAATCAAGGCCGTCGTGCCTGATCGCCCCGTCTGGGTGACCGAGGTGGGGGTCGGAAGCTTCGGCGCCGAGGAAGTGCAGGTTTTCGGCGTCGATCGCACGGCGAAGCTTCTCATCGGTCGCGCGCCGCGTATCTTCTGGTATAGTCTTTATGATCTACCGCAGGAATGGGGCGCCACCACCCGCCACCGCGAGGCCGAGGGATCGAGCTATTACCGCCATTTCTACATGGGGCTCATCCGGGCGGACGGCACGCCGAAACCTGCGCTCGACCGTTATGCGGCACATGCGGCGGAGATGGGTCTGATGCAATGGTTCCATTTCGATGATCCGCGGCTCGACGACGCGGTGGCCTGGATGAAGCGCCTGGGCGTGCGACATGTGCGCACGGGCCTGTCCTGGGCGGACAGCTTCCGGCCCAAAGCCCTCGACTGGTTCGACCGGCAGATGGAGGCGCTGGCCGATTTCCGCGTGACCATCACCTTCTGCTTCACGCCCGAACATCTCGGGATCGCGCCGCATCATACCAGTCCGCCGCGGGAGCCACGGCAGTTCGCCGATTTCTGCGCCGCCATGATCGAACGCTATGCCCCGGCCCATGCCTATAGCTGAGCCGGCACACTGGCGAAAAAGGGGAGAATGCCTGTGAACGAAATCAATCGCATAACGACAGCGAAATCGCGCGAAATCAAGGTGGCGCTGGTGGGGGTGGGGAATTGCGCAAGCTCGCTGGTGCAGGGGATCGCCCATTACTGCAACGGCGGGGCCAATGAAGCGATCGGGCTCATGCACTGGGACCTCGGCGGCTACCGTCCCAAGGACATCCGGGTGGTCGCGGCCTTCGACGTGGACAGGCGCAAGGTGGGGCGCGACGTGGCCGAGGCGATCTTCGCCCCGCCCAATTGCACCGCCGTGTTCTGCGACCATGTGGCGCCGACGGGGGCGATCGTGGAGATGGGGCCGGTCCTCGACGGCGTGTCGGAGCACATGGCCAATTACCCTCCGGACCGCACCTTCGTCCCCGCCGACCTGCCGGAGCCGAGCAAGGACGACGTGGTGCGCCGCCTGGTGGAGACCGAAACGGAGATCATGATGAACTACCTGCCCGTGGGCAGCACCCGGGCGACGGAGTTCTATGCGGAATGCGCGCTGGCGGCCGGGGTGTCCTTCGTCAACAACATCCCGGTCTTCATCGCAAGCGACCCCCATTGGGCCGCCCGCTTCGCCGCGGCCGGAATCCCCATCATCGGCGACGACATCAAGGCGCAGATGGGGGCGACCATCGTCCATCGGGTGCTGACCGATCTTTTCGCCAAGCGCGGCGTGCGGCTTGACCGCACCTATCAGCTCAACACGGGCGGCAATACGGACTTCCTCAACATGTGGAACCGCGACCGCCTGGCGTCCAAGAAGATCTCCAAGACCGAGGCGGTGCAGTCCGTCGCCCACAAGCGGCTCGAGGACGAGAACATTCATATCGGCCCGTCGGACTATGTGCCCTGGCAGAAGGACAACAAGGTCTGCTTCATCCGCATGGAAGGCCAGCTGTTCGGCGGCGTGCCCATGAATCTGGAGCTCAGGCTTTCGGTCGAGGACAGCCCCAATTCGGCGGGCGTGGCCATCGACATGATCCGCTGCGCCCGCATCGCCCGGGACCGCGGCCTCAGGGGACCGGTAATCCCCGCCGCCGCCTATTTCTGCAAGCATCCGCCCGAGCAGATGACCGACGACCAGGCCTTCGAGCTTCTCGAAGCCTTCATCCGCGGCGAGGCGGCGGAGTAGGAAGGGCGGCGGCGCCGCGTATCGACCGGCCGCTTCCGGCTGGCAGGGGTGCCGCGCGCCCGCTGCTCACGGTTCTGTGAAGGCGTGACCACAATTCCTCCACAATGCTGGGCGATACCCTCGCTCGCCGACGCGGTCCGACCGCATCGCACGAAATCGAGTACGGCGGCCAGAGTTGCGGTCGCCGAGTAAGACAAAAGGCCACGGGTCGTGTTCCGTGGCCTTTTTTCTTGTACGCGCCTTCCGGATCAGAAGATCGCGAACAGCGCGAGGGCGAGGATGAGGCCGACGGTCGGCACCACCACGGTCAAGGCCGCGACCGCCCCGTAGGCGCGGCGGTGGGTCTCGCCGCAGATCGCCCGGATGGTGGTCACCACATAGCCGTTGTGCGGCAGGGAATCGAGCGCGCCCGAGGCGATCGCCACCACGCGGTGGAGCTCCGCCGGATCGGCGCCCACGCCGAGATAATGAGGGGCGAGCAGCGGCAGCGCGATGGTCTGACCGCCGGACGCCGAACCCGTGAGCCCCGCGATCACGGTCACCGCGATGGCGGCGCCGATCAGCGGGTCGCCCGGCAGCGCCTGCACCGCCGCCAGCACGTCCTGGAAGGCGGGGGCGAGCTGGGCGACCGTGCCGAAGCCGACGACGGCGCAGGTATTGGTGATCGCGATCACCGCGCCGCCCGCGCCGCGCGAGAGGGCTGCGGGCAGGGCCTCCCGCTTCCTGAGGCCGATGAGCCCCGCGACCACCGTTCCCGCCGCAAGCGCCCCAACGAGCGCCCATTTGCCCAGGGTTTCCGCAGGCAGCAGGGGCCGGAACACGCCCGGCAGGCTTTCGGGATATTGCAGGACCAGAAAGACCCCGAGGACCACCACGAGGGGGAGGAGGCTCAGTAAGGGATGGGGCAGGCCATGAAGATCGGGCATCTGGTCGTCGTCCCGCTCCTCGAACCGCTCGCCCCGGGCGACGGCGCGGCGCACCATGCGCTGCAGCCAGACATATCCGGCGCCCGCCATGAAGACCGCGACAATGATGCTCACCTCCCAGCCCGCATAGGCCGTGGTGCCGAGATACTGCATGGGGATCAGATTCTGGATCTCGGGCGATCCGGCGGAGGTCATGGTGAAGGTCACCGACCCGAAGGCGAGCGCGCCCGGGATGAAGCGCCGCGGCAGGTCCGCCGCGCGGAAGAGCTGCACAGCCAGGGCGTAGATGGAGAATGCGACGATGAACACGCTGACGCCGCCATAGGTGAGGACGGCGGCGGCCGTCACCACCGCAAGGACGGCGTGACCCGGGCCGATCCTGCGGATCACCCATTGGGCGACGCTGGCCGCGGCGCCTGACGCCCCCATGATCTCGCCGAAGATGGCGCCGAGGAGGAACATGAAGAACCAGTCGCCGAAGAAGCCGGTGAATCCCTTCATGTAGGCGGTGACGTAATCGGGCGCGCCGGATTCCGCGAGGGGCGGCAGCCAGGCGATGCCGCTCGTCGCCGCAACCAACGCCGCCGCAAGCGGCCCGGCGATCAGGATGTTGACCCCGCGCATGGTAAGGTAGACGAGCAGCGCAAGCGCCGCCGCAAGACCGATTCCGCTCATGCTTCAAGCCCCCCGATGCCGCCCCGCGCCGGGGCATGATCCGTGGCCCTCATTCTTGGTTCCCCTTTGTGGCCCATGATCCGGATGGCCTGAAAAACTAACGGCCGGGGGCGGCCCTGTCCATGCGCTAAATTGGTGGATCGTCACGAACAGGCGGCGACGAAGGCGGCGGGCAGGCCGGTCCAGACCACGCCCACCAGCGATACGACGCCAAGCGCCGCCGCGACCCCATGGGCGAACCGGCGGTCTTCGGCGTTCCGCATCCGCCCGAAGGCCCAGAGGCCGAATGCGGCAATGGCCGCCGCCGCGATCAGGGTTGCAACGGCAATGCCCCAGGGGATGAGGGCCGACGGCCCCGCCCGCTCGCAAAGAAGCGCCGTCCACCCATAGACCAGGGAGAAATGGCCGAACCAGATGAGCGGTGCCGCGCAAAGGAGCATCAGGGAGCGGAGAAAGGACTGCGTCTTTTCCATGGCTCACCCCGCCAGCCAGGGGAACAGATGGAAGAATGCGGCGAAGGTGATGCCGGTTGCCGC
>CAZDSS010000107.1:0-8280 GCA_964508185.1 uncultured Sphingomonadales bacterium
ACCGGGTCGTCGTGATGAACAAGGGCCGGATCGAGCAGATCGGCACCCCGGACGAGATCTACGACAATCCGGCGTCCCCCTTCGTTTTCGACTTCATCGGGGAATCGAGCCATATCCCGGTCACCATCCAGAACGGCCAGGTGCATTTCCACGAGCGGCCGCTGGATCTCGGCGCCAACGGCCTGTCCGACGGCCCGGCGGAGCTCTATGTGCGGCCCCATGACGTGGAGATCGTGGAAGGCGCGGCCCAGAGCATTCCGGGGATCGTGCGCTCCTTCCGCCGCCACGGGGCGACCCGGCGGCTCGAGGTGGAGGTGGGCCCGTCGTCCCGCGGCGTCCAGCATGTTCTGGAGGCCGACATGCTGCCGGGCCCCGATATCCAGCCCGGAAAGCGGGTCAATCTGCGGCCGCGGCGCTACCAGCTCTACCGCGAGCAGATCGCCTGATCCCCATCCGACTGCATATATAGAATTGCCGAGGCGGGCCGCGCGACCTAGAATGACGCGGCCCGCCCCTTTCGGGCGGGCTCCTGCCGGTCTCTCAGGAAAGGAGCATCAGTATCCCATGCGCGCCCGAATTCCCGCCTTCTTGTGCCTGCTTCTCGCCCCCCTCGCGGCTCACGCCCAGGATCCCGTGATCGATACCGAGCGGCTGTCGGACAATATCCGAATCCTCTCGTCCGATGAATTCGAAGGGCGGGCGCCCGCCACACCGGGCGAGGACCGGACGGTCGAATTCCTGATCGCGCGCTTCAAGGAGGCGGGGCTCGAGCCCGGCGCGGGGGACAAGTCCTGGACCCAGGACGTGACCCTGCGCCGCATCGAGATCGACGGCCCCATGACCATGACCCTGCAGGCGGACGGCGCGTCGGCGACCCTCGTCCAGGGCGACGACGTGGCGGTGGCGACCCGGCGCGCGACCGATGCGGTCGAGGTGAAGGACGCGCCCCTCGTCTTCGTCGGCTACGGCGTCCATGCGCCGGAGCGGGACTGGGACGACTTCAAGGGCATGGACCTTGCGGGCAAGATCGCCCTCGTCCTCATCAATGACCCCGATTTCGAGGTGGAGACCGGCGGCCGCTTCGACGGCAAGGCCATGACCTATTACGGCCGCTGGACCTACAAGTATGAGGAGCTTGCGCGGCGCGGCGCCCTCGGCGCCCTCATCATCCACGAGACGGAGCCCGCAAGCTACGGCTGGGCGACCGTCAAGAACTCCTTCACCGGGCCGCAATACACGATCGCCGGCAGCGAGGAGCCCTTCCTGCCCATCGAGGCCTGGATCACCCTGGATCGCGCGACCGAGATCCTGAAGCGGGCGGGGCTTTCCTTCGCCAGGCTCAAGGAAGCGGCCAAGCGGCCCGACTTCAAACCCATCCCGCTCCGGGACATGACGCTGACAAGCAGCTTCAGGGTGAAGACGGAGGAGGTGACGTCCCGCAACGTCATCGGTCGCATCCCCGGCGCCGAGCGGCCGGACGAGACCATCCTCTATACGGCGCACTGGGACCATCTCGGCCGCGGCACGGGCGAGGGCGACCAGATCTTCAACGGCGCCGTGGACAATGCGACAGGGACCGCAGGCCTGATCGAGCTTGCGCACGCCTTCAAGGCGGGGCCGCCGCCCAAACGCTCCATCGTCTTCATCGCGCTCACCGCCGAGGAGCAGGGACTTCTGGGCGCGGAGCATTACGCCGCCCATCCCGTCTATCCGCTGGAAAAGACCGTCGCGCTCATCAACATGGACACCCTTTCGGTGTTCGGGCCGGCGCGGGACATGGAGGTGATCGGCTACGGCAAGAGCGCGCTCGAGAAGATCCTCGAGGAGGTGGCGACGAAGGAAGAGATCCGCATCGTGCGCGAAAGCCGCCCCGAGGCCGGGTTCTTCTACCGCTCCGACCATTTCGCGCTGGCCAAGAAGGGCGTGCCGTCGCTCTATGTGAGCCTCGGCCTCGATCTCGTGGAGGGCGGCGTGGAAGCCGGGCGGAAGGCGAGCGAGCAATATATCGCCGAACGCTACCACCAGCCCGGCGATGAATGGAGCGCCGACTGGGATCTCGGCGGCGCGGCGCAGGAGCTTCGCGTCCTCTACGGCGTGGGCCGGCGGCTTGCGGATTCCGCCGACTGGCCCGAATGGAACGACAGCGCCGAATTCAAGGCGGCGCGCGACAAGTCGGCGGATCAGCGCCGGTGACGCCGGGGCGGCGCGATTGAGATTGATCCGGTGCGCCGTTGGGGAGATGATTGACGGGTAACCCGACGGCCAGGGGAGCGCGGCAGCATGCGGTTCGGCGTCATGCGGCCAATGAGTAGATTGGCGACATGGCGGCGCAATCCCCTTGTCGCCTACGGAATCGCGATCCTGCTCGCGGCAGGGGCCGTCATCGCGCGCGAGCTCATGACCCCGCTGATCGCGGATCATCTGCCCTTCGCCACCTATTTCCTTGCGGTTCTGGCGAGCGCCGTCATCGGCGGCTGGCGGCCGGCGCTTCTCGCCTGGCTGCTGCTTGCGGGCCTCACCTGGCTCACGGATGTGGGGCATACCTTCCTCGACACCCGCACCCGGTTCTTCGCCTTCAGCCTTTACAGCATCGTCAGCCTCACGGTCGTATCCCTCGTGGAGCTGTCGCGCGTCGCCGCCCTTCGCCTCAGGCGGAGCGAGGGGCGGCTTGCGGCGACCTTGCGCGCGTCGCGCATGGGGACCTGGTCCTATGCGGGGAAGTCGGGCGTCTTCAAGGGCGACGCCATCTTCAACCGCATCTGCGGGCTGCCCGAGGATTTCGGCAGCGTGGCGCTCGACGATTATCTGGCGCTCGTTGTGCCCGAGCATCGCGATCTGGTGGCGCAGCATCTCTTCGACGTGCTCGGGAAGGGCAGCGATTTCGACATGGAGTTCCGCATCCGGCCGCCGGACGGCGAGGCCAAATGGGTCTACGCCCGCGGCCAGCTCATGGGCGAGGATACGGGCGGCGCGGGCGAGGTCTTCGGCGTTCTCGCCGACATCGACCGGCGCAAGCGCCTCGAGGTTGAGACACAACGCGCCGAACAGGCGCGGCGGGAGGCCGAAGCGCTGTTCCGCACCGCCCAGGAAATGTCCATGGACGGCTTCGCGCTCCTGAGGGCGCTTCGCGATGATGACGGACGGATCGTGGACTTCCGTTGGGATTACGCCAATCCCATGGCGCACAATCTGCTGCGCAAGGCGCCGGGGAGCCTCATCGGCCGCACCCTGTCGGAAACCATGCCCGCCTGTTACGAACATGAAATCTTCACGCGCTTCGTCCAGGTGGTGGAAAGGGGCGAGGCGCAGGATTTCGAGCAGCATTACCTCGGCGACGGCGTCGCCAGTCATTTCCACAACAAGGCCACCAAGCTCGGCGAGCGGGTGGCCGTCCATTTCGCCGACATCAGCGCCCGCAAGCAGGAGGAGGCGGCGCGGGCTGCGATCCTCGAAGGGCGCAAGCTGCTGCTGCAGGAACTCAACCACCGCACCAAGAACAGCCTGCAGTTGATCGCCGCCCTCGTCCAGCTGCAGGCGTCGCGATCGGGGGACGCACTGGTTCAGGAACATCTGGAACAGGTGCGCCAGCGCATCATGACCATCGCGGCGATCCATACGCGGCTCTATCGCGACAGCGACAAGGTCGAGCTCATCAGCCTGGTGGACATGGCGGAATATCTCGCCCAGCTCTGCGGCATGCTGCGCAGCTCGCTCCTTGATCGCAGCGGGCGCATCACGCTGACGCTGGATGCCGCGCCGGTGAAGGTCCATCTCGATCTCGCGATCCCGCTCGGCATCATCGTAAACGAACTGGTGACCAACGCCCTGAAGCACGCCTTCCCGGACGACCGCGCAGGATGCATCGCGGTCACCTTCGGGGAGGTGGCGGGAGGCTGGCAGCTTGCGGTTGCCGACGACGGCGTCGGGGCCATCTGCGCGGAAGCGGGGTCGGGAACCGGCATGCGCATGGTTCAGGCCCTGGCGCGGCAGGTGGGCGGCGATCTCGGCGAGCTTCCGGACCCGGGCTACGGCGCGGCCGTATTCCTGCCGCAGGAGGAATTCCGGCAGTGGCAGCGGCCGGAAGGGCGGCGCAGCGCATCCTGAAGCCATGCTTCCGCATTCGTGTGCCGGTTGCAGGACCGCGCCGCATTGCACGGCGGACGGATCACGCTATGCTGATGGCAGGACGAGGGACGGTCCCGCCATGCAGCGGGGGGCCGCCCGGGATCGAAAGGGGAGGACCTGCGCATGATGAAGGACCGGACGACGCGGCGCGTGCTTTCTGCGGCGGTGATCGCCGCGGGGCTGATGTTCCACGGGGTGAGCGGGGCTTTGGCCGCCGTATCCTTTGCGACCGAAGCGCCGCGCGCGGGCGCCGTCGTGCTGCCCCTGTCGAAGGCCGAGGATCTGGACCGCCGCGGCGCCTTCCTGTCGTCCGATGTGCGCGCGGCGATCGCCCGCGCGCTCAAGAGCGCGGCCTTCGACTACAAGAAGGGCGCGAAGCTGTCGCTCCGCGGCATCGGCGACCATGACCATATCCTTGTGATCGGGACCGGCGCGAAGCCGCTCACGCCCCGCGACCTTGCGGAGATCGGGGGTGCCGCGGCGCAGGCGACCCGCAGCGACAAGGGCGGCATGGCCATCCTGCTCGACGGCTTCGACGATCTCGCGCCGGAGTTGCTCGCCGATGCGGCCCTTGGCGCGGAGCTCGGCCGCTATGCCTTCACCCGCTACAAGAGCGGGGACGGGGGCGACGCCGCCGCGGGCGCGGCGAAGGGAGCGGGCATTACCATCGTCAGCGCGCGGGCCGAGGCCATCGCGGAGGCCTATGAACGCCGTCAGAAGGCGACCGCCGAAGCCGTCGCCTTCGCGCGCGACCTCGTGAACGAGCCCGCCAACGTCCTCGGCCCCGCAGAATTCGTGGAACGCGCCCGCGCCGCCTTCAAGGGCATCGACAATGTGCGGATCGATGTGCTCGATCAGAACGAGCTTGCGAAGCAGGGCATGGGCGCCATTCTTTCCGTGGGGCAGGGATCGAAGCGTCCGCCGCGCCTGCTCGTCGTCCAGTACCGCGGCCGCGGCGCGCCGCCCCAGCCCATCGCCCTCGTCGGCAAGGGCATCACCTTCGATTCCGGCGGCATTTCGCTCAAGCCCAACAGCGGCATGTGGCGCATGAAGAGCGACATGTCGGGGGCCGCGGCGGTGGTGGGCGCGGCCCTCAGCGTCGCCCGCCAGGGCGCGCCGGTCAATGTGGTGGCGATCGCGGCGCTCGCGGAAAACATGCCCGGGGGCGGCGCGACCCGCCCCGGCGACATCGTCCGCGCCTTCAACGGCAAGACCATCGAGATCCTGAATACGGACGCCGAGGGGCGCCTCGTCCTCGCCGATGCGGTCGCCTATGCGGAAAAGCGGTTCGATCCTGCGGCGGTGGTCGATGTGGCGACGCTCACCGGCGCGGCGGTGGCGGCGCTCGGCGATGAATATGCGGCGCTCTTCAGCCGCCACGACGGCCTTGCGGAGCAGCTGCTGACAGCGGGCCGCGCCACGGGCGAGGAGCTGTGGCGCATGCCGCTTCATCCCAACTACGGCGAGGACATGCGCTCCAGCGTCGCCGACATCAGGAACGCCGCCGAAGGCGTCCATCCGGGGGCGGGGCTCGGCGCCCATTTCATCGGCTTTTTCGTGAGCCCCGACATGCCCTGGGCCCATCTCGACATCGCCGGGCTCGCCTACGGCATGGACGACAAGCCTACCACGCCCCGCGGCGCCACCGGCTTCCCCGTGCGGTTGCTCGTCCGCTTCCTCGAGGACTACAAGCCGGTGATCCGGCAGGAGCCGGAGAGCGAGTGACGGCGGCGACGGAAGACACAACGGGAAATTGTCGACACTTCTTCCCGGCAATTGAAAAACTTCCTGATTCAACCACTGCATCGGCTTCCGGATCGAGTTGCATCGGGCCGGCGGCGTTCACGGGGGAGGAGCGGCTCAAGCCGCTCCTCCCCTCGTGGTTTGCGGGACACAATCGCGGGCTGTGGGCGAACCCTGAGATCTTCTGCCCTGTCGTGACTGCCGCGCCCGGGCAGCAGGGTATTGCCGTTGCCCGTTCACTGGGGCTAGGCTCGACGCACGGGGGAAAATCATCGATTGGGAGCGATGATGGAGGGCCGGAAGCCGGAGGCCTGGGAAAACTGGCTGATCGCCGCCAAGCTGCAGGTGCCGAACGTGAGCGGCAGCATTGCGCGGCGCGAATGGCTGCGCGATCCGGAAAGTCAGGTGCAGCCCTACCGGCTGACGCTGGTCCACGGCCCCGCGGGCTACGGCAAGACGACCTTGCTCGCCCAATGGGCAGAGGATCTTCGCGCGGCGGGACGCGACTGCGCCTGGATCACCTTCGACGAGGATGACCGCGAATTCTCCCATGTGGCGGGCTATCTCGCCTTCGCCATCGGCCGGATCGCCGAGGATCCCAATCTCGAAAGCCTGTACGCCGATCCCCTGGTGGCGCGGGACCTTCTGCGGGTGAAGGCCGCCATGGTGCGCAGCCTGATGGAGCTCAGGCGGCCGCTCTTCCTGTTCCTTGATGACTATCACCGCGCCGCGACGCCGGACAGCGACGCCCTGCTCGATTTCCTCGTGGGGCACGGCCCCGACAATTTCCATATCGTCCTCGCCGGCCGCACGCGGCCCGCCCTGCCGCTCGGAAGCTATACGGCGCGGGGGCTTCTGAACGAGATGACCATGACCGACCTCGCCTTCTCCCAGGCCGAGGCGCAAAGCTTCCTGGGCGAAAGCCGGCACCATTACGACATGCGGCATCTCGCCGAGCGGTTCGAAGGCTGGCCCGCGGGTCTGCAGCTCGCCCGCGTCTGGCTCGAGCGCAGCGAGGGCCGCGCGCTCGACCACGGGACGGTCACCGGCCGCGCCGTCGATCTCGCGCGCTATCTCGCGGAGGAGGTCTATCAATCGCTCGACGACCCCATTCGCGAGTTTCTGGTGGCGACCTCGATCCTTCCCCGCTTCAACGGGGATCTTGCGAACGCGGTCACCGGCCGCGACGACGGCTGGGCGATGATCGAGGAAGTGGCGCGGCAGAACCTGTTCCTGCATTCGCTGGATGCGACCGGCGAATGGCACCGCTACCACCAGATCTTCGCCGAATTCCTCGCGGAGAAATTGCGGCGGGAAAACCCGGCGGCGAAGGTGGAGTATCACCGCCGCGCGGCGGAATGGCTCGCCGCCGCGGGCAATTACCGCGAGGCGCTGGCCCAGGCGCAGGCGGTGGGCAGCATCGAATATCTGGCCGCCATGCTCGACCGCCTCGGCGGCTGGTGGCTGATGATGCGCGCGGGATCCGCCGTCCTCTCCGTCGCGCGGGAGCTCAACCCGCGCGAGCTTGCGCGCTACCCGTCGCTCGGGATCGGCTATGTCTATCGTCTCGCCCAGGACGGGAGGGTGGGCGAGGCGCGGGAATGGTTCCGCCATCTGTCGGAACAGACGGACAATTTCCGCAACGTGCCCGAAAGCTTCCATTCCGGACTCTATTCCGACGCGCAGGTGCTGGGGCTGGTGCTGCGCCTCTACGAGGACAGCACGCCGAGCCTCGAGGAACTGGACGCCTTCGAGAAGCAGCTGGCGAACGAGAAGGTGACGAGCCCCATCGCCCGCAGCCTGTTCCGCAACCTGCAATGCTTCGTCCTCAACTTCCATTCGCGCTATGCGGACTGCATCGCGGTGGGGGAGGAGGCGATCGCCGGCAACCGCCAGCTTTCGATCTTCTACGCGGAGAATTACATCTATTTCTTCATCGGCCTGTCCCATCTCGCCCTCGGGCGGCTGGATGCGGCGGAGGCGACCTATCTCCGCGCCCGCCGCCGCATCGCGGAGACCATGGGGCCGGACAATATCCAGCTCGCGCTCGCCGACATCTTCATCGCCGAATGTCACTACGAGCGCGACCGGCTGGACGAGGCGGAGCAGTTGCTCGACCGCTCCCTCGATGCGGTGATCCGCGGCGACGGCTGGGTGGGGGTGTCGGCGGCGGGCTTCCTGACGCGCGCGGCCATCACCTTCGCGCGGGAAGGGGCGCGGGCGGCCCTTGATGCGCTCGAGGAAACCCGCCAGCCGGCCGAGATCAACCAGCCCGGTCGCGGCGTCCGCCCAGGTGGCGCGGAGCAGCACATGGCGCGGCTCGTGCCGGCGCAGCACGTCGTAGATGAGATCGGCATTGAAGGTCACCTGCCGGCCGGATTTGACTTGCCCCGGATGCCGCCGCTCGATCAG
>CAZDSS010000108.1:0-8240 GCA_964508185.1 uncultured Sphingomonadales bacterium
CTTGATGTCCGCGCCGGCGGCGAACGCCTTGGCCGAGCCGGTGATGATGGCGCAGCCGAGATCCGGATTGGCCTCATAGTCGTCGAGCGCCGCCGTCAGCTCGTCCATCAGCTTGGCATTCAGCGCATTGAGCGCCTCGGGACGATTGAGGGTGATGATGAGCACCGGTCCCTCGACCGACACCAGGATGTTCTCGTAGGACATGAGGTTCCCCTTTCCTTGATTCTTGGGATCGTCATCGGCGCCCGCGCCGGCTATTGGCGGGGCTCCAGAGAAAAGCGTACGACCAGCGTTTCATAGACCGTCTCGAGAATGATCTCCAGCCGTTCCGCGTCGCGGGCGAAGAGCAGACGCTCCACCGCCGCGCCGTCATCGGGCTCCGGTCCGGCATGGACTGCCGCCGCCCGATCCGGGGGCACGGCCCGCCAGCCGAGCTGGGGAAGCGTCTCCCGGTAGAAGGCGCCGATCTCCTCCACGGGCCGTTTCCCGGTCGCCGCCGCCTGCACGATGCGGCCTTCCGGCTTGTCGAAGACGAGGCGTTCCGCCTCCACCTCCACCAGCCCCGGCGCGAGCGGCACGTCGTTGAGGTCCGCGAGGAACGCGGACGCGTCTTCGGTCGAGGCGCAGGCCGCAAGCGGCGCGGCGAGCAGGGCAATCAGGAGCGATATCACCAGTCTTTGCGCCAACATAGCGATTTTCCTTGCCGCGCGAATCCTCACTTTTGGCAGTTCCCGCAGAAAAAGGTGGAGCGCCCCGCCTGCACGATCCGGGCGATGGTGCCGCCGCAGCCGGCGGCGCAGGCCTGACCTTCACGGCCGTAGACCAGGAACTGATGCTGAAAATAGCCGAGGGCGCCGTCCGCCTGCACGTAATCCCGCAAGGTCGAGCCGCCCGCCCGTATGGCCGCTTCCAGCACCTCGCGGATTGCGGGCACCAGCCGCTCGGCGCGGCGGCCGGGGATGGTATGGGCCGAGCGGCGCGGCGAGATGCCGCTGCGGAACAGGGCTTCGGATACATAGATGTTGCCGAGGCCTGCGACCACCTTCTGGTCGAGAAGCGCGGCCTTGATGGATGTGCGGCGGCCGCGGAGCGATTCCGAAAGAACGGCCGCCGAGAATTCGTTGCCCAGGGGCTCGGGCCCGAGGCCGCGGAACCAGCGCACCTTGTCGAGATCGCCGGTCGCCGCAAGCTCCATCAGGCCGAAGCGGCGCGGATCGTTGAACACCAGCCGGTCGCCGCCGTCGGTGTCGAACACCACGTGATCATGGGGCGCGAACCGGTCGGGCGCTCCCGCGGCGCCCTTCAGGATCACGAACTTCCCCGACATGCCGAGATGGATGATGAGGGTCGCGCCGTCGTCGAGATCGATCAGCAGGAACTTGGCCCGGCGGTTGACGGCGACGACCTTCCGACCGGCAAGACGGCCGGCCATGTCCTCGGGCAGGGGAACCCTGAGATCGGGGCGGCGTTGCAGCACACGCACGAGCCGCCGCCCCAGAAGAACCGGCGCAATGCCGCGTCTTACGGTTTCCACTTCGGGGAGCTCGGGCATGAACGTTGTGAACCTTGGAAGCTGGGCGGTAACTTCTGGCCCCTAGCGAACCCATCCCGCCTGCGCTATGGTGCCGATCATGCAGCATACCGAGAGTGAGCAAAGAGGCAAGCCGGAGAGCGATTCCGACATCGCGTCCTTCGGCTTTCGCACCGTCAGGGCGCCGGAAAAGGCCGGGCTCGTGCGCCAGGTCTTCAACAGCGTGGCCGAACGCTACGACATCATGAACGACGTCATGAGCGGCGGTCTCCACCGGCTGTGGAAGACGGCGCTCGTCGACCATCTGGCGCCGCGCCCGGGCATGCGGCTCATCGACGTCGCGGGCGGCACGGGCGACATCGCCTTCCGCATCTTCGACCGGGTGAAGGACCGCTGGCCCGACGGCGAGATCGAGATCACCGTCTGCGACATCAACGACCGCATGCTGTCGGTGGGCCGCGACCGCGCCATCGATTCGAACCGCGGCCTCGCCCTTGAATCGGGCAAGGGCATCAGCTGGGTCTGCGGCGATGCGGAGCGCCTTCCCGTTCCGGACCAGTCGTTCGACGCCTATACGATCGCCTTCGGCATCCGCAACGTCACCCATCGCGACCGGGCGCTTGAAGAAGCCTATCGCGTGCTGCGACCGGGCGGACGGTTCCTGTGCCTTGAATTCTCGCGCGTCGAGGCGCCGCTTCTCGACCGCATCTATGACGCCTATTCCTTCAACGTCATCCCGCGCATGGGGCAGATGATCGCGGGCGACGCCGATTCCTACCGCTATCTTGTGGAAAGCATCCGCCGCTTCCCCGACGCCCGCAGCTTCGCGGGCGAGATCGCGGCGGCGGGCTTTGAGCGGGTGTCCCATCGCCTCATGACCGGCGGCGTCGTTGCGCTGCATTCCGGCTGGCGCATCTGAGGCTGTAGTACAGCGAATGTTTTCCGCCCTCCGTCACTCGGTCCGGCTTGTCAAGGTGGGCCTCACCCTCGCGCGGCATGACGCGCTCTTTCCCCTCGAGATCATCGGCCGTCCGCCCTTCATCCTGCGGCTTGCACGCGGCATCGCCAAGCTGGGCCGCAAGCGCGACGACGGCCGCAGGCCCGGCGAGCGTCTCGCCGCCGCCCTCCAGGAGCTGGGCCCGAGCTTCATCAAGTTCGGCCAGGCGCTGGCGACCCGCGCCGACCTCGTGGGCGCAGGCATCGCCCGCGACCTCGGCGCCCTGCAGGACAAGCTGCCGCCCTTCCCCGGCGAGGAAGCGAAGCGCATCATCGAGGCGGAGCTCGGCCGTCCCATCGCCGAGATCTTCCCGGTCTTCGATCCCGACGCCGTCGCCGCCGCCTCCATCGCCCAGGTCCATTTCGCCGAGACCGCGGCGGGCGAGCGCGTCGCCGTCAAGATCCTGCGCCCCAATGTGGAGCAGGCCTTCGCCCGCGACCTTGAAAGCTTCCGCTGGCTCGCCCGGCAGATCGAGCGGCGGCAGCCGTCCCTGCGCCGCCTGCGCCCGACGGACGTGGTCGAAAACTTCGCCCGCACGGTGTCCCTCGAGATGGACCTGCGGTTCGAGGCGGCGGCGGCGTCCGAACTGCGGGAGAACCTCAAGGACAATCCCCATTTCGGCATTCCCGCCGTCCATTGGCCGCAGACCGCGCAAAGGGTGCTGACCCTCGAGCGCATCGACGGCCTGCCCCTCGGCGACCGCGCGGCGCTCGTTGCCGCGGGGCTCGACCTTTCCGCCATGGCGCGCCATGTGGTGCAGGGCTTTCTCGAACAGGCCCTGTTCCACGGCTTCTTCCATGCGGATCTGCATCAGGGCAATCTCTTCGCCATGCCGGGAAGCCGGTTGGTGGCGGTGGATTTCGGGATCGTCGGGCGTTTGGACGAAGAGACCCGCCGCCATTTCGCCGAGATCCTCTACGGCTTCCTCCATCGCGACTACAGGGCGGTGGCCGAGGCCCATTTCCGCGCGGGCTACGTGCCCGCGAACCAGTCTCTCGAAGCCTTCGCCCAGGCGTTGCGCGCCATCGGCGAGCCCATCGCCGACCGCCCGACGCGGGAGATTTCCTTCGGCGCCCTCCTCGCCCAGCTTCTCCGCACCACCGAGCAGTTCTCCATGCAGACCCAGCCGCAGCTTCTGCTGCTGCAGAAGACCATGGTGATGGTGGAAGGGGTCGCATCGCACCTCGATCCCGGGATCAACATGTGGGAAGCGGCGCGCCCGGTGATCGAACGCTGGATCCGGGAAAATCTCGGCGCGCCGGCGCGGATTCGGGACGTCCTGCAGCGCACCGTCCTGCTCGCCGAACGCCTGCCGCGGATGATCGAGGATTATGACCTGCTCATCCAGGAAATCCGCACCCGCGGCCTGCCCCTGCAGGCGACGGCGGAGCGGCGCGACGGCCGCGACGCTGCCTGGCGCAATCCCGTGTTCCTCGCTCTCTGCGGCCTTGCCGGCGGCCTCATTGGCGGGCTTCTCGCCCTTGCGCTTTCGTGACGCCGCCCAATCTACAAGGTTGCGGTGGCAAATCTTCTTTCATCCGGCAGCGGCTGCCATTAACATCGCGATCACACAACGATCCGGGAAAACATGTCTGAACGGCGCGTCCTGTTAATCATCGGCGGTGGCATCGCCGCCTACAAATGCCTTGAACTGATCCGGCGGCTCACTGAGCGCGGCATCGCCGTGCGCACGATCCTGACCAGAGGCGGCGAAGCCTTCGTGACGCCCCTCAGCGTCGCGAGCCTTTCGGGCGACAAGGTCTATACGGATCTCTTCTCCCTCACCGACGAATCCGAGATGGGCCATATCCGCCTGTCGCGGGAGGCCGATCTCGTCCTCGTCGCCCCGGCGACCGCGGATCTCATGGCCAAGATGGCCAACGGCCATGCGGACGATCTCGCGAGCACGGCTCTGCTTGCCACTGACAAGCCGGTAATGATCGCGCCGGCCATGAACACCCGCATGTGGATTCACCCCGCAACCCGGCGCAATCTCGCGCAGCTTCGCGCCGACGGCGTGCGGGTGATCGAGCCGGGGGCGGGCGCCCTGGCGTGCGGCGAGGTGGGCGCGGGCCGCATGGCGGAGGTGGAGACGATCCTTCAGGCCGTGATGGATTTCTACGCCCCCGGGAAGAAGCCGCTCGCCGGGCGGCACGCCCTGGTCACCGCCGGCCCCACCATCGAGGCCATCGACCCCGTGCGCTACATCGCCAACCGCTCGTCCGGCAAGCAGGGATACGCCATCGCCGGGGCGCTCGCGGCGCTCGGCGCGCGCACCACGCTGGTCTCCGGCCCGACGGCCCTGCCCTGCCCGGCCGGGGTCGACATCATCCGGGTCGAATCCGCGCGTGAGATGCTGGCGGCCTGCGAGGCGTCGCTGCCCGCTGACGTGGCCGTCTGTGTGGCCGCCGTGTCCGACTGGCGCGTCGCCCGGGATGCGGCGCAGAAGATCAAGAAGGACGGCGGCGCGCCGCCGAAGCTCGATCTCGTGGAAAATCCTGACATTCTTGCGAGCCTTTCCGCCCGCAATGAGAACCGCCCCGCCCTCGTGGTCGGCTTCGCCGCCGAGACCGAGAACGTGGTGGAACACGCCCGCGCCAAGCGGGCGCGCAAGGGCTGCGACTGGATCGTGGCCAACGACGTCTCCCTGACGAGCGGCATTTCGGGCGGCGTCATGGGCGGCAATGACAACCGCGTGTCGCTCGTCACCGCCGACGGAGTCGAGGACTGGCCCGTCGTTCCCAAAGCCGAGGTGGCGGAGCGCCTTGCCCGCCGCATCGCCCAACATTTCGAGGAAAACAAGACTGCATGATGGATCTCGCACCCCGGAACGCCGACAGCGTCGGCGTCGCGTTGAAGCGCCTGTCCCACGGCGACGGCCTGCCCCTTCCCGCCTACGAGACGCCGCAATCGGCCGGCATGGACCTGTCGGCGGCCCTTGACGAGGGGGAGGAACTGGTGCTGGCGCCCGGCGCCCGCGCCCTCGTCCCCACGGGGATCGCGGTGGCGCTGCCCGCGGGATACGAGGCGCAGGTGCGGCCGCGCTCGGGCCTTGCCGCCAAGCACGGGGTCACCGTGCTGAACGCCCCGGGGACCATCGATGCCGACTACCGGGGCGAGATCAAGGTGATCCTCATCAACCACAGCCCCGAGCCGTTCGTGATTACCCGCGGCATGCGCATCGCCCAGCTGGTGATCGCGCCGGTAACGCAAGCCCAATGGCGGATCGTCGAGGAGCTCGATGACACGAGCCGCGGCGCCGGCGGCTTCGGATCCACCGGCATCTGAGGGGGATCGAAGGCCATGTTCAAGCTGTCGAAGAAGATGCTGTTCGCCCTCGAGGCGGTGGTGGACATTGCCTACAACGGCCGCGCCGAACCGGTGCAGTCCAAGCAGATCAACCGGCGCCAGGGCATTCCCCAGCGCTATCTCGAGCAGGTCATGCAGCAGCTGGTGCGCGCCGACATCCTGAAGGGCGTGCGCGGGCCCCGGGGCGGCTATGTTCTCGCCCGGGAGCGGCGGCGCATCACGGTGGGCGAGATCATCAGCGTGGTCAGCAGCCTCGAGAAGGGCGCCGACCTCACCGATTACGGCTCCGCCTCCGAGCTCGGGCGGATGGTGGTAAAGCCCTTGATAGACAACCTGAATAAGGAGATCATGGAAAAACTCGACGCAATCACGATCCAGGATCTCTGTACCCGTGCCGATGAATGCGGCGTGAAGTCCAAGGCCGCGCGCGACCTGGATTTCACCATCTGATTGCCAACGTCACCACTCCAGCAACAAGGAAAAACCCGAATGTCCGTCACCCAGGAAGGCACCAAAGGTCACGGCAGGATCTTCGACAGCATCATCGACACCATCGGCAACACCCCCCTCGTGCGCCTGAAGCGCCTGTCGGCGGGGCTCAAGGCCGAGGTGGTGGTGAAGCTTGAATCCTTCAATCCCATCTGCTCGGTCAAGGACCGGATCGGCGTCGCCATGATCGACGCCCTCGAGCGCGCGGGCAAGATCAAGCCGGACACCCTGATCGTGGAGCCGACCTCGGGCAATACGGGGATCGCCCTCGCCTTCGCCTGCGCCGCCAAGGGCTACAAGCTGATCCTCGTGATGCCGGAAAGCATGTCCATCGAGCGGCGCAAGATGCTCGCCCTCCTCGGCGCCGAGCTGGAGCTGACGCCCGCCGCCAAGGGGATGCGCGGCGCCATCGACCGCGCCAACGAGATCCTGAGATCCAATCCCAACGCGGTGATGCCGCAGCAGTTCGACAATCCGGCCAATCCCGAGATCCATCGCCGCACCACGGCGGAGGAGATCTGGAACGACACCGCGGGCCGGGTCGATGTGGTGGTGTCCGGGGTCGGCACCGGCGGGACGTTGACCGGCGTCGGCCAGGTCCTGAAGTCGCGCAAATCCTCGGTGCGCATCGTGGCCGTAGAGCCCGAGGACAGCCCGGTCCTCTCCGGCGGCCAGCCCGGCCCGCACAAGATCCAGGGCATCGGCGCGGGCTTCGTGCCATCCATTCTGGACACCAAGCTCATCGACGAGGTGGTGACCATCGGCAACGAGACCGCCTTCGCGACCGCGCGCCAGATCGCCCGCGAGGAAGGGATTCCGGTGGGCATCTCGTCGGGCGCCGCCGTCGCCGCCGCGCTCGAGATCGCCAAGCGGCCGGAGATGGAAGGCAAGCTCATCGTCACCGTGCTGCCCGACTTCGCCGAACGCTATCTCACGACCGCCCTCTTCGAAGGGCTCTGATGACGGAGGCGGGGCGCCACCGGCGGCCCCGCCGCGTACCCCCATGGCATTCACCGACGAGCAGCTCGAACGCTACGCCCGGCACGTGGTCCTTCGCGAGGTGGGCGGGCCGGGCCAGCAGGCCCTGATGCGCGCCCGCGTGCTGGTGATCGGCGCGGGCGGCCTCGGCTCGCCCGTGATCCTCTATCTCGCGGCGGCGGGGGTCGGGACCATCGGCGTCGTGGACGACGATGCGGTGAGCCTCTCGAACCTGCAGCGCCAGGTGATCCACCGCACGGCGGACATCGGACGGCCCAAGACCGAAAGCGCGAAGGATGCCGTCGCGGCGCTCAACCCGGACGTCGCCATCGTCGAGCATCGCCTGCGCGTTACCGCCGACAATGCGGCGGACCTCATCGCGCAATACGACATCGTCGCCGACGGCTGCGACAATTTCACGACCCGCCTCATCGTGAACGACGTCTGCGTGCGCTTGCGCAAGCCCCTGGTGTCCGCGGCCCTCAGCCAGTTCGAGGGGCAGCTCGCCACATTCAAGCCATATGCGGGGGCGGATCTTCCCTGCTATCGCTGCTTCGTGCCGGAGCCGCCCCAGGGCATCGCCAACTGCGCCGAAGCGGGGATATTGGGCGCCGTCGCCGGCGTCATGGGCACATGGCAGGCGGTCGAGGTGATGAAGGAGATCATCGGGCTCGGCGACGGTCTTGCGGGCAAGCTGCTGCTGTTCGACGCCCTGTCGGCGCGCACGCGCCTCGTGCGGCTGCGCCGCGACCCGGATTGTCCCGCCTGCGGGAACATCAGGCGGGACTGACGTCGCGCGATCAGTCCTTGGCGTAGACCTTGGCCGGGCCCCAGTCCATGATGACCCGGTCCGGCGGGGTATGGCCGTCCACGAAGGTCTTGATGTTGATGATGACCTTCTCGCCCATGTCGATGCGGCCCTCGATGGTGGCCGAG
>CAZDSS010000109.1:0-1514 GCA_964508185.1 uncultured Sphingomonadales bacterium
ACCACCAACAACCGCATGGAACTGACGGCGGTGATCCAGGCCCTCAACGCCCTCAACCGCCCCTGCAGGATCAATCTCCATACCGACAGCCGCTACGTGATGGACGGCATCACCCGCTGGATCCATGGCTGGCGCCGCAACGGCTGGCGCACGGCGGACAGGAAGCCGGTGAAGAACGCCGATCTCTGGCAGGCGCTGGTGGAGGCCATGGCGCCCCACGAGATCAACTGGATCTGGGTCAAGGGCCATGCGGGGCATGAGGGCAACGAACGGGCGGACGCCCTCGCCCGCCGCGCCATCGAGGAAATGCGGAGCGCATCATGACGAGCCCCCTCCATATGGACGCCGACGAGCTGAAGGCCTGGCGGCATCACATCCACAGTCATCCCGAGCTTGCCTTCGAGGAGCGCATGACCGCCGACTTCGTGGCGGAAAGGCTCGCAAGCTGGGGGATCGAGGTGCATCGCGGCCTCGCCAGGACCGGCGTCGTCGGCAGGTTGAAAGCGGGATCCTCCGCCCGCTCCATCGGCCTTCGCGCCGACATGGACGCGCTGCCCATGCAGGAAGCGAACGACTTCGCCCATGCGTCCCGCCATCCCGGCGTCATGCATGCCTGCGGCCATGACGGCCATACGGTGATGCTGCTCGCCGCCGCCCGGCATCTCGCGCAGACGCGCAATTTCGACGGCATCGTCCATTTCATCTTTCAGCCGGCGGAGGAAGCGGCGGGCGGCGCCAAGGTGATGATCGACGACGGCCTGTTCGAGAAGTTCCCCATGGACATGGTCCACGGCATGCACAACCTGCCGGGGCTTCCGGCTGGCCATTTCGCCATGCGGGTGGGCGCCGTCATGGCCGCCTTCGACAGCTTCGACGTTTACGTGCGCGGCACCGGCACCCATGCCGCCCTGCCCCATCTGGGGAGCGACGCCATCGTCGCCGCATCCGCCATTGTCACCGCATTGCAGACCATCGTCGCGCGGGAGATGAACCCGACGGAGCCCGCCCTCGTCTCCATCACCCGCGTTGCGGGCGGCGACAGCTACAACGTGATGCCGGACATGGTGCGGCTCAGCGGTTGCTGCCGCTCCTTCCGGGACGAGACGCAAAACGCCCTCCGCGCGGCGATCGGACGCATCGCGACGGATGTCGCCCGCGCCCACCGGTGCGAGGCCGAAGTGCTGTTCCGGGAGCATTATCCGGCAACGGTTTCGACCGAAGACGGCATCCGCGCGGCCGCGGCGGCGGCGATCGACGTCGTGGGTGCGGAGCGGGTCGATACCGACACCCCCGCCCTCCTCGCCTCCGAGGATTTCGGCTACATGCTGCAGGAAAAGCCGGGCAGCTACATCTTCATCGGCAACGGCCCCGGCACCGGGGGCTGCATGCTGCACAATCCGCGCTACGACTTCAACGACGGGATCCTGACGACCGGCGCCCGCTACTGGGTGCGCCTTGTGGAGCGGGAGCTCGCCCCCGCTTCCTGACCGGTCTTCACGACAGGTTGTAGATGA
>CAZDSS010000109.1:1524-4422 GCA_964508185.1 uncultured Sphingomonadales bacterium
GCGCGCGATGAAGCGCCAGACGCCGTACCAGCGGTCGTCGAGATCAAGTTCCCCCTGCGACGTCGCGCGGTCGAGGATCCAGGCCGCGAAGATCGCGATGAAGAAGCCGCCCAGGGGCAGGAAAATGTTGGACGTCGCGTAATCGATAAGGTCGAAGAAGGTCGCTTCCCTGAACCGCTCGATCATGCCGAGCGGATGGACGTCGGCCCAGAGATTGAACGAGAACACCGTGAACAGGCCAAGCGCCCAGATCACGATCCCGATCACGACCGCCAGCACCCGGCGCGGGATGCCGCCCCGTTCCTCCGCATAGGACGTCACGGGCTCGAGCAGCGAGATCGACGACGTGAGCGCGGCGAAGACGATCAGGATGAAGAACAGCGCGCCGAACAGCATGCCCCCGGGCATGGCCCCGAAGGCGAGCGGCAGGGTGACGAAGACGAGGCCGGGGCCGCTCCCCGCATCCAGCCCGTTGGCGAAGACGATGGGGAAAATGGCAAGGCCCGCAAGGAGCGCGACGAAGGCGTCGGCCACCACGATGGTGCCGGCGGCGCGGGGAATATGGACGCTGCGCGGCAGATAGGCGCCGTAGGTCATCATGGTGCCGAGGCCGACGCTGGCCGAGAAGAAGGCCTGCCCCATGGCGGCGAGCACGACGGCGGGCGTGATCTTGGAGAAGTCGAAATGGAACAGGAACCAGGCGCCCTTCGCGAAATCCCCTTCGACCGCCGCATAGATGACGAGCGCCACCAGCAGGATGAACAAGGACGGCATCATGAAATTCACCGCCTTTTCGATGCCGCCCGAAATGCCACGGGCGACGAACCAGACGGTGGCGATCATGAAGATGGTGTGCCAGATGAAGAGCGTCACCGGGTCCGCGAGCATGGCGTCAAACTGGGCCCCCACGGCGGCGGCATCAGCCCCGCGGAAGGTGCCGGCGACGAATTTCGGCACATAGGCCGTGGCCCAGCCGCCGATGACGCTATAGAAGCTGAGGATCAGGAAGGCGGCCAGCACCCCGATCCAGCCCACCTTCTTCCAGTGCCGCGAATGGGCGCCGTCCGCCGCAAGGCGTTCCATGGAGCGCGGCGGGCTGAGGCGGCCGCGACGGCCGATCAGCAGTTCCGCCATCATGATGGGAAGCGCCACCAGCGCCGCGCAGAAGAAATAGACGAGGACGAAGGCGCCGCCGCCGCTCACCCCCGCCATGTAGGGGAATTTCCAGATATTGCCGAGACCGACCGCCGATCCTACCGCCGCGAAGATGAAGGTGAGACGCGACGACCATTGCTCGTGCTGCAGTTCCGGCTGCATGGCTTCCCCTTTGTTTTCTCCTTGAGCTCCGGACTAGCTATAGCATCCCCGCTCGCCTTGCGGGAAGGCGTTTCTCGAACGGCGTTCTACCTGTGGGTGCCGAACTTCACGCTTCCGGCGTGGTGAGCGGCACGCCGAGCAGCGCCCGGCGCTTGAGCCACGGGCTCGGCCGGTAGCGCGGATCGCCGTAGAACGCATGCATGGCGTCGAGAATTTCAAGGACGGTCGCCGCGCCAAGGCTGTCGCCGAATTCGAGCGGGCCCTTGGGATAGCCAAGGCCGAGCTTCACCGCGGCCTCGATATCTTCAGGCGTCGCGATCCGCTGCTGCGCGATGTCGCAGGCAATGTTGACGATCATGGCGACCACGCGCTGGGCGATGAAGCCGGGGCTGTCATGGATCACCGTCACCGCCACGCCGTCCGCCGCGAAGAGCGCATGGGCCGCATCGCGCACGGCGGCGGCCGTCACCGGCGTGGTCATCAGCGTGCGGCGGGAACTGATCCCGAACAGGGGATCGATGGCGACCGTGCGGCGGGGATCGAAACCACCCTCGACCGCGGCGGTGGTCGCATCCTTGCCGACGGGGCTCAGGACGATGACGGCATCCGCGCTCGGGCTCGCCCCCTCCTCCACCGCGACGCCGCGGCTTGCCGCGAGTTTCGCCACCAGTTCGCGGATCTCGGGGCGCGCCGCCCCGGCCCATACCGCGCGCGGCAGGGCCTCGGGCACCGGACGCGGCGCCGGGCGCTTCTGCTCGCCCTTGTCGTAGGTGTAGAAGCCGCGGCCCGTCTTGCGGCCGAGGATCCCGGCCGCCAGCTGGTTGGTGGCGATGGGGCTCGGGCGGTATTTGGGCTCGTCATAGAACTGGCGATAGATGCTTTCCATCACCGGCTGGGACACGTCCATGCCCGTGAGGTCCATGAGCTCGAACGGGCCCATGCGGAAGCCCGCGGCCTCGCGCATCACGTCGTCCACGTCGTGGAAATCGGCGATGCCTTCGCCAAGGATGCGCAGACCCTCGGTATTGAAGGCGCGGCCCGCATGGTTGACGAGGAAGCCGGGCGTATCGCGGGTCACCACCGGCCGGTGCCCCATGGCCCTGGCGAGCGCGACGAGACGGTCCATCACCCAGTCGGCGGTCAGGGTCGCCCGTACCACTTCCACGACCTTCATCAGGGGCACGGGATTGAAGAAATGGAAGCCCGCGACCCGTTCCGGCCGTTTGGTGGCCGCCGCGATGGCGGTGACGGACAGGGACGAGGTGTTGCTGGCAAGAATGCAATCCTCCGCCACCACATCCTCAAGCTCGGCGAAGACCTGGCGCTTGACGTCGAGCCGCTCGACGATCGCCTCCACCACCGTGGTGCAGCGGCCGAAATCCTTGACGCCGTCGACGATCGCGATGCGGGCGATCGCCGCCTCCGCATCGGCCGCGCTCATGCGCCCCTTCTCGGCGGCGCGGCGCAGCATGTCGGCGACGAAATCCTTGGCCGCCGTCGCGGCGCCCGGATTGGCGTCCGCCAGCAGGACCTCGAATCCCGCAACCGCCGCGATCTGCGCGATGCCGCGCCCCATGGCCC
>CAZDSS010000109.1:4432-8201 GCA_964508185.1 uncultured Sphingomonadales bacterium
ACTAATTACCCCGTTATAGCGCCATCGGGTGCGCAAGGGAAGCGGCCGGACCCCGAGGGGATCCGGCCGCGATTTTCATGACGCCCGTCAGGCCGCCGCCGCGCGGCGGCTCTGGACCACGCGGAAGCGGTTGGCGACGAAGGCGGAATCCGCAAGGCAGGCATTGGCCGCCGGATTGGCCCCCGTGGCGTGATAGTCGCTGAACGCCGCCGTCTGGTTGACGAAGACGCCGCCCGTGAGGTTGCAGGACAGGGCGACCCCCGCCTCGATCATGGCGTCTTCCATCTTGTTCAGCACCGATTCATCGGTCGAATAGACGCCGCTGGTGATCGCGCCCTTGGTCTTCACCAGGTTCCTGGCGATCTCGATGCTTTCGTCGGTGCTTTCGGTCGCGATGAAGAAATAGATGGGGCCGAAGCGCTCTTCGTTCCAATGCTCGGGATGGCGCGAATCGCTCTTGAGGATGAGCGGGGTGACCACGACCGCATCCGGGAAGGCGGAGGGCTTCAGCTCGCGGGATTCAAGCGCCACCTCGCCGAGCTTCGCCGCCTCGGCGATGCGGGCCCGGGTGTCCGGCGACTGGATGCCGCCCAGAAGATGCATGGCCTTGTCGGGATCGGCGGTCATCTTGGCGACGCTGTCGGCGATCGCCTGCACCACCTCGTCGAAGGAAAGATGCTGGTCGCCCGCCTTGATGCCGCCCCTGGGCACGAAGAAGTTCTGGGGCGTGGTGCACATCTGGCCGGAATAGAGGCAGATGGTCATGGTGAGATTGCGCACCATGCCCTGGAAGTCATCCGTGCTGTCGATGACGATGCAATTGACCCCGGCCTTTTCCGTATAGACCTGGGCCTGCCGGGCGTTCTCCTCCAGCCAGTTGCCGAAGGCACTGGAGCCGGTGAAGTCGATGATCTTGATCTCGGGCCGGAGGGCGAGGTCCTGGGCCACGGGCGCCTCGACGCTATCGACGACGAGCGTCACGATATTGGGATCAAGCCCCGCTTCATTCAGCACTTCGCGGGCGATCTCCACCGTGATCGCCGCAGGAAGCACCGCGCGCGGATGCGGCTTCACGATCACCGGATTGCCGGTCGCGAGGCTTGCGAACAGGCCGGGATAGGTGTTCCAGGTGGGGAAGGTGCCGCAGCCGATCACAAGCGCCACGCCGCGTCCCGTCACATGGAAGGTCTTGTCCATGCGCAGGGGATCGAACTTGCCCTGGGGCTTTTCCCAGTAGGCGCGCTGCGGCGTGCGGGTCATTTCCATATAGGCGTAGGTCACGGCCTCGAGCCCGCGGTCCTGGGCGTGCGGCCCGCCCGCCTGGAAGGCCATCATGTAGCCCTGCCCGCTGGTATGCATCACCGCCTGGGCCATTTCGTGACTGCGCTTGTTGAGCCGGTCGAGGATCTCGAGGCAGACGCCCACCCGTCCCTCGACGCCCGCGGCGCGCCATTGCGGGATCGTCGCCTGAACGGCGGCAAGGAGCTTGTCCAGGTTCACGCGGGGATACTGGATGCCAAGATCGATGCCCCAGGGCGAACGTTCGGCGCCGATCCAGCCCTCGCCGCCCGGCAGATCCAGTTCGAACTTCTTGTTGAGCCGCGCCTTGAACGCGGCCTCTCCTTCCGCGGCGGCATTCTCGCCGTAGGCCTTGGCGTTTTCATTATAGGGAGTCCAGTACCCGCGCTTGGCCGCGGCCTCGATCGCCTGATCCAGGGTGGCCTTGTGGCGCGCAAAGAAATCATTAGTCATGGCAATCACGCTCCCGTTCTTATCGGTAAGATTTGATGTCCGCCAGGGCGGGATATTATCTGGTTCGGCCCGAACCCGCGGCTGATATCGGTTCCGCTTATCGTGATACTATTTTTTGACTTATGTGTCCATCCGTGTAACATATCACCCTTATCACCCCATCGGAAAACGCCGCGCCGGAACTGTGCGAGGAACCATGACGCAAACGGATTTCACCTGCATTCGCCTTGATCTCGAAGGCGCCGTCGCCATTCTGACCCTCAACCGCCCGGACAGCCTCAACAGCTTCACGACCCGCATGCATGAGGAGGTGCGGACGGCGCTCGACCGTATCGAATCCGACGGCGCGATCCGCGCGCTCATCCTCACCGGGGCCGGTCGCGGCTTCTGCGCGGGCCAGGATCTCGGCGACCGCGCGGTGAAGCCCGGCGGCGCGCCCGTCGATCTCGGCGAATCGGTGGAGAAGAACTACAATCCGCTGGTCCTGCGTCTCCGCCGCCTGAAGATGCCGGTGATCTGCGCCGTCAATGGTGTTGCCGCCGGCGCCGGGGCCAATATCGCCCTTGCCTGCGACATCGTGATCGCCGCCCGGTCGGCAAGCTTCCTCCAGCCCTTCTGCAATATCGGGCTGGTGCCGGATTCGGGCGGCACCTTTGTCCTGCCGCGCGCGCTGGGGCTGCCCCGCGCCATGGGGCTCGCGCTCCTCGGCGAAAAGCTTCCGGCGGAGCGCGCCGCGGAATGGGGCCTCATCTGGGAAGCGGTGGACGACGACCGCCTGATGGACCGCGCCCGCGAACTCGCGGCCAAACTCGCCGCCGGTCCGACCCGCGGCTATGCGGCCATCAAGCAGGCCATGCATGCGTCCCTCGGCAACAGTCTCGAAGCCCAGCTCGATCTCGAGCGGGACCTGCAGCGCGATCTCGGCTTCAGCGCCGACTATCGCGAGGGCGTCGCCGCCTTCCTCGAGAAGCGCAAGCCGGTCTTCACCGGCAAGTAAGCCCTGATCCGCGCCATCCCGGAATTTTGTAAATGCCCGGAATTCTGTAAATGCCCGGAATTTTGTAAATGAATGACATCTCCCGCAGTTCCCCGGCCTCCGATCCCGTCGCCCTGGCGCGGCAGGTGGCGGACGTCCTCTATGCCCGCGACAATGCGGCGCAGCATCTCGGCATCTCGATCGAGGACGTGGGCCCGGGCTATGCGGTGCTCACCATGACCGTCACGGCCGAGATGCTGAATGGCCATGCCACCTGCCATGGCGGCATGCTGTTCTCGCTGGCGGACACCGCCTTCGCCTATGCCTGCAATTCGCGCAACGAAGCGACGGTGGCGGCGGGATGCAGCATCGAATATCTTGCTCCGGCGCGTGAGGGCGATCGGCTCACCGCCACGGCCCGGGAGACCGCGAAGACCGGCCGCCAGGGGGTCTACGACATCGCCATCACCAACGACGCGGGCGAGATCATCGCCACCTTCCGGGGCCGCTCCGCGTCCTTGCGCAAGCCGGTAATGGAGACGGGCGCGGAAGATACCGCCCGTTCATGACACAAGTTGGAGTAATCCCACATGGCTGACGCCTTCATCTGCGACGCAACCCGCACTCCCATCGGCCGCTACGGCGGCAGCCTCGCCTCGGTCCGCACCGACGACCTCGCGGCGATCCCCATCAAGGCGCTGATCTCCCGCAACGACAAGCTCGACGTGCAGCAGATCGAGGACGTGGTGCTGGGCTGCGCCAACCAGGCGGGCGAGGACAACCGCAACGTGGCGCGCATGGCGACCCTGCTCGCGGGCCTGCCGGACACGGTGCCGGGCACCACGGTCAACCGTCTCTGCGGCTCAGGCATGGATGCGATCGGCATCGCCGCCCGCGCCATCAAGGCCGGGGAAGCGAACCTGATGCTGGCGGGCGGCGTCGAGAGCATGACCCGCGCCCCCTTCGTCATGGGCAAGGCGGACAGCGCCTTCTCGCGCAATGCCGAAATCTACGACACCACCATCGGCTGGCGCTTCGTCA
>CAZDSS010000110.1:0-8183 GCA_964508185.1 uncultured Sphingomonadales bacterium
GGCGGCTGCTACGCCAAGACGATCCGGCTTTCGGCCGAGGCCGAGCCCGAGATCTACGCGGCGACCCGCCGTTTCGGCACGGTGCTGGAGAACGTGGTGATCGACCCGGTGACCCGCAAGGTGGACCTCGATGACGCCCGCTTCACTGAGAACACCAGCGGCGCCTATCCCATCGATTTCATTCCGAACACCTCGGAATCCGGCATGGGCAATCCGCCCAAGTCCATCATCATGCTGACGGCGGACGCCTTCGGCGTGCTGCCGCCCATCGCCAAGCTCACGCCCGAGCAGGCCATGTACCACTTCCTGTCGGGCTATACGGCGAAGGTGGCGGGGACCGAAAAGGGCCTCGGCAAGGAGCCGCAGGCGACCTTCTCCACCTGCTTCGGCGCGCCCTTCATGCCGCGCCATCCCTCGGTTTACGGCAATCTGCTGCGCGACAAGATCGCGAAAAGCGAAGTCAACTGCTGGCTGGTGAACACCGGCTGGACCGGCGGCGCCTACGGCGTTGGCAAGCGCATGCCGATCCAGGTAACCCGCGCGCTGCTCTCCGCGGCGCTCGACGGCTCGCTGGCCAACGCGCCCATGCGGACGGATCCCAATTTCGGCTTTGCCGTGCCGGTGTCCTGCCCCGACGTGCCGGACCAGATCCTCAATCCGCGCGACACCTGGGCCGATCCGGCGGCCTACGACCAGAAGGCGCGCGAGCTCGTGGGCCTGTTCATCAAGAATTTCGAACAGTTCGCCCCCTATGTGGACGAGTCCGTGCGCGCCGCTGCGCCCAAGGCCGCCTGACGGGGCAATTTCATACTACGTCCTGGGTCCCGGCTTCGGCCGGGGCCTTTTTTTTGCCCGAAGAACGGCCTTGACGCGCGACGCGCGCCCCCGATATGGGGCGGCACGAGGTGGCGCGGCCCGCGCCGGGCTGGCATAATGGAGAGTCCGGAGCGCCGGACATTCCCGGCCTTCCGCAGTTTGCGTGATCTGACGAGAGCTGACGAGGACCATGGCGCGATCGAAAAGTTGGGGCTTCCCGCGCTGGGGCGGCTATGGAAACACGGAGACGACGCCGCAGGCCCTGCGCATGTGCGACCATGCGGGCTGCGACCGGCCGGGCGAGCACCCCGCGCCCAAGGCCCGCAACTCCCCCGACAAGTACTGGTTCTGCCAGGAACATGCGGCGGAATACAACCGCTCCTGGAACTATTTCGCCGGCCTTTCCTACGAGGAGCTTCGCGCCGAAGCCGAGCGGGAGGCCCGGGACTACGGCAAGTATGCAAGCGCCCCCGTATGGGAGCGGACGGAAAGCAGCAGCCAGTGGACGCGGGAGGAGCGCCGGGCGCTGCGCAATCTCGGCCTCGATGAGGACGCGACGGCCGAGGACATCAAGGCGAGCTACCGCAGCCTCGCCAAGCGCTTCCATCCCGACGCCAATCCGGGGGATGCGGCCGCCGCGGCCAAGTTTCAGGTGATCCATCAGTCCTACGCGCTGCTCCGGCGGCCCGAGGCGGAGAAGAAGCGAGGATCGTGACCCGCCGCAGCCCCGCCGCCCTCATCGCGGCCGCATTGGCCCTCATCCTTCTCGCCGCGTCCTGCGCGCCGCCGCCGCCGCGGGAACGGGCGGCGGACCATCCCTTGATCGACCGCATCTGGTCGAGCGCCGAGGGCCGGTTCGTGACATCCGCCGAGCTTCTCGACCGCATGGCGGCGGCGCGCTTCGTCCTCCTGGGCGAGGTTCATGACAATCCCCGCCATCACCAGCTTCAGGCCTGGGCGGTGAAGGCCCTGGCCGAGCGCAACCGCAAGCTGTCCCTGGTGGCGGAGATGATCGCCGCCGATCAGGCGCCGGGCCTCGCGCTCTTTGAGGCGGAGCCGCGCACGCGCGCCGCAAGCCTTGCCACCTTTCTCAACTGGGCGCAAAGCGGCTGGCCCGATTTCGTCCTTTATGAGCCCATCTTCGACGCCGCGGTGCGGGCGGGCTTCCCGCTCGTCCCCGGCAATCTCGACCGCAGCATGGTGCCGGCCATGCATCGGGCGGGGCTTGCCGCCCTGCCTGAAGCGGACCGGCAGCGCCTCGGCCTTGAAAAGGGCGTGCCGGACGAGGCGGCACGGATCCTCGGGCGCAGCATCGCGGAGGCCCATTGCGGAGTCTTCGGCGCGGATTCAGAAGACAAGCTCGCCCGGTTCGTCGCGATCCAGTACGCGCGGGATGCCGTGATGGCGCGGGCCATGGCTGATGCCGCAGGCGGCGACGGCGCGATCCTCATCGCCGGGGCCGGCCATGTGCGGCGGGATGCGGGGGTGCCCCATCATCTCGCCCGCATGGGGATCCCCGGAAAGGTCGTCGCCATCGCCTTCGTGGAGGCGGCGGCCGATCGCGCGGCGCCGCAGGATTATGACGAGGACGCGGATTATCTCTGGTTCACCGGCGGGCCCGAGCGCGCGGATCCCTGCGCCGCCGTGAGTCCCTGAGCCTGCGCGCCTTGACAGGCATCGGTTAATTTGCAATCACTGTTGCCGTTCCACTGGGGTGTCCAGGTTTAGGCCGGGACTGAGATCATACCCACAGAACCTGATCTGGTTAGGACCAGCGAAGGGAGAGGGATCGCAACATATGTTCGCCATTTCGCCCAACGGCTTCCTGGAGTTCCTGACCCCCGTGCATCTTTGGGAGGGCTCCATTGCGAAGCTTGTATCTGTCGACCGTCAGCCTCATCACCCTGTTCGCGACCGCCGCGGCGGCGGAAGCGCCCGTGGACGAGATCCTGGTCACCGCCCGCGGCCGCACGGAGATCCTGCAGGACATTCCTGACAGCGTGACCGTGCTGTTCCGGGACGATCTGAGGCTCCGGGAAGTCCGCACCATCGACGACGTGCTGGCGCTCACCCCCGGCGTCCACATGGTCAACGACCAGGATCCGGGCACCAATATCGTCACCGTCCGCGGCATTACCACAGACCGTCTGCAGGCCCCGTCCATCGCCTATGTGATCGACGGCGTGTCCCTGGCGGACACCGAATTCTTCACCGGCCGCTTCTTCGACATGGAGCGGGTGGAGATCCTGAAGGGCCCCCAGGGCGCGCTCTACGGCAAGAACGCCATCGGCGGCGTCATCAATGTGACGACCCGCGCCCCGAGCGCCGAGTGGGAGGGCAATGCGGAAATCGGCTACGGCAACGGCGACACCGTCGAGCTCGAGGGCGGGATCGGCGGCCCGATCATTGCGGACAAGCTGCTGTTCCGCGTCGCCGGGGCGTTCCACGAGACCGACGGCTTCATCCATAACCGCTTCCTCGACCGCAAGGTGGATCATTTCACGAGCCGCAATCTGCGCGCCCGCTTCCTCGGCCTACTCGGCGAGAATTTCACCGCCGACCTTCGCTTCAATTACATGAACGAGGAAGGCGGCGCGGCCTACATCTCGTCCAACAACGTGACGGGACTCCATCACGGGCGGCTTTCGGGCGCGGCGCTCACCGATCCCATCGGCGATTTCGAAGGCGCGGCCGACCGCGAATGGAAGAACCTGTCCCTGAAGCTCGACTGGGGGATCGGCGGCGGCACGCTCACCTCCATCAGCGCCTATGACGACTATCACAAGGATTTCGTCGAGGAATTCGATTTCAGGAACGGCCCCGTGACCCTCGACGGGCTGCCGCTTTTCCCCGAGGGCGTGCAGCCCCTGCGCCAGCCCAAGGATATCGAGGTCCTGACCCAGGAGATCCGCTACACGTCCGACGACGACCGGCGCTTCCGCTTCATCCTTGGCGCCTTCGTCCAGGACATGAAGAACGTGCGCATCGACGATTTCGGCCCCCTCCTCTTCGGGGCGGAGGCGCCGCGCTTCCGCACTCGCTCCACCCAGTGGGCGGCGTTCGGGCAGGCGAGCTACGACATCACGCCGACGCTCGAGCTCACGGCGGCGCTCCGCTACGACCGCGACGACCGGGCGGTGACGACCACGGGCAATGACAGCGGCGCCCTCGTCGAGCGGCGGGAAGAGGTGTTCGACCGCGTCCAGCCCAAGCTTTCGCTCGCGTGGCAGGTGACGGACGATCACATGCTCTATGCGACCTATTCGGAAGGCTTCAAGACCGGCGGCTTCAACGCGCCGCCCGGGCCCGGCGACATTCACGAGGCGGTGTTCCGCCCGGAAAAGACCCGGTCCTACGAGCTTGGCGCCAAGACCAGCTGGTTCGGCGGGAGGCTTGTGGCCAATCTCGCGGCCTTTCACACCAAATACGACAATCTCCAGTATTTTGCCTTCATCGGGGCCAATTCCCTGGCCTTCAACGCCGACCGGGCGGATATCTGGGGGCTGGAATTCGCCGCCGTCGCGCGGCCCATCGACAATCTCACGCTGGACATGAGCTTCGCCCTCACCGATTCCGAGATCGAGGAGCTGACGGCGCCCGATCCGGTGAACCCGGCGATTTTCGTCGATTATGCGGGGCGCAACACGCCGAACAATCCGCGCAATTCCTTCAATCTGGGGGCGCAGTACGAATGGCCGGTCGATGACAGGGCCCGGGTCGTGCTGCGCGCCGACTGGCGGCATCTCGGGAAAATCTATTACGAGATCGACAACGTCCTCCATTCCCCGGGCCGCGATACGCTGGACGCCCGCATCGCCTATGAGACGCCGGGCTGGTCCATCGCCCTCTGGGGCAAGAACCTGACTGACGAGCGCTGGGCCATCTCCGCCTTCGGGCAGGGGCAGGTGGCGTTCCTCGCCGGGCTCGGCCCCGACGGGCCGTTCGACAGCTTCACCATCAATCGCGGCCGCCAGTACGGCGCGACCCTCGGTCTGCGGTTCTGACGGCAAGGAGAACATCCATGGCTTTCAGCGACGAGATCTGGGCCGATATCGGCGGTCTGCTGCACAAGATCCTGGACCTTCCCTTCAACCGGGAGCTCGCGGCGGGGACCCTCGCGCGGGAGCGCTTCCAGTTCTATGTGATCCAGGATTCCCTCTATCTCCAGAGCTTCTCCCGCGCCCTGTCCATGGCCGCGGCCAAGGCGCCGGACGGGGAGGGGATGCTCTGCTTCTCCCAGGGCGCTGCGGGGGCGGTCACCGTGGAACAAGCCCTCCATGCGGGCTTCCTCGACCAGTTCGGCGTCAGCGCCGCCGATCTCGCCGCGGCGGAAAGGAGCCCCACCTGCCAGGCCTATACGAGCTATCTTCTGGGGATCGCGGCGACCGGCAGCTATGGCGAGCTCGTCGCCGGGGTCCTGCCCTGCTTCTGGATCTATGCCTTCGTCGGCACCGAGATCAAGAAGACGGCGGCCGCGAACAATCCCTATCAGGCCTGGATCGATACCTACGCCGATCCGTCCTTCGAAAAGGCGGTCCGCGACGTGATCCGGGAGGTGAACAAGGCGGCGGAAGTCACGTCGCAGGCCGATCGCCAGGCCATGCGCCGCGCCTTCCGCCGCGCCAGCATCTATGAATGGATGTTCTGGGACAGCGCCTATCGCCGCGAAAGCTGGCCCGTGTCCCTGTGATCAGAAAGTCTCCCTCTGATCAGAAGGTGATCTCACCCTTGAGATAGGTGCGGGCCTGGCCGCCGATCTCCACCCGGTCGCCGAGGAACCGCCCCGAGACGTTGCCGCCGCGGCGCGAGATCTGCCGCGCCTTGAGGTCGTTCCTGCCGAGGCGCGTCGCCCAGTAGGGAATGAGGGTGGTGAAGGCCGAGCCGGTCACGGGATCCTCGTCCACTCCGGCGCGCGGGGCGAAGAAGCGGCAGACGAAGTCGAGCCCGTTGCCGTCGCCCGGCGCCGTCGCGATCACCGCGAAATGGTCGAAGCGGGACAGGGCGCGGAAGTCGGGCTCGAGCGCGGCGACGTCATCCGCACGGTCGAAGATCGCCACGAGATCGCGCACACCCTTGGCGAAGGCCGCAGGCCGCCCGCCCAGGGCCTCCGCCACGGGATCGAGATAGGGATGATCCGCCGGCTTGCGGGCGGGAAAATCCATCACCAGCTCCTCGCCCCGGCGGACGACGGTCAGGATGCCGCTGCGGCTCGAGAAGCGGATGCGGTCGCCCCTGAAGCCCAGATCCTCGAACAGGACATGGGCCGAGGCGAGGGTGGCATGCCCGCAAAGATCGATTTCCACGGCCGGCGTGAACCAGCGGAGATCGAAATCGGCCTCGCCGTTCCTGGCCGGCACGAAGAAAGCCGTCTCCGACAGATTGTTCTCGGCCGCGATCGCCTGCAGCAGATCATCGGACAGCCAGGAGTCGAGCGGCATGACCGCCGCCGGATTGCCGGTGAAGACCGCATCTGCGAATGCGTCCACCTGATAGAGCGGGTATGACATGGCGGGTAGCCTTTGCTGGAGTGATGTGGTGACCGAAATTTGCTGGTTCTTTCGGTCTTTGGCAACGGTCAGCCGCGCGGGATGAAGCGCAGCATCAGGCCGCCGCGGGGGCGCAGGCTGCCGCGGATCTCGGGCATCACGCCATGGGTGTCATCCGGCGCGATGCGGAAGCGGCGCAGGAGGGCGCGCAAGGTCAGCCGCGTGAAAAGCTCCGCCGCATGGCCCGCCATGTAGGCCGCGGGCCCGTCGCCGAAGGGAAGCCAGGCATGGGGATGGACGGGCTCCGCCCCCAGGCCCTCGAAGCGCCGGGGATCGAACAGGTCGGGCATGCGCCACAGCCTGCGGTGGCGATGCAGGATCCAGGGGCTCACCACCACCTTGTCGCGGCGGTCGATCTCGTGCCCGCCGAGGCTGTGGTCCACCAGGCTGTCGAATACGAGGAGCGGCACGGGGGGATAGAGCCTCAGGCTTTCGGCGAAGACGCGGCTTGCCGCAAGACCGCCCGTTCGCGCAACGAGCCTCGGGTCGCGAAGGTCGATCCAGCGCAATTCCTCCCCCACGCGCTCGGCCACGGCGGGAAAGAGGGAGAGGAGATAGGTGGTCCAGACAAGGGCGCTCGCCGCCGCGTCACACACGATCGCAAGGACGAGGGCGAGGTTCCGCGCAGCATCGCTGGGCGGCAGCTCGTCGAGAAATCCGGCCATGAGCCCGTCCCGCTCCACCGCTCCGGTGCGGGCTGCCGTGAGCGATTCGAGGACCGCGACAAGGGCCCGCGCCTGCCGCCGGGCGGCGCCGCGGGGGGCCAGGAAGCGCGGCAGGGGCAGAAGGTCGAGGCGGCTTGCCCGATCGAAAACCTGCATGAGCGGCAGGAACAGGGCCGCGATCTCGTCCCGCCGCGCCGCAAGATCGGGGCCGCCCATGAGGTCGAGAAGCAAGGTGAAGACGATCCTGCGGGCGAGCGATGCGAAATCCACCGTCAGCTCCCGCCGCCCGAAATCGCGCACCCCTTGTTCCAGATATTCCGCAAGGCGGGCGCTGTGACGGACGAGGGACGCAGGCGCGAACAAGGGGGCGAGGCGCTGTTCCGCGAACGCGCCGTCAGTGCCCGCAAGGGGCGACAGCAGGGCGGCGCGCAGACGGCTTGGCGCATAGAAGCCGTCCCGGTCCTCGACCACCTCCTCGACCATGGCGGGCGCCGAGACGTAATGCAGGCTGCGGCCGGGCAGGCGGATGCGGACGACCGGCTCCCGGAAAGCGCTCGCGGGCAGGGCGCGAAGGGGGTTATCCCACAGGCGGCCCATCATTTCCCGCAAGGGAATTCCCGCTTCGGAAGCCGACGGCGTCGGCGGCACGAAAGCGGCCTCGATGAGCCTTGCCTGGTAACTCATCCCGATTCCTTGTCCAATGCGCGCGAATGTCCGATTCAGGATAGCCATGCCGATGGACATAGGTCCATGGATATATGCCTATCCCCGCTCCCTCACGCGGACAACAAAAAGGGAGCCCCGGTCAGACGCCCGGGGCTCCCCTTTCGTGAATTCTGTCGGGGGTTAGCGGTTCAGCCGGTTTTCCACCAGGGTCTGGACCACCGAGGGATCGGCGAGCGTGGAAATGTCGCCGAGGCTTTCATGCTCGTTCTCGGCGATCTTGCGCAGGATGCGGCGCATGATCTTGCCCGAACGGGTCTTGGGCAGGCTGACGGCGAACTGCAGCAGATCGGGCGCGGCGAAGGGGCCGATTTCCTGCCGCACCCACTGGACGAGCTCCTGCCGGAGCTCGGGCGATTCCGTCTCCCCATCCATAAGGGTCACATAGGCGTAGATGCCCTGGCCCATGACGGCATGGGGGTAGCCCACGACC
>CAZDSS010000111.1:0-7990 GCA_964508185.1 uncultured Sphingomonadales bacterium
GGCCTCCTCGATCCGACGCAGCAGGCGGCAATAGATCTCCTCGCTGCCATCGGCGCAGTTCTCCCCCGCATGGAAGGCCCTGCTGGCCCGCGCCAGCTTCCATACCTCCTTGGTGACGCCATGCATGTAGACGGCCAGGGACACGCCCCCGAAGCATACCACCGCCAGTCTGAGTTCCTTTTCCCGCACCGCGTTCCCTTGGTCATTCGCCCGCCGGCCGCTGCGCCCCTATGGACCGGGACGCATTATTGATGCATAGAAGGCCGTCGGCTCCGGCCTCACTATGCGGCCTCGGCCGGCGATCTGGCAAGATGAAGCACAGGGACGAAGGCGGCATGGAGCCGGTGACAGGACATGAAGCGACGGGCGGCGGGAACCGGCCCATGAGTGAGGCTGACAAGCGGGCCCTGCGATCTGCCTTCGGTCAGTTCGCGACGGGGGTGACCATCATCACCGCGCGCACGGCGGAGGGGCAGGATATCGGCATCACCGCCAATTCCTTCTCATCCGTGTCGCTGGAGCCGCCGCTCCTGCTGTGGAGCCTGGCTCTCACCTCGCAAAGCATCGATGCGTTCGTGGCGGGCTTCCCGTTCGCAATCACCATCCTGTCCGACGAGCAGGAGGCGCTGGCCCGCCATTTTGGCCGCTCGGGCACCGACCAGTTCGCCCTGCTGCCCCAGCCGGCGACCATCGAGCACAATCATCACGGGGTTCCGCTCATCCGCGGCGGCATCGCCACCTTTGAATGCGTGGTGGAACAGGTGGTGCCGGCCGGGGACCACAACGTCCTGATCTCGCGCATCGAGCGGTTCGAGACCCATGCGGGCGCGCCGCTCCTGTTCTTCGGCGGGCGCTTCCTTTCGGCCTGACTTCAGACGAGCTGGCGCGGCCGCACGAAAGACGCAAGACTGCCGCGGCGCGGGGCGGCCTCCGCCCACGAATCGATGTCGAAGGTGATGACCGCAAGGGCTGCAGTCGGGAACTTGATGCCGAGCTCGCCCCAATCCTCCTCCTTCCCCTTGCCCACGAGGTCGAGGGCGAAATTCTGAAGCCCGGGATTGTGGCCGATCACCATCACCCGCTTCGCGGAGCCCCCATGGGCGCGGAGGAGGGACAGCAGCGTCGCGGGGCCGGCGAGATAGAGCTTTTCCTCATGCAGCACCTCGGGCTCGCTCCCGAGTTCGGCGAAGAGCGCGGCCAGGGTCTGCTCCGCGCGGAGCGCCGGGCTGCAGAGGATGAGGTCGGGGCGAAGATCGTTCGCGCGGATATGGCGCGCCATGGCCGCCGCCGCCTTGACGCCGCGGGCATTGAGGGGACGCTCCCGGTCGCCGAGGTCCGCATTGGACCAGTCCGACTTGGCGTGGCGCATGAGGAGGAGCGTCTTCATCATTCCCTCGTCCCGAACGAAGCCTCGGAAGAAGCGGTAACAGACGTGCCGGGGCAGCTCAAGGTGACTAGAAGTCGGAAACGATGCCCTTCACTTCCCAGTCGCCGTAGCGGGTGGGCTCCGGCCCGCGGGGGCCGCCGATTTCCTTGGCCGGATTTTCCGCGGGCTCGATGGGCTGGCCGGCCCGGTCGCGCTTGGCATTGTCGTCGTCGATGCTGCTCGGCGGATTGTCGCGGGCGGGGGTCGAACGGGGATCCGGCGCCTGCCGCGCCCCGTCGGGCGTGCGGCCGGGGCTCTTCTGCTGTTCGGTCGGGGAGTCGCGCTCGGTCATCTTTTGGTCCATCTTGCGTTTCATGCTGCAGTTTCTAAATAAGAGCTAATCTCGCTCCTGAACAGGGGCCGCGGAATTCGTCAGGCGTCGTTCACGGGAAATCCGCGTTTTCAGGTTAATGGGGTTTTCATGGGTTTGGTTCGCACGGGCATTCTTCTTGCTGGTCTCACGGCGTTCTTCCTTGCCATCGGCTACATGATCGGCGGCACCGGAGGCATGGCGATCGCGCTCGTCTTCGCCCTTGCCACGAACCTTTTCGCCTACTGGAATTCCGACAAGCTGGTGCTCCGCATGTATGGCGCGCGCGAAGTGGATGCGCGCACCGCGCCGGAGCTCTACGGCATCGTCCAGGGTCTCGCCCGGCGCGGCGGGCTGCCCAACGCCTTCGCCACCGGCCGCAATCCGGAAAACGCCGCGGTCGCCGCGACCACGGGCCTTCTGCAGATCCTGAACCGTGACGAGGTCGCGGGCGTCATGGCCCATGAGCTCGCCCATGTGAAGAGCCGCGACACCCTCATCATGACCATCAGCGCGACCATTGCGGGCGCCATCGGCATGCTCGCCAATTTCGCCTTCTTCTTCGGCGGCGGCAGCGACAACCGCAACAATCCGCTGGGTGTCATCGGCGTCATCCTGGTGATGGTTCTCGCGCCCATCGCCGCCATGCTGATCCAGATGGCCATCAGCCGCACCCGGGAATATGAGGCAGACCGCATCGGCGCCGAAATCTGCGGCAATCCCGCGGCGCTGGCCGCGGCGCTCGCCAAGCTGCAGAGGGGCGCGGCGCGGGTTCCCAATCCGCAGGCGGAGCATAATCCCGCGACCGCCCATCTGTTCATCGTCAATCCGCTTCACGGCAAGTCCTTCGCCAGCCTGTTCTCCACCCATCCCGACATGGGCGACCGCATCGCCCGTCTGATGGAGATGGCGCGCAGCATGACGGCGCGTCCCACGGCCGCGCCCCGCGGCTCCTTCGGCGGGCCCTGGGGATGAGGGGGCGCGGGCGTAACGACGATCTCAGGGCTCGTCTTGCGGCACTCCTCGCCCTGCACAATGTCTGCGAGGGCGGACGCTATCTGGACGAAGCCTTCGCGGCGGCGCTTCGCCCCTATGGGGATCTGTCGCCCAGCGACCGGGCCTTCGCGCGGCTTCTGGTGACCACATCCCTCCGCCGACTGGGCCAGATCGATTCCATCATCAATCCGTTCCTTGCCGATCCGAAGCGGCCGCTGCCGCACCGGGTGCGCCATGCCCTGCGGCTCGGCGCGGCGCAGCTCCTGTTCCTCGGCACGCCGCCGCATGCGGCGGTCGATACCACCGTTCGCCTCGTGGCCGAGGACCAGGCCCCGGAGGTGCGGCGTCTCAAGGGTCTGGTGAACGCCGTCATGCGCCGCATCAGCCGGGAAGGGGCGGAAATCGCCGCCGCCGAGGACGCGCCCCGGCTCAACACCCCGCCCTGGCTCTGGGAAAGCTGGGAGCGGCGCTTCGGCTCCCGCGTCACCAAGGACATCGCCGCCGCCCATCTGGACGAGCCCCCGCTCGATCTCACGATCAGGCCCGGCGTCGATCGCGACAGCCTGATCCGCGAAATCACGGAACAGGGCATTGCGGCGGAGCCTTCGCCTTCGGGCGGCATCCGCCTGCGCCAGGCGGGGGTGGTGGAGCAGCTGCCGGGCTACGACCGCGGCGAATGGTGGGTGCAGGACGCGGCGGCGGCGCTTCCCGCCAGGCTCATGCCCATTGAGGCCGGACAGCGGGTCGCCGATCTCTGCGCCGCTCCCGGCGGCAAGACGGCGCAGCTTGCGGCGGCGGGTGCAAGGGTCACCGCCCTCGACGTTTCCGAACGAAGGCTCGAGCTCGTGCGCGCCAATCTCGCCCGTCTCAAGCTTCAGGCCGAGGTGGTGGCGGCTGACGCCGCATGCTTCCGCCCCGATCAGCCCTTCGATCACGTTCTGCTGGACGCCCCCTGCATGGCGACCGGCACGCTGCGTCGCCATCCCGACGGCTTCGTCCTGAAGAACAGGCGGGACCTTGCGTCCCTCGTCGAGGGGCAGCGGCGGCTTCTGGACGCCGCGGCGGAGATGGTGAAACCGGGCGGCACGCTTCTTTACTGCGTCTGTTCGCTCGAAGCGGAGGAGGGGGCCGAGCAGATCGAGAACTTCCTCTCCCGGCGCAAGGATTTCGCCCGGGCGGCCATTGCGCCCGATGAACTGCCGCCCGCGTTCGGGGACGCGGTGACCGCCGCGGGCGACGTGCAGACCCTGCCCTTCATGGCGGGCGGGGTCGACGGCTTCTTCATCGCCCGTCTCACCCGACCTTGATCCGATCACGGAGCCATTGCGGCCTTGAATCTTAACTGGTAAGCAGAGCCTCATGACCCGACCCCTGCGCATCGCCCCGTCCATCCTCTCCGCCGACTTCGCGAAGCTCGGCGAGGAACTGCGCGCCGTAACGAAGGCCGGCGCCGATTTCATCCATGTGGACGTGATGGACGGACATTATGTCCCCAACATCACCATCGGCCCGGCCGTGGTGAAGGCCCTGCGGCCGCACAGCGCGCTTCCCTTCGACGTCCATCTGATGATCGCGCCGGTGGATCCCTACATCCCGGCCTTTGCGGACGCGGGGGCCGACATCATCACCATCCATGCGGAGGCGGGGCCCCATCTCCATCGCAGCCTGCAGCTCATCAAGTCGCTCGGCAAGAAGGCGGGCGTGTCGCTCAATCCCTCGACCCCGGTGGAGGCGGTGGATTACGTGATGGACGACGTGGACCTCATCCTCGTCATGACCGTCAATCCCGGCTTCGGCGGCCAGAGCTTCATCCCGTCCCAGCTCGACAAGATCCGCCGTCTGCGTGAGCGCATCGACCGGAGCGGCCGCGACATCATGCTGGAGGTGGATGGCGGCGTGACGACCGACACCATCGGCCCGGTGGTCGCCGCCGGGGCCGACGTGCTGGTCGCAGGCACCGCCACCTTCAAGGGCGGTCCGGAACAATACGCCGCCAATATCGAGGCCCTTCGCCGGGCAGCATCCTGATCTGCCCTGATGGGTTTGGGAGCATCCGATGTCGGAGCTTGAACGCCGGACGCAAGGTCTGCTCCGCCGTTCCCTGATCCGCGGGCGGTCGGCTTTACGCCGGCTTTCAACCGCGCCCGCCTTCGATGCCATCGCCCTTGCCGGGCCCCATCCCCTGCGCCTCGTCGCCGTGCCGCCGGATCCCTGGCCGGGCGATCCCGCCGCGGGCGCGGCGATCCTCACCGGCCGCTTCGTCCATCGCGGGCAGGTGCTGCGCGACGGCGCATCCGAGCACTGGAAGCCCGAGGCGCTCTGGGCCGCGCGCAGCATCAGTTTCGGCTGGCAGCGCTGGCTCCATGGCTTCGCCTGGGCCCGCGACCTTGCGGCAACCGCCGACCGCGCCCAGGCCAAGCGCCTGATGGAAGCCCATATGCGCGCCTGGCTCGCCCACCATGACAGGCGGCCCTCCGTCGCCTGGGAGCCCGCGGTGCTCGCCCGCCGCCTCATGGCCTGGATTTCCTATGCGCCGCTCATCCTTGCGAGCGACGACAAGGTGCTGCGCAGCGCGATCCTCACCAGCATGGCGCGGCAGGCGCGCCATCTCGCCCGCGCCTGGACCGAGGCCGAGGACGGGGCCGACCGCCTGCGCGCGGTGGTGGGCCTGTGCTTCGCAGGGCTGTTCCTGCCCGAGAGCAATCGCGAGCGGCGGGCGCTGGCGGCTCTGGACGCCACCATTTCCCGCCTCGTCCTCGCGGACGGCGGCATGGTCACCCGCTCGCCGGCGGAGCTCTATACGGCCTTCCGTGATCTCTTGAGCCTGGAATCGGCGCTCAAGGCCCTGGACCGCCCGGCATCGCCCCTCATGATCAAGGCGCTCGACCGCATGGCGACCATGCTCAAGGCGCTGACCCTGGGCGACCGCCGCCTTGCCCAGTTCAATGGGGCGTCCGCCGAGCTTGCGGCGGTGCTCGACGATCTCGACGGCCCCTTCGCCCGCATGGCGCCCATGGCCAACGGGCGGCACAGCGGCTTCCAGCGGCTGGCGCGGGGCGAGATCGTGGTGGTGGTGGACGCGGGCCCGCCGCCGCCTCAGCTGCAAAGCCGCTGGCATCATGCGGGCACCCTCAGCTTCGAGATGAGCCTTGGGGAAGAGCGTCTGGTCGTCAATTGCGGCAGCCTGCGTGCCGTGCCCGACCCCGACGCCCTGTCGTTCCCCGGCCTTTCGGCGCAAAGCCTCGCGATCCTCATGCGGGCGACGGCGACCCATTCGACCCTCGTCGTCAACGACACCAATTCGGCGGAGATCCAGCGCAACGGCCTCATCGGCCGGGGGCCGAAGATCGTCGCCTCCCGCCGCGAGGAGGTGGAGGGGGCGCTTCTCCTCGACATGCGGCACGACGGCTACGGCGACCGCTTCGGGCTTGAGCATCGCCGCCGCCTGTTTCTCGATGCGGACGGAAGGAGTCTGCGCGGCGAGGACAGCCTCGTGGCGCTCCGCACCCGGCGGCGGCCCCTGAAATACGACATCCGCTTCCACCTTCACCCCGACGTCACGGTGCGGGTTATGGACGGCGGCAATTCCTGTCTCCTGCGCCTGCCGTCGGGGCGGAGCGTCCAGTTCCTCGCGCGCGGCGGAGTGCTGTCGCTTGATGACAGCCTCTATCTCGGCACCCCGGCGCGGCCGCGCCCCTGCCGCCAGATCGTCGTCACCGGCAATGTGCAGGCGGACGAAAACCTGGTGCAGTGGGCCTTCGTTCTGAACAATTAGGACGGATCGCAAGCCTATAGATGCTTGAAAGCTGCGGCGGGATGCCGTAACCCACCGCGATGACCGCGACGGCCGAGGTTCCGCCGCCGCTCCCCTGGATCTCGATCAAGGACCGAAGAACATGACGAACGATCAGTTGGTGCATATCCGGCGCGCTTTGTTGTCCGTATCCGACAAGACGGGGCTTCTGGAATTCGGCCGCTTCCTCGCCGATCAGGGGGTCGAGATCCTGTCCACCGGCGGCACCGCCCGGGCGCTGCGCGACGCCGGGATCAAGGTGATCGAGGTCGCCGATTACACCGGCTTCCCCGAAATGCTCGACGGCCGGGTCAAGACGCTGCATCCCAAGATCCATGGCGGGCTTCTGGGGGTGCGCGACCTTGCCGAGCATGCCGCGGCCATGGAAGCCCACGGGATCGGCGGCATCGACCTTCTGGTCGTCAATCTCTATCCCTTCGAGGAGACGGTGGCGCGCGGCGCGGACGCCGCCACCTGCATCGAGAACATCGATATCGGCGGCCCGGCCATGATCCGCTCGGCGGCCAAGAACCACCGCTTCGTGACGGTGGTGGTGGAGCCGTCCGACTACGCCGCCGTGCGCGAGGAGATAGAACGGCACAACGGCGCCACGAGCTTCGCGCTCCGCGCCCGGCTTGCAGCCCGCGCCTTCGCCCGCACCGGGTCCTATGACGCGGCAATCTCCGCCTGGTTCGCCCGAGAGCAGGGGGATCAATATCCCGACCGCCTGGTCTTCGCCGGCGAACGGCAGCAGAGCCTGCGCTATGGCGAAAATCCCCATCAGTCGGCGGCTTTCTATGTGAGCCGCGATCCGGCGCTGGCACGCAAGGGCATCGCCACCGCCGTCCAGCTTCAGGGCAAGGAGCTGAGCTACAACAACCTGAACGACACCGACGCCGCCTTCGAGCTGGTGTCCGAATTCGACCCCGCGGAAGGGGCCGCGGTCGCCATCATCAAGCACGCCAATCCCTGCGGCGTCGCCCGCGGCGCGTCGCTAGCGGATGCCTACCGCAAGGCGCTGGCCTGCGACCCGGTGAGCGCCTTCGGCGGCATCATCGCCCTCAATGGCACCATCGACGCCGAGGCGGCGGAAGAGATCGTCAAGATCTTCACCGAAGTGGTGATCGCGCCGGATGCGACTCCCGAAGCGCGGGAAATCTTCGCCGCCAAGAAGAACCTGCGCCTTCTCCTTACGGGCGGACTTGCCGAGCCCGCGGCGTCCGGCCGTCTCGTGAAGAGCGTCGCCGGCGGCTATCTGGTGCAGGACCGCGACAACGGCCGCATTGCCGCCGCCGATCTCAAGGTGGTGACCAAGCGCAAGCCCACGGATCAGGAGCTTGCGGATCTCCTTTTCGCCTTCACGGTCGCCAAGCACGTGAAGTCCAACGCCATCGTCTATGTGAAGGACGGCGCGACGGTGGGCGTCGGCGCGGGCCAGATGAGCCGCGTGGATTCCGCCCGCATC
>CAZDSS010000112.1:0-7901 GCA_964508185.1 uncultured Sphingomonadales bacterium
ATGGGCGGCGTCGCCGCCGCGCAGATCGTCGAGGGTCGCGCGCCTGAGGCCCACATCCTCGGGCGCGACGGTAAAGCTGCGGACCCGCGAGCCGTCGAAGTCGGCCACGTCCGTCGGGCCGGTCGTGGTGATCTCGTCCAGCCCGTCGCTGCCATGGACCACCCAGACCCGTTCCGATCCCATGCGGCCGAGCACCTCGGCCACGGGCTCGAGCCATTTGCGGGCATAGACGCCGATCACCTGCCTTTTTGCGCCCGCCGGATTGGCGAGCGGCCCCAGGATGTTGAAGATGGTGCGCGTGCCGAGCTCCACCCGCATGGGCGCCACATGGCGCATGGCGCCGTGGAAGCGCGGGGCCATGAGGAAGGCGATCCCCACCTCGTCGAGGCAGGCCTGCACCACCGCGTGGTCGGCGTCGATATTGATGCCGAGCTCCTGCAGCACGTCGGCGGAGCCGGACTTCGACGAGACGGCGCGGTTGCCGTGCTTGGCCACGGGCACGCCGCCCGCCGCGAGAACGATCGCCGCCGCGGTCGAGATGTTGAAGGTCCCGGCGGCGTCGCCCCCGGTGCCGCAGGTGTCGATCGCGCCCGGCGGGGCCTTGACCCCCACCAGCTTGTCGCGCAGCGCCCGCGCGCCGCCTTCGATTTCGTCCACGGTCTCGCCGCGCACGCGGAGCGCCATGAGGAAGCCGCCCACCTGCGCCGGGGTCGCATCCCCCGACATCATGATGGTGAAGGCTTCGTGCGCCTCGTCCGTGGTGAGCGGTTGTCCCTCGGCGACCCGGGCGATGAGTTCCTTAAATCGTGACATGGGCAGCTCGCGCGCGTTCCGCGTTCTTGATGAAGTTTTCCAGAAGCTTGTGGCCGAATTCTGATTCGATGCTTTCAGGATGGAACTGAACGCCTTCGATCAGGAATTCGCGATGGGCGAGTCCCATGATGAGGCCGTCCTCGGTCTCGGCCGTGATCTGCAGGCAGTCGGGCAAGCCTTCCCGCGCCACGATCAGGGAATGGTAGCGGGTCGCCCGGAAGCCGTCCGGAAGGCCCGCGAAGACGCCTTGGCCGTGATGGCGGATACGGCTCACCTTGCCGTGCATGGGGGCGGGGGCGCGCACCACGCGGCCGCCGAACGCCTCGCCGATCACCTGATGGCCGAGGCAGACGCCGAAGATGGGAAGACGACCGGCGGAGGCGCGCACGAGATCAAGGCAGATCCCGGCGTCATGCGGTGTTCCCGGCCCGGGGGACAGGATCACGCCCGTGACGTCGCGGCGGAGGATTTCTTCGACCGACAGCGCGTCGTTGCGCCAGACCTCCACCTTCGCGCCCAATTCCATGAGATAATGGTAAAGGTTGTAGGTGAAGCTGTCATAATTGTCGATCAGGAGAAACATGCGACGTCCGCTGTTTGCCGGAATTGAATTTGTGACTTCTAAACCATTTCTCGGACATGTTAAAGGCGGGTGACCTTCCGGCGTTCTTGGCCGGCCGGATATTGCGCCAGTGTGAGTGGAACAAGGGTTTGTCTTTGGAATCGGACGGCAAGATGGCGGAGCCCGCGGTCACCGCAGCGGCGACGGAACCGGGCGAGGGCCGGTCCGAAGAAGGGCGCAGCAGCCAGCTTGCCCTCGACCTGCCGCCGGCGCCGCCCCGTGAGACAATGCGCGAGCAGGATCCGAAGCACCGGCTGCTGTCGGCGGCGGCGGCGCTTCTCGGCGTGTTGCTGGCCGCCGTGCTCGTGTTCCGCGACGCGGAAGATCCGGCGATCTCACCGTCCGCGCCCGTCGCCACGGCGCCCATCGCGCGTATTCCCGCGGCGGAAACGCCGATCCCGGTGATGGAGCCGGTGAAGCCCGCCGTCAAGGCGGAGGAGACGGTCGCACCCCCGGCGGTGACGCCCGCCGAGCTTCCGGCCTGGCGGCGCTATGCGGTTGCGGCCCCCATCGCCGACGGACGGCCGCGCATCGCGGTCGTGATCGACGACATGGGCGTCGACCGCCGCAACAGCGAGGCGGTTGCGGCGCTGCCCGGGCCGCTCACTCTGTCCTATCTCCCCTATGGCCGCGATCTTCCCGCCCAGACGGCGGCGGCGCGGGCGCGGGGGCATGAACTGCTGCTGCATCTTCCCATGGAGCCCGAGGGCAGGACGGCCGATCCGGGCCCCACGGCCCTCAGCCTCGGCCTGCCCGAAGGGGAGCGGCTGCGGCGGCTTGCCGCCAATCTGGGCCGCTTCGACGCCTATGTGGGGGTCAACAACCATATGGGCAGCCGCTTCACCGCCGATGCGGCGGCGATGACGCCGGTTCTTGCCGAACTCAAGGCGCGGGGGCTTCTCTTTCTCGACAGCCGCACCACGAGCCGCACGGTCGGCGCAAGGCTCGCCCGGGACATGGGTGTGCCCTATGCGGAGCGGGACATCTTCCTCGACAACGAGCGCGATCCGGCGGCGATCCGCCGTCAATTGATGGAAGCGGAAGCGCGGGCGCGCAGGAACGGCGCAGCCATCGTCATCGGCCATCCCCATCCGGAGACGGTGCAGAGCCTGCGGGAATGGCTCGGCGAGCTTGAGACGCGGGGCTTCGAACTGGTGCCGCTCACCGCCCTCGTCCATGCGCCCGAAGGCGAAGGGGAACGTTAACCCTAGCCGTTCTGGCGGGCGCCCGCGAAGCGCACCGCTTCCTCGGCGGCGCGGATGAGCGCCCGGGCCTTGGCGCGGGTTTCCTCGAACTCCGCCTCGGGATCGCTGTCATGGACGATGCCGGCGCCGGCCTGCACATGCATGACGCCGTCCTTGACGATGGCGGTGCGCAGCACGATGCAGGTATCCATGCTGCCGTTGGCCGAGAAATAGCCCACACCCCCCGCATAGACGCCGCGCTTGTGGCGTTCGAGCTCGTCGATGATCTCCATGGCGCGGATCTTCGGCGCGCCCGAGACGGTGCCCGCCGGGAAGCCCGCCGCGAGGGCGTCGATGGCGTCATACCGGGGCGCGATCTCGCCCTGGACGTTGGACACGATATGCATGACGTGGGAATAGCGCTCGATCACCATCTTGTCGGTGACGGCGACGGTGCCCGGCCGTGCGATGCGGCCCACGTCGTTGCGCCCGAGGTCGAGGAGCATGAGATGTTCGGCGAGCTCCTTGGGATCGGCGAGAAGCTCCTCCTCCAGCCGCTTGTCCTCGGCGGTCGTCGCGCCGCGCGGGCGCGTCCCGGCGATGGGGCGGACGGTGACCACGCCGTCGCGAAGCCGCACGAGGATCTCGGGGCTCGATCCCACGATGGCCGCATCCTCGAGCGCGAGGAAATAGAGGAAGGGCGCCGGATTGAGCCGCCGCAGCGAGCGGTAGAGCGCGAAGGGCGGCAGCGTGAAGGGCAAGGAGAAGCGCTGGGACAGCACCACCTGGAAGATGTCCCCGGCGACGATATGTTCCTTGGCCCGCTGCACCATGGAAAGGAACTCCGCCTTTTCCATGTTGGATACGGGTTCAGGCAGCGCGGCGGGCGCGACCCCTTCGCTCGCCGCCTGGGTCAGCGGCTGCTCGAGGGCCTCGAGCACCTTGTCGAGCCGGGCGACGGCCGCGTCATAGGCGGCGCGGGCGGTGACTCCGGCCGCGGGGCGGACGGGTGTCACGGCGGTGATCACATCCTTCACGGAATCGAAGATCGCCATCACCGTCGGGCGGATGAAGAGACCATCCGGCATGCCGAGCACGTCCGGCGGCGCGTCGCCCAGCCGCTCCATCAGCCGGACGGTGTCGTAGCCCATGTAGCCCACGATGCCCGCGGCCATGGGCGGCAGATGCTCGGGGAGGTCGATGAGGGATTCCTGCAGCAGGCGGCGGAGCGACGCCAGCGCTTCGCCGTCGGCCTCATATGAGCCGTCGCCGCGGCGGATCTCCGCGGCGTTGCCTTGCGCGCGCCAGACCACGTCCGGCTCCATGCCGATGATGGAATAGCGCCCGCGGATCGCGCCGCCTTCGACGGATTCCAGAAGGAAGCTGTTGGGCCGCCCGTTCGCGAGCTTGAGATAGGCGGAGACGGGGGTCTCCAGATCGGCGACGAGGGACGCCCAAAGGACCTGCGGCTTTCCTGCGTCGTAGAGGGCACGGAAGCTTTCAAAATCGGGCAGGGTGGACATCGCGCGATCCATATGGGCTGATGCCGCGCCGGGGTCACCGGGCGCGGCAGGGTCGTTGCATTCGGGTCAGAGCGGGTTCGATGCGATCTGGTCCAGGGTCTCGTTGAGCAGGCGCTCGTTGAACCGCACCTTGTATTCCCGGGCGAGATAGGCCTGGAAGGCGGTGAGCGCGTCGTTGCCGTACTGGAAGTTCATGCCGCGGGAGAATTCCACGTAAAGCGGCCCGGCCATCTCGGGGTCGCCCGGGGTGACTTCCGTGACCTTGACGACCACGTATCCGTCGCCCGCCCTGGCGACCGCTGCGCCGCCCGCCGGGGTCTCGAAGGCGGCGGCGCGGATCTCGGGCGTCACGTTGGCCGTGGTGGGCGTCGGCATGCGGGCGACCTTGAGGCCGGCCTGTACGTCGGAAAGTCCGGCGTCCCGGAGGCTCGCGGCGGTCGCCGCCTTGTCGCGGGCGGCTTCCGCCGCGGCGCGGGCCGCGCGGTCGCGCTGCTCGGCGGTCCAGTTCTCGAGGACCGTCTGCCGCACCTCCTCGAAGGGGCGCTGCTCGGCGGGGATCACGTCGTCCACCGACAGCATGTAGTAGTGATCCTGGTCCGCTTCCTCGAGGGTCACTTCGCTCCCCGGCTGGCGCGCGAAGGCTTCGGCGAGGATGTCCGCATGGCCGCCGAAATCCACGCGCTCACCTTCGGGCGTGCGGCCCTGGGCGTCGACCGCAGGCACGCGGCGGAGCTCCACCTCGAGGTTGGCGGCGATTTCGGCGATGGGCGTTCCGGCGGCTAGGTCATCCTCGATGCGGTTCGCATAGTCGTAAAGGATGTCGAGCGCCTTCTCGTGCCGCACCGCCTTCTCGATCTCGTCGCGGACGCTGGCGAATTCCCGGGTGCTGCCGGCGTCGATGGCGGTCACGTTGAAGATGTGCCAGCCGAAGTCGCTCTGGACCGGCGGGGTGACGCCGGGCCGGGTCAGGGCGAAGACCTGCTCTGCGGCGTCCGCCCCAAGCTCCTGCTCCAGCTCCTCGCGCGACCGGGTGCCGAGCTTCAGGTCGTCGCCCGCGACGCCCGCCACATCTTTCGCGACCGTCGCGAAATCCGCGCCGCCCGCGATGCGGTCATGGGCCGCCTTCGCCTCGTCCTCGGAGCCGAGCACGATCTGCTCGATGGCGCGGCGCTCGGGCTGGGCGTATAGCTGGGCGTTGGCCTCGTAATAGGCCTGAAGATCCTCGTCCGTCACCGTCACGCTGGCGGCGAAATCGTCGGCCGACAGGGTGACGTAGGAAAGGCTCCGGTATTCGGGCGCCATGTAGCGCTCGCGGTTCTCCTCATAATAGGCGCGAAGATCCTCCTCGCTCGCTTCCTTCTCAAGCTTGACGCCGGAAAGGGGGAAGCGGGCGACCTCGATCATGCGCTCCTCGCCCTGATAAGCGAAGAGGCGGCGCTTCATGTCCTCGGGCACATGGGCGACGGCGGCCATGGTGGCGAGCAGCTGCTCGCGGGTCACGTCCGCCCGCGCCGCTTCCTCGAACTGCGGCACGGTCATCCCGGCATAACGCAGGATGGACTGATAGAGCGCCATGTCGAACTCGCCGAAGCTGTTCTTGAAGGCCGGGTTCTCGTGGATGATCTCGAACACCTGCTGGTCGGAGGCGCGCATGCCGAGCTTGCGCGCGGCCTCGTCGAACAGGGCGCGGTTCACCATGCGCTGCAGCACCTGGTTGCCGAGCCCCAGTTCCCGCGCCTGGGCCGGGGAGATGTCGGCGCCGAACTGCTGCTGCAGGCGGTTGATCTCGTTGCGGAACTGCTGGGCGAACTCGGCCGGCTTGATCTGCACGTCGCCGACCACGGCGATGGCGTTGCCGCCGCTCATCCGGAAGACGTCGCCGATGCCCCAGATGGCGAAGCTGACGATCAGCAGCCCCATGAGCAGCATCACGAAAATGGACGAAACGCCCTTTCTGATCGCGCCGAGCATATAAGGATCCCCGCTTAATACCTGATAGTTCGTAGCCTTGTATGACATTAGCCGCCGCCGCTCAATGGTGGAAGCGGTCCGACGGGCTGGAAAATGCCCGCACCTTTTGCTAGAGAGCCCGTGTTTGCGCCCATCACGTCAACCTCGCGCCCAAGGGAGAATTCAGCATGGCCCGTCGCCCGCTCGTCGCCGGTAACTGGAAAATGAACGGCCTTCGCGCCAATCTGGAGGAGCTCGCCCGGATGGTCGCGGCGGCGAAGACGACGACGGCCGCCTGCGACATTCTGGTCTGCCCGCCCGCGACCCTGATCGCGCTCGCCGCCGAGGTGGTGAAGGGAAGCCCGATCGCTCTCGGCGCCCAGGATTGCCATCACAGGAAGTCCGGCGCCCATACGGGCGACATCAGCGCCGAGATGCTGAAGGATCTGGGCTGCGCCTTCGTCATCGTCGGCCATTCGGAGCGCCGGACGGATCACGGGGAAACGGACGCCGACGTGCGCGCCAAGGCGGAAGCCGCAATCGAATCGGGCCTTGCCGCCATCATCTGCGTCGGCGAGACGGAGGCGGAGCGTGACGCAGGCAGGACGCTCGATGTGGTGGGCCGCCAGCTCGCCCAGTCGGTGCCGGACAATGCGACCCCCGCCAACGTGGTCATCGCCTACGAACCCGTCTGGGCCATCGGCACCGGCCGCACGCCGACGGAAGCGGAAGTGGCCGAGGTCCATGGCCATATCCGCGCCGGCCTCGTCGCCCGGTTCGGCGACGCGGCGGGGCAGGGCTTCCGCATCCTCTATGGCGGCTCGGTGAAGCCCGCGAACGCCCGGAGCCTCATGAGCGTCGCCGATGTGGACGGCGCGCTCGTCGGCGGCGCGAGCCTCAAGGCCGAAGATTTCGGCGGCATCATCGCTGCTTACGCCTGATCGAAGGCGTTCCGGGGGATCCCGCGGGCGCGTCGCGCCCATGTCCGGATTTCTTGGGCGACCCCCTAGCCATGACGCCCCGATTGGTATAAACCTGCGCCAATGGCCGTCCCCCGCGACGGCGTGAAGCACAGAGATATTTCATGCAAACCGTTTTGCTCGTTATACATCTCATCCTTGCGATCGGCCTCGTCGTGACCGTGCTGTTGCAGCGGTCCGAGGGCGGCGCGCTGGGGATCGGCGGGGGGCCGGGGGGCATGCTGTCGCCGCGCGGTGCGGCCAATCTTCTGACCCGGGCCACGGCGATCCTTGCGGCCGGCTTCTTCATCACAAGCCTTGCGCTGACGATCCTGGCGGACGACGGCTCGCGGGCCCGCTCGATCATGGAGCGGCCCCTGTCGAACCCCGCGGCCCAGGAGCGCGCGCTTCCGCAACCGGCGGCGCCCGATGCCGGATCGGAATTGCCCGATCTGCCGGAAGTGCCGATCAGCGAATGATTTTTCCTTCGGGGGATGGACATGGTGCTTCCCCCGAAGTTTCTTCCAGTTCCTGAATCTCGAGTAAAAGGCCGTTAGTCCAGCCTATGACGCGCTTTATATTCATCACGGGTGGTGTGGTCTCCTCGCTCGGCAAGGGCCTGATGTCGGCGTCGCTCGGGGCACTCCTCCAGGCGCGGGGCTTCAAGGTCCGCCTGCGTAAGCTTGACCCCTATCTCAACGTCGATCCGGGTACCATGAGCCCCTACCAGCATGGCGAGGTCTATGTGACCGACGACGGGGCGGAAACGGACCTCGACCTCGGGCATTACGAACGCTTCACGGGGGTGGCGTCGCGCCAGAGCGACAACATCACCTCGGGCCGAATCTAC
>CAZDSS010000113.1:0-7759 GCA_964508185.1 uncultured Sphingomonadales bacterium
CGGCATCACCCGCGGCTCGTGGGCGATGAGGTCGAAGAGGCCGTCGTCCACCTCGATCGAATCGAGGGACGACAGGCGCAGGCGCGGGAGATCCGGCACATGGGCCAGGATCTTGCGGCAGAGGGCGCCGAGATCGGGGCTGCCCGGCAGGTCCGCGCCGTAGGAGGTGATGTCGACGCCCGATAGCACCACTTCCTTGTAGCCGCGGTCGACGAGCGCCTGGATCTGGCGCACCACCTCGCCCATGGGGACGCTGCGGGAATTGCCGCGGCCATAGGGGATGATGCAGAAGGTGCAGCGGTGGTTGCAGCCGTTCTGGACCTGAACGAAGGCGCGGGCGCGGTCGCCGAAGCCTTCGATCAGATGCCCGGCCGTCTCGCGCACGGACATGATGTCGTTGACGACGACCCGCTCCGCCGTGCCGAGGCCGAAGGCGGCGTAGCTTCGCGCTTCCAGCTTCTCGCCGTTCCCCAGCACATGGTCCACTTCCGGCATGGCGGCGAAGCTTTCGGGCTCCACCTGCGCGGCGCAGCCGGTGACGATGATGCGCGCGTCGGGATTTTCGCGACGCAGACGCCGGATGGTCTGCCGCGCCTGGCGGGTCGCTTCGGCGGTGACGGCGCAGGTATTGACGACGATGGCGTTATCAAGCCCCGCCGCCGCAGCCTCGCGGCCGATCACCTCGGATTCATAGCTGTTGAGGCGGCAGCCGAAGGTGATGACCTGGGGCGCGCTCATGACCCCGCACCCAGACCTAGACTGCCGCGGAACACCTCTTCCGCCGGGCCCGTCATCAGCACATGGCCGTCGGACTCGCGCCACTGGACCTGCAGCTCGCCGCCGTCCATGACGATGGTCGCCGCGCTGTCCACCAGCCCGCGCCGGGTGGCGGCGACCAGCGTGGCGCAGGCGGCCGACCCGCAGGCAAGGGTAATGCCCGCGCCGCGCTCCCACACCCGCAGGCGGATGCGCTCCCGCCCCATGACGGCGGCGAAACTCACATTGACCCGCTCGGGGAACAGGGGATCGTGCTCGATCCGGGGGCCGATCGCCGCCACATCCACGGCATCCGCATCGGCGACGAAGAAGACGGCGTGGGGATTGCCCATGTTGACGCCGACCGGCGCGCGCAGGAGACCGCCTTCGGCCATCGCGATCTCGAACTCGATGTCGGCGGTGTCCATCTCGCGGGCGAGGGGGATCTCGTGCCATTCAAGGCGCGGCGCGCCCATGTCCACGGTGATGCGGCCGTCCCCGATACGCGTGCAGGCAAGAAGCCCCCCGCGCGTCCGGATCACGAGGTCGGAACGCCCCGCCTCCTCCATGACGAGGGACGCGACGCAGCGGGTCGCGTTGCCGCAGGCGCCGGATTCGCTCCCGTCCGGATTCTGGATCAGCATGAAAAGATCGGCGTCGTCCGCGGGCAGCAGGGTGATGACCTGATCGCAGCCGATCCCGAAGCGGCGATCCGCCACCCTGCGGGCGAGTTCCGGCGAGGGGGCAAAGGAGTCCTGGCGGCCATCGAAAATGACGAAGTCATTGCCGATGCCGTGCATCTTCACGAAGGGGCGCTCGCCGGATTCCCGCATCCCCGCCCTCACCTGTACCGCCGCGTTTTCCATATGCGCGTTATATGGGCGCGGGGGCCTCAAAGTCCATGGGAAAACCGCGGGGTCCCGGCGCGACCGCGACTCGGGGGGTCCCCGCCATGAGATGCGGCATCGTACGGCCCTACACCCCGCGCGAGCGATCCCGGGCCGCCGAGGCGGCGCGGATACTTGGCTGATGTGAGAAATAAATATTGACATGAGACACGAATCTCATGAAAGCTCGGGAGCATCCGCAGCCCGCAAGACAAGGATCTTCGCCATGGCGCTCTCCCGTGAAGAAATGGACCGGAAGCTCGACGAGCATTTCGGATATGAAATCCGCGACGATGTGGAAGGGGTGCTCGCGACGCTCACCGACGACGTGGAGCATGACGTGGTCGGCTGGCCCGCGGGACCCGTCCATGGCCGCGCGGACGTGCGGCAGTTCTATGAGGCCCTGTTCGCCGACCTCGCGGAAGGCGAGGTGTCAAGCCGCCGCCGGCTCTATGGCGACAATTTCCTGGTGGACGATTCCGTCTGGCGCGGCCGCGCCGTGGGCCGCCCGTTCGGGATCGAGGGCGGGGGGCGGCCCCTGGAATTCCGCCTTCTCCATGTGATCGAATTCACGGATGCGGGTGCGATCCGCCGCGAGAACGTCTGGATCGACGTCGCCGCCATCCTGCGCCAGCTCGCCCCCGCCGAAGCCGGGGCCGCGGCCGCCTGATGGATGCCGTGAACCACAAGCCCGCCCGCGCCCGAAGCCGCGCCAACCAGCGCTTGCGCACGCGCAAGGATCTCCTCCGCGCCGCGGCCCGGCTGCTCGCCGCGGGCCGCACCCCGACGCTGGAGGAGGTGGCGGCGGAGGCGCTCGTCTCCCGCGCCACCGCCTACCGCTATTTCCCGGGGATCGAGGCGCTGCTGCTGGAAGCCGCGCTCGACGTCGCGATCCCGACGCCCGAGGAATTGTTCCCCGAAGGGCAGGACGGCGCGCTTTCAGACCCCGTCGCCCGCATCCAGCGGGTGGACGACGTCTTCCACGAGATGATCCTGGCCAACGAGCCGTCGCTCCGCCTGTTCCTCGCCAATTCCCTGAGGCAGAGCGTGAGCGAGGCCGCGCCCGACATGCCGCTGCGGCAGAACCGCCGCACGGCCCTCATCGAGGCGGCGCTCGAACCCGTCCGCGACCGCATGGATCCCGAACGCTACAGGCTCCTGACCCGGGCGCTCGCCCTCGTCATCGGCACCGAAGCCATGATCGTCTGCAAGGACGTGTTGCAGCTCGACGACGACGAAGCCCGCGCGGTGAAGCGGTTCGTGATCGGGACGCTGGTGGAGGGGGCGATTGCCTGCGTGGCCGGTAGCCGGGCGTGATGCGGCCGATGAAGCCGCATTTCTTGACTCAGGCGTGCATTCCTTATAGTGTCCACCAGCTTCCGCAAGGAAACGGGATCTAACAAGCGCCCTGCGGCACGGGTCCGGGGGTGTCCACCAGTCAGCGAGGTTTCGCCCACTGGTGCCATTTTCGTTTGCGGAAACGGGATTTTGAAGGATCAGGCATGTTCGACAGCTTGAGCGACAAACTGGGCGCGGTATTCGACCGCCTCCGCGGCAAGGGGGCGCTGACCGAATCCGACGTCAACACGGCTCTCCGGGAGGTGCGCGTCGCCCTCCTCGAGGCCGACGTCGCCCTGCCCGTGGTCAAGTCCTTCATCGACAAGGTGCGCGAGCGCGCCGTCGGCCAGGAGGTGCTGCGCTCGGTGACCCCGGGCCAGATGGTCGTCAAGATCGTTCACGACAATCTGGTGGAGATGCTGGGCGGCACCGCGAGCACGCTCGATCTCGATGCGCCGCCGCCGGTGCCGATCCTCATGGTCGGCCTGCAGGGCTCGGGCAAGACCACCTCGACCGCCAAGATCGCCCTCCGCCTCAAGAACCGCTACCGGAAGAAGGTGCTGATGGCGTCGCTCGACGTCCGCCGTCCGGCCGCCCAGGAACAGCTCAAGATCCTCGGCGAGCAGGCGGATGTGGCGACCCTTCCCATCGTGCCCGGCCAGATGCCCGTGGACATCGCCAAGCGCGCCATGACGGCGGCGCGGCTCCAGGGCTTTGACGTGGTGATTCTCGACAGCGCCGGCCGCCTCCATGTGGATGCCGCGCTCATGAGCGAGATCCAGGCGGTGCGCGACGCGGTGGAGCCGCACGAGACGCTCCTCGTCGTCGACTCGCTCACCGGTCAGGACGCGGTCAACGTCGCCAGGCAATTCAACGAGCAGGTGGGTATCACCGGCGTGGTGCTGACCCGCATGGACGGCGACGGCCGCGGCGGCGCGGCCCTGTCCATGCGCGCCGTCACCGGCAAGCCCATCAAGCTTGCGGGTGTGGGCGAAAAGCTCGACCAGCTCGAGGATTTCCATCCCGACCGGGTGGCGAACCGCATCCTCGGCATGGGCGACGTGGTGAGCCTCGTGGAGAAGGCGGCCGAGACCATCGACGCGGCGGACGCCGAGCGCATCGCCAAGAAGATGAAGGCCGGCACCTTCGACCTCGAGGATCTGCGCGAGCAGCTCAGGCAGATGACCAAGCTCGGCGGCATGAGCGGCATCCTCGGCATGCTCCCGGGCCTCGGCAAGCTGCAGAAGATGGCGCAGGCCAATGTGGACGACAGGATGCTGCGCCGTCAGATCGCCATGATCGATTCCATGACGCCCAAGGAACGGCGCAAGCCCGACATTCTCAACGCCTCGCGCAAGCGGCGCGTGGCGGCGGGGGCCGGGGTCACGGTGCAGGACCTCAACCGCCTGCTGAAGATGCATCAGCAGATGGCCACCGTGATGAAGAAGCTCGGCAAGGGCGGCATGAAGAACATGGCCGGTCTCATGAATGCCATGGGCGGCGGAATGGGGCCGGGCGGCCTCGGAGGGCTCGGCGGTCCGGGCGGCGGTCTTCCGCCCGGATTCGGCAAGTTCCCGCGCCGCTAGTCACAAGATCGAACTCTGAAGCAAAAGGAAAGCTACAAAATGGCGTTGAAAATTCGTCTCACGCGGGGTGGTGCCAAGAAGCGGCCGTTCTACCAGGTGGTGATCGCCGATTCGGCGAGCCCCCGCGACGGCCGGTTCATCGAGAAGGTGGGGACCTACAACCCGCTGCTGCCCAAGGACAGCGCCGACCGCGTGAAGCTCAATGTGGAGCGCATCCAGCACTGGCTGTCCATCGGCGCCAAGCCGACCGACCGCGTGGAGCGTTTCCTTGACGCCGCCGGCCTCCTGAAGCGCAAGCCGCGCAACAACCCGATCAAGGGCAAGCCCGGCGCCAAGGCGCTCGAGCGCCGCGAAGCGGCCGAGGAAGCGGCCCGCGCCGCTGCCGAAGCGGCCGCCGCTCCCGCTGAAGCCGAACAGGGCGCTGCGGAATAAGGCCGATGACGGAAGCCGGGCCGGGCCGGGACTGGCTCTGCATCGGCGAGATCACCGGCGCCGTCGGGATCCGGGGCGAGATCAAGGTCCGCCCCTTCACCGCCGCGCCCGAATCGGTCGCCGACTATGGCCCCGTCACCCTGTGGCCGGGCGGGCGCAGGCTGGAACTGCGCTATGTCCGGCCGGTCAAGGGCGGGATCGCGGTGAGAGCGAGCGGGGTTTCGGACCGCAACGGGGCGGAGGCGCTCGTGGGCGCCAGGCTCTATATCGCGCGGTCCGCCCTGCCGCCCGAGGAGGATGCGGACGATTTCTACCACGCCGACCTCATCGGGCTTGAGGTGCAGGATGGGGACGGCAAGGTGATCGGCCGGGTGCGGGCGATCTATGACTTCGGCGCCGGCGACATCCTGGAGATCGCGCCGGGCAAGGGGCGGACCTTCATGGTCCCCTTCACCCGGGAAGCGGTGCCGGTGGTGGATGTGAGGGGCGGTCGCCTGGTGGTGACGCCGATCGCCGCCCTTGACGATGGGGACGATGCGGGCGAAAAGCCCGACGCGGAGGGAGCATGACGGAACGGCTGCCCTGGACGGCGCAGGTCCTGACGCTCTTTCCGGAGATGTTTCCGGGGCCCTTGGGCGTATCGCTCGCGGGCAAGGCGCTCGAATCTGGGATCTGGGCGCTGGAAGTGCTGGACATTCGCTCGTTCGCGCGCGATAAACACCGCACCGTGGACGATACCCCTGCCGGGGGCGGCCCCGGCATGGTCATGCGGCCCGACGTGGTGGCGGCAGCGGTGGATGCGGCGGCGGCAAGCCCGGCGCGGCAGGCTGCGGCCGGCGCGGTTTGGCCGTTGATCTATTTGTCGCCGCGCGGGCGGGTGCTGGATCAGGCGATGGTCCGGCGGTTTGCCGACGTGGGCGGCGTGACCTTGATTTGCGGCCGCTTCGAAGGTCTCGATCAGCGCCTCATCGAGGCGCGGGACGTCGAGGAGGTCAGTCTCGGCGATTTCATCCTCTCGGGAGGGGAGATCGCCGCGATGGCGTTGATGGATGCGGTGATCCGGCTGCTGCCGGGCGTCGTCGGCGACCCCGACACGCTGAAGGAGGAGAGCTTCGAAGAGGATCTCCTCGAATATCCGCACTATACGCGGCCGCAGGTCTGGGAAGGGCGTGCGATTCCCGAGGTCCTGACCTCGGGCCACCATGGCCGGGTGCGCGCGTGGCGGCGCGAGATGGCCGAGAAATTGACGCGGGCACGGCGTCCGGACCTGTGGGAGAGATATCTCCGCCGGACGGGGGCCGCGCGAGGAACGGATTGAACAGGACGGCCGGGGCTCCGGCATAGAGAAGGTTGAAGAGGGCGTAAGATGAACGTGATCGAAAAGCTTGAAGCCCAGGAAATCGCGGCCGTAGCCGGGGGCAAGAACATTCCCGATTTCGCACCGGGCGACAGCCTGAAGGTGTGGGTGAAGGTGGTCGAAGGCACCCGCGAGCGCCTGCAGGCCTTCGAAGGCGTGTGCATCGCCCGCGACGGCGGCGGCATCAATGCCTCCTTCACCGTGCGCAAGCTCTCCTTCGGCGAAGGCGTGGAACGCGTGTTCCCGCTCTATGCCCCGACCGTGGACCGCATCGAGGTGGTGCGTCGTGGCCGCGTGCGCCGCGCGAAGCTCTACTACCTCCGTGGCCTTACCGGCAAACGCGCTCGAATTACCGAGAAAAAGGACTATCGCGCCGCCGAATCGGGTGAGAAGTAAGCATCTTCCCATGCAGGCGGCCCCGGTGAGGGTCGCGGCTCTTGGAAAACAAGGTCCGGACCCCCGGAAGAGGGTCCGGATTTTTTTTGGGCCCGCGCTCAAGGCTCGGCCGACGGCCTGGATGTACGACGACAAGGAACGCGAGAATGGGTAACCCACGCACATTATATGACAAGATCTGGGACAGCCATGTGGTGGATGAGGACGCCGACGGCACCGCCACCATCTATATCGATCGCCATCTCGTCCACGAGGTGACGAGCCCGCAGGCGTTCGAGGGGCTGCGGCTTGCCGGGCGCAAGGTGCGCCGTCCCGATGCGATCCTCGCCGTTCCGGACCACAACGTGCCGACGACGCCGGACCGCGCGACCCGGATCGACGACCCCGAATCGGCGGCGCAGCTCGCGACGCTCGAGGAAAACTGCCGCGATTTCGGCGTGCCCTACATTCCGATGACCGACATCCGCCAGGGCATCGTCCATGTGACCGGCCCCGAGCAGGGCTTCACGCTGCCCGGCGCGACGATCGTCTGCGGCGACAGCCACACGGCGACCCACGGCGCGTTCGGCGCGCTCGCCTTCGGCATCGGCACGTCGGAGGTGGAGCATGTCCTTGCGACCCAGACCCTGATCCTCAAGCGCTCCAGGAACATGCGGGTGCTGATCGAGGGCGATCTTGGCCCGGGGGTTACCGCCAAGGACGTGGTGCTGGCGGTGATCGGCCGCATCGGCACGGCGGGCGGCACCGGCCATGTGATCGAATTCGCGGGCTCGGCCATTCGCGGGCTGTCCATGGAAGGCCGCATGACCGTCTGCAACATGGCGATCGAGGCGGGCGCGCGCGCAGGCCTCATCGCGCCCGACGACGTGACCTTCGAATATGTGAAGGGCCGGCCCCTGGCGCCCAAGGGCGCCGCCTTCGAACAGGCGGTCGCCTACTGGCGCACGCTCAGGACGGACGACGGCGCGGTTTTCGACAAGGAAGTGGTGATCGATGCCGCCGAGATC
>CAZDSS010000114.1:0-7704 GCA_964508185.1 uncultured Sphingomonadales bacterium
GGCGACCTTCATGCCCTGCTTCATGTGGATCTTCCTCGGCGCGCCCTACATGGACCGGCTGCGCGGCAACCGGCGGCTCGACGGCGCGCTCACCGCGGTGACGGCGGCAGTGGTGGGCGTCATTCTCAATCTAGCCCTGTGGTTCGCGCTCCATGTGCTGTTCGGGTCCACTGCCGAGGAACGATGGTTCGGCCTGCGTCTGCTCGTGCCCGACCTGTCGTCCCTCGATCCCGGCGTCGCCGTTCTCAGCCTTGCGGCGGCGGTGATGGTCTTCCGCCTGCGTCTCGGCATGGGCTGGACGCTCATACTTTCGGCCGCGTTCGGCGTCCTCGTCCATTACGCCCCGGGGATGCTGGTCTGACCTGCCGTCAGCGCGGCATGTCGTGGCCCGCTTCGGGCGCCGGCTCCTGCGGCTGGTGGGTGAAGCCCCTGATCGAGGACATGGACTTGGCGTCCCGCGGCAGGATGATCGGGCTCAAGGTGTAGAGAAGGGCGAGGCGCGCGACGCTTTCCAGCGCGTTCTCGTGGATCCGCTCGTAGCCGTGGGAGCCGTCCACCCCGAAGGTGATGAGCGCCGTGCGGATGTCGTTTCCGGCTTCAATGGCGGACGCGCTGTCGCAGCGGTAATAGCGGAAGATGTCCCGCTGGTAGGGAACGCCGTTCGCTTCCGCAAGCTCGATCAGCTTCTGGGTCAGGTGATAGTCGAAGGGGCCGACGGAATCGGCCATGGCGATGGTGACGCCGAATTCGCTGCTGTTCTGCCCCGGGGCCGTGGTGCCGTTGTCGATGGTGACCATGGCGGCCACATCCCCGTGCAGCACGGCGGAGGCGCCGACGCCCACCTCTTCCGCGATCGAGAACAGGAAATAGGTATCGACCGTTGGTGGGCCCGCGCCGTCCACCAGCGCCTTCATGGTCGCCATCATGGCGGCGACCCCGCCCTTGTCGTCCAGATGCCGCGAGACGATGTAGCCGTTGTCCAGGAATTCCGGCTGCGGATCGATGGCGACGAAATCGCCGATGGCGAAGCCATGCTCCTCGAGGCTCCGCCGGTCGTGCACGTTGGCGTCCACCCGAAGCTCGATGTCGCGCCAGCTCACCGGCTGGCTGTCCACCTCCGTGTTGAAGGTGTGGCCCGAAGCCTTGAGCGGCAGGATGGTTCCGGTGAACGATCCGTGGGTCGTGAAGATGGTGGTGCGCGCGCCTTCCGCGAAACGGCTCGACCAGTGGCCGATGGGGACGAGCTCCAGCCTGCCGTTGTCCTTGAGGTTCTTGACCTGCGCGCCGAGGGTGTCGAGATGGGCGATCACCGAACGCGCGGGCTTGGGATCGCGCCCCGGCACCACGGCGCGGATGGCGCCGCGCCGGGTGAGCTCGTGGGCGATGCCGAGGCGTTCGAGCTCGGCGGACACGAAATGCACGATCTCGTCCGTATAGCCCGTGGGACTCGGGATCGAAAGCAGCGCATGAAGCGTCTCCTTCAGATAGCCGAGATCGACCATGGGCCCGGTCATGCCGCCACCTCCTTCTGGATGCGCTGGTCGCGGTTCGCGGAATGGGGGAACAGCAGGTCGATGAAACGTTCCGCCGTGGGCTGCGGCTCGTGGTTGGCAAGGCCCGGCCGCTCGTTGGCTTCGATGATGACATAGTCCGGCTGATCGGGCGCGGTGACGATCATGTCGAGGCCGACGACCGGGATGTCGAGCACCTTCGCGGCCTTGACCGCCGCCTCGGCAAGGTCGGGATGAAGGAGCTCGGTGACGTCGTGGATGGTGCCGCCATTGTGGAGATTGGCGGCCTTGCGCACCGTCAGGGTCTCGTTGGCGGGCAGTATGTCGTCAAGGCCGTAGCCCGCGCTCGCCACCACGCGGCGCGTCTCGTCATCAAGCGGAATGCGGCTTTCGCCGTTGGTCGCGGCGGCGCGGCGGCGGCTTTGCTTCTCGATCAGGGTGCGGATCGTCAGGCGCCCGTCGCCCACCACCTGGGGCGGACGGCGCACGGCGGCCGCCACCACCTCGAAGCCGATGACGATGATGCGAAGGTCCTGGCCCTCCACATATTGCTCGAGCAGGATCTGCTCGCCCGAGCGCCGCGCCCGGGCGAGCACCTTCTTGAGCGCGTCCTCGCTGCGGATGTCGACGACCACGCCGCGGCCCTGCTCGCCGTCGGCGGGCTTCACCACGATGCTGCCGTAGCGCTCGAGGAATTCGCGGTTGGTCTCCTCGTTGCCCGCCGGGATCTGGGCCGGAACATAGAGCCCGGCGGCGCCGAGAATCCGGCGGGTCACCGCCTTGTTGGCGCAACGGCTCATGGCGATCGCCGTCGTCAGCTCCGACAGGCTTTCGCGGCAGACGATGGAGCGGCCGCCGAAGGTGAGGCAGAAATAGCCCGCGTCGGAATCGATGATGTCGACGAGGATCCCGCGCCGCCGCGCCTCGTCCACGATGATCTGGGCGTAAGGATTGAGCTTCGTCTCGAAGGAAGGGCCGGAGAACAGCTTTTCGTTGATGGAATTCTTGTTCTTGAGGGCGAAGAAGGGAACGCGCTGGAAGCCGAGCTTTTCATAGAGCGCGATCGCCTGCTCGTTGTCGTGCATCACGGACAGATCCATGTAGGCCGCGCCGCGCGCCGCGAAATATTCGGCGAGATGGCGCACCAGCGCCTCGCCCACGCGCGGGTGCGGCGCCTGGGGATCGACCGCCAGGCACCAGAGGGACGATCCGCGCTCCGGATCCTTGAAGGCGCGGTGATGGTCGACGCCCGTGACGCATCCCAGGATCTCGCCGGTCATGCGGTCCTCGGCCACGAGGCAGATGAGACTGCGGCTGTCGCGGTTCCGCCAGTAGAAATCCTCGTCCACCTGCACCATGCGCCGCGCGGCATAGATGCGGTTCACCTCGCGCGCATCCATTTCCGAACAGAGTCTGCGCACCACGAAGCCGCGGAAGGTCTGGCGGCTCGGCCGGTAGGTGGACAAATGCAGGCGGAAGGCGTGGGACGGATCGAGGAACAGCTGCTGCGGCGCCATGGAGAGCGCCACATGCGGCTCCCGCAGGTAAAAGGCGATGTCGCGGCAGCCCGGCTTTTCCTCGATCAGCGTGTCCGTCAGGGTCTTCATGTCGTCGAAGGTCTGGGCGAACAGCAATCGCCCCCAGCCGCAATCCACGACCACGTTCCTGAGGGTTTCCTCGTCAGCCTCGGGGGAAGACAGCAGGCTCTGGCTTCGCATCTTGTCGATGCGGTGGGGGCTCAGACCCTGAGGCCCGTTGCGTTGACGTCTGTGCGGCATGGTCTTCTCTCTCTCCTCGGGACTGTTCAGGAAATGCCGTGGGTCTGCAGCCACATCTCCAGCACGGCCACCTGCCACAGCTTGGAGCCGCCGAGCGGCGTCATCTCCTCCGCGGGATCGGCGAACAGGCGGTCGAGATAGTCCTGCCGGAACAGGCCGCGCCGCCGCGCCGTGTCGTTCATGAGCGCCTCCCGCACGAGCTCGAGATAGGGCCCGCGCAGATACTTGAGGGCAGGGACCGGGAAATAGCCCTTCGGCCGGTCGATCACCGCGTCCGGAATGACCGCCCGCGCGGCTTCCTTCAGGATCCACTTGCCGCCGTCGCGGACCTTGAGCTCCGCCGGAATGCGGGCCGCAAGCTCCACGAGCTCATGGTCGAGAAACGGCACGCGGGCCTCGAGGCTCCAGGCCATGGTCATGTTGTCGACCCGCTTCACGGGGTCGTCCACCAGCATGATCTCGGTGTCCATGCGCAGCGCCTTGTCGATCACCCGCTCGGCGCCAGGCTTCGCGAAATGGCTGCGGATGAGGTCCATGCTGGCATTGCCGTTGAAAAAGGCGGGGGTCAGCAGTTCGGCCATTTCCTCATGGTCGCGGTCGATGAAGACGCCCGCATAGTCCGAAACCCCGTCGCCCTCGGCATCAAGGAGCGGCGGATACCAGTGATAGCCGCCGAAGATCTCGTCAGCGCCCTGGCCGCTCTGCACCACCTTCACATGGCGCGACACTTCCTCGGACAAGAGATAGAAGCCGATGGCGTCATGGCTCACCATGGGCTCAGACATGGCGTGGATGGCGGGGGCGAGTTCGTCGAGCGTACGCTCGGAATCGATGAAGATGCGGCTGTGGTCGGTGCCGAAGCGGTCGGCGATGAGGTCCGAATAGACGAATTCGTCGCCGCTTTCGTTGCCCACGGTCTCGAAGCCGATGGAGAAGGTCTTGAGATCCTGCTGTCCCGCCTCGGCGAGCAGGCCCACGACCAGGGAGCTGTCGAGCCCGCCCGAAAGAAGGACGCCCACGGGAACGTCCGCCACCATGCGGCGATGGACGGCGCGGCGCAGGGCGGACAATACCCGTTCCTGCCATTCGGCGGCGGGCAGGCCCCGCTCGTCCTCCCGCGGACCGAAGGGAAGGGTCCAGTAGCGCCGTTCCTCGCGGCTGCCGTCGGGATGGAGGGTGAGCAGGGTGGCCGGCGGCAGTTTCCGCACGCCTTCAAGGATCGTCCGCGGCGCCGGCACCACGGCGTGGAAGCTCAGATAGTTGTGCAGCGCCTTGCGGTCGATGGAACGGTCGAGATCGGGAATTTCAAGGAGCGCGGGGAGGGTGGATGCAAAGCGCAGGCATTTGTCCCCGGGCGCGAGATAGAGCGGCTTGATGCCGAGGCGATCGCGGCCGAGCACGGCCCTCCCGCTGTCGCGCTCGACGATGCAGAAGGCGAACATGCCATGGAGACGCTGGACGAAATCCGGCCCCCAGGCGTGATAGGCCTTGACCATCACTTCCGTGTCGCCCCGGGAGAAGAAGCGGTAGCCCATCTCCTGCAGTTCGCGGCGAAGCTCCGGATAGTTGTAGATGCAGCCGTTGAAGACGATGGCAAGACCCAGTTCGGGGTCCAGCATGGGCTGCTGCGCGGCCTGGGAGAGGTCGATGATGCCGAGCCTTCGATGGCCGAGGGCGACCGGGCCCTGGGCGTAAATTCCCGACCCGTCCGGGCCCCTTGACTCCATGCTGTCGGTCATACGGGTGACGAGCGCACGGTCCGCGAGCCCGCCGTCGAAACGGATTTCTCCTGCAATGCCACACATAACTTTGGTCGAAGGCTCCTTGTTTGCATCGTTGAAACGTCCGTCCGCCGCTTTTGTTCAAAGCGGAATGGGGATGTCGCCGACGGGATGACGGCTGGATGCATTGGCCGGACATGCCGGCTGCCTGATTGTCAAACACCCCGAGCGGTCGCAAACGACGCCGGGGACTGGTGAATCCGGGCGGATTCAGGGGATGAGGCTGCGGGATGCAGCTTGTTGCGCAGGTCGCAAGAATCCCCGTTTTCATGCCGGCGACACGGGAAAGGGCCGCCACAGGCATGCCTTCAAACCTAAGCCTTCCGGGGAGGGTGTCAACCCCGGGGGCGGAATTTACCGGAAAATGCGGGCCTTATTCGGGATCGATGGGCGTCGGGCGGCCGTGCTCGTCAATGCGCACATAGACGAAGGTGCCTTCGGTCACGGTCACTTCCTCTCTGGCGCCGCGGCGCATGACCTTGACCTCGATGCGGACGGCGATGGACGTGCGGCCCGTGCGGGCAATGTCCGTATAGACCGACAGCCAGTCATGGACCAGCACCGGCTGGTGGAAGGTCATGGCCTCGATGGCGACGGTGGCCACCGGCCCGCCCGCCCGGCGAAGCGCCGTGATTCCCCCCGCCACGTCCATCTGGGACAGGATCCAGCCGCCGAATATGTGGCCGTTCTGGTTGATGTCCGACGGCTTGGGCAAGGTGCGTATGGTGGGCTGGCGGTTCTGGTCCATCTTTCGCTCCCCTTGGCTCTTGCGTCCTTGATAGCACGAAGCCCGATCCCGTTGGACAGCTTTTGCATGGGCGTCCACGGGCGTCCATGGGCGGGGCGGCCGCGTCACACGAGGGCGCGGCCGAGCCAGACGATGCGGCCGATGATGACCAGCTCCTCGGGCCGGCATTCGAGGGCGCCGGGATAGAGCGGATTGTCATGGGACAGGATGATGCGATCGCGCGCCGGGTGCGCCGTCATGCGCCGGGGGCGCGGTTCCCCCGCCACCTCGATGAGATAGATGCCGTCGCTGCCGAAGCGGTCGCCCTTCTCGATGAGAACCAGGTCGCCGTCGCACAATGTGGGGGCCATGCCGTCGCCGGTGATCGCCGCCACCGCCAGGCTGTCAGTGGCGGCCTTGAGGCGGGCCTGCAGCCATTGCCGCCGGAAGGGATAGGTCATGGCGTCGCCGCGATCGGGCGTGTGCGACGCGCCGTTGCCGGCAACTTCCGAATCTTCGCGCCGCCACGGCGGGATGAGCACGAGATCGTTGTCCGCGGCCGCCGAAAGCCGCTCCTCCGGCAGCAGCAGGTCCCATTCGGGAATGTTGAAATGGCGGGCGATCTTGCGCCGGTCATGTTCCCGCAGGCATTTGGGGGAGCGGCGCGTGAGGTATTGCTGGATGTAGGAATGGCTGCGGCCGAGGATCGCGGACACGGACGCGAAGCAGGCGCCGTTGTCGCGAATGAGGTTCCGTATGCGCATGCGCAGGATCTCGTGGTGATCGAGATCCGCGCGCTCGAGGGAAGGGGAGGCCGCCCGGCCGTCGGCGCCTGCGGAGGCGGAAACCGGAGCCGGCGGCATGTCGGGGGCTGAGGGGCTGGGCCGGAAAGAGATACCGCCTGTTGTCATGAACTTCCTGCTCGCTTTTCTTGTGCCGTTCTTTTTCTATGGGCGTAGTTATTTTCCTACTCGCTGTCATGAAACGACGATGATGACAGGACAGTCTGAACCGAACGGGACTGAAATGTCTATCTTTATTAGGATTACTTTTATTATCTATCGTTTAATATAAGTAATATCGAGATTGCGCGACTGTCCAGACCGGTTGCAATCGTCACCCCGCAGCGCGCCAAGCCCCGGCGCGCGCTTCCGATCCCCCGTCAAGCTGCTGGCCTTCTCCTGCGCCGCGTCGTCCGTCCTGGATCCGGCGTCCGCAGCCGCAGAAAACTGGCGCTGTTTGCGCCCCGCCATTCCGCGCAATGCGGGAACAGGCGCCAGATCTCCGCTGGCCCGCAAGCGGATCCGCCGGCAACAGGCTTCGCGCCATGGGGGCTGGTATTGGCGCGGTCCTGTTGCCTTGGCGCCCCGTTATCCCACCGAAATGCATGAGTACGACAGCGGGCCGCGCGATTCTGCCATTGCGGCTGGCTTCAAAAAATTCGTGAGCAACTTCCCGCATTAATAGAATTTAAATATTAATCGCCGGATAACTTTAGTAACGATACTCGGAATAATAGTAAACTCACTACAGGGCAAACATCCCGATCAAAGCCGGCATCCACCAAACAATGCGGCGCGCATGGGCTGGCGCGCCGTCGACGAGAGGAGAAGACCATGGAGACCTGGATCATTGAGCGGGCACAGCGGGCGATCACCGAGATGCTGGTCCAGCAGTTCGAGCGCCGTCCCTATTCCCGGGTCGCGATCACGTCGGCCGGGCGCGCGGACGAGCCGCGCCTGTCGGTGGTGGCGCACGGGCTGGCGGATCCTCATGAAATCCCTCCGACCGAACCCCTGGAGCGATGCGGCATCACCGTCTCCCTCACCACCGCCGCCGAGCGGGAGGACCGCGGCATGCAGGCCCTGCTCGAGGTGGTGTCCTTCCTCCATGACGCGGATGTGACG
>CAZDSS010000115.1:0-7458 GCA_964508185.1 uncultured Sphingomonadales bacterium
CGAACAGGTCCTCGTGGACCTCGTGAAGGGCGAGGTCTATGAGTTCATGGACGACATGCGCTCGGCGGGGATCGATTTCCTGACCATCGGGCAGTATCTCCAGCCCACGCCGCGCCATGCCAAGGTGGAGCGCTTCGTGACCCCGGCGGAGTTCGCCGACTACAAGAAGATGGCGGAAGCCAAGGGCTTCCTGCTCGCCGCCGCATCGCCCCTGACCCGTTCGTCCTATCACGCGGGCGACGATTTCGCGCGGCTGAAGGCCGCGCGGGACGCCCAGCTCGCCCGCGAACGCGGCGCGTAAGGCCGGGCGCGCTTCATGCCCCGTCACGAGGAACTGCGCACGCTTCCCTATTCGGCCGACGAGCTTTACGCCATCGTCGCCGATGTGGAGAAATATCCGCAATTCCTGCCCTGGTGCATTGGCGCGCGCGTCTGGAAGCGGACGGAGAACGAGCTCTGGGCCGATCTCATCATCGGCTTCAAGATGTTCCGCGAGACCTTCACGTCCCACGTCACCTTCTCGCCGCCGCATCTCATCGAGGTCGAATACGTCAAGGGGCCACTGCGCCATCTCAGCAACCGCTGGCGCTTCATCCCCGAGGGGCCGCAAAGCTGCACCATCGACTTCATGGTGGATTTCGCCTTCAAGAACCCCCTGTTCGAGAAGCTCGTGGGCACGCTCTTCACCGAAGCGGTCCACCGCATGGTGCGCGCCTTCGAAAGCCGCGCCGAGGAAATCTACGGCAAGCGCCCGGGGATCGAGGGCGCACCATTGCCCGACGGCACGCGTTGAGGCGGCGTCAGCTCCGTTAAGAAAAGATTAACAGCATCCGCCGCACCATGGGCGCCGGCGGATGAAGGCGCAGCCGCTCATGAGACAAGGAGGGGGGAACCGCTTCATGCAGGCGGACGCAATCTTTTCCGTTGATCACCTGCCGCGGGACCAGCGCTTCGGCCTGTGGCGGGAGAACATGGCCCCGTTCTTCGACGTGAGCCGCGACAGATGTCGCGAGGAGCCCTTCCAGGGGGAACTGCGCGTCCGGAAACTGGGCGATGTTCTGCTGGCCCACACCGCCACCTCCCGTCAGTCCTGGCAGCGAAGCGCCGTCACCATCGCGCGGACCGGGACCGACCGCATCATGCTGCAGGCCTATCTCAAGGGCACGCAGCAGGTAAGCTTCCAGGGCGGCAGCCTCGACATGCCCGAAGGCGGCCTTCTCGTCTATGACCTGTCCCAGGAGATGCGGGCCGAAAGCACGGATCTCGCCAATCTGTCCCTGATCCTGCCGCGCGCGATGCTGGAGGAGCTGCTGCCGCGGGTGGGGGATTATCACATGTGCCCCTTGCCCGGATCGCTCCCCGTGGTCGCCCAGCTCCGCCGCCTCATGATCGACCTCTGGCGCATGCCCCGGGGGAAGAATGCGGAAACCGGCACATCGGCGGTGCCCGAAATGGTCGCCGCTGCGCTCCGCGCCGGGAAGGGGGCGGAGGAGAGTCTGTCACAGTTCAGCGACCCGTCGCTCCTTGCGATCCTCCGCCGCCATGTGGAATCGCGCCTTACCGACCCGACCCTCGCGCCCGACGACATGGCGCGGCGCCTCGGCCTGTCGCGGAGCCGCATCTACGAGATCTTCGCGCCCTATCACGGGGTCGCCGCCTATATCCGCGAGCGGCGTCTGCGCGCGGCGCGGCGGACCATCATGGACCCCGCCAGCCGCCACCTGTCTATCGGCGCCATCGCCCGCATGTTCTGCTTCAACCACAGCGATTTCAGCCGCGCCTTCCTCGCCCGTTTCGGGCTCAGCCCACGGGCCGCGCGCTATTACGCGGTGGAGGATCGCGATATGGGAATCGGCCGCTGGCGCAACCCGCCTTATGAGATGTGGCTTCGCGCCTTCGCCGCGTGATTTTTTCTACAGCGACGGGAAATTTTCTCAAGAAAACCCTCGTTTCTGGACGCTCAGCACAATCTCGCGCATTACATGTGAAAGGGTGACGCCGGCTCTGGTGTATCAGGCGGCGCTGCACTAACTCTATAGTCAAAACAGGGGGGGAAGAGGGTTAGTGACGAACATGGCGCCAACCGTCGAACAGGTGGTCATGCCGCCGTTCCGCGAGAACAGCGGCTGGCGGCGGCGGCTCATGCGGCGCTATGGCCACTGGCTTGATCTCTTCTACGACATCGAGGTGCAGAATGGCTGGCAGGCCATCGTGACCGAGATGATGGACGAGATCGCCTGGATCCTCCGCCGCGAACCCGGCACCGCCGATTTCCGTATCACGCGCCTCTATGAAGCGGACGGGATGCTCGCCGTCGATGTGCTGAACCTGCCTCCGGTCATCGAGGGGGAGGTGCGCCGGGTAATCGAGAAGGCGCAGGAGCGGTCGCGCAAGACCTGCGAGGTCTGCGGAGAGCTCCGCGGCAACCATGCCGCGGACGGCGTCGGGACTGCCTGTCTTGCATTCTGACTAGACGAGCTTGCGCAACAGGCTGAGGGCGGCGCGCACGGTCTCGAGCCGCACGTTCTCGCGGCCGATATTGCCGAATTCGTGACGCTCCACGATGCGCTCTCCATCGCCGCGCATGGCCGCCATGTAAACGAGGCCGATCTTCTTGGTGTCGCTGTCGCCCGTCGGCCCGGCGATCCCGGTGCAGGAGACGGCGAGATCCGCTCTTGAATGGCCGAGCGCCCCTTCCACCATGGCCACCGCCACCTCGCTGCTCACCGCGCCCTTGTCGTCGATGAGGTCCATTGCGACGCCAAGAAGCTCGTTCTTCGCTTCATTGGAATAGGTGACGAAGCCGCGGTCCACCACCTCGGCGCTGCCGGGGATGGAGGTGAGGCATCCGGCGATCAGCCCGCCGGTGCAGGATTCGGCGGTCGCGATCTTGCGCTTGTTGCATTTCGCCATCTCGAGGAGCGTTTCCGCGTCCTTCAGGATCTCAGGTGGAAACATGCATCAGTCCCCATAGACAGAGGGCCGCGAAAATGCCGGCCAGCACATCGTCCAGCATCACGCCGAACCCGCCCTTGATCCGCCGGTCGAGCACGCGGATGGGCCAGGGCTTCAACACGTCGAACAGACGGAACAGGGCGAAGGCTGTAACGAACCACAAAAGATCGAAGTTCGCGAGGGGCAGGAAGGCAAGCCATTGGCCGACGATCTCGTCCACCACGATGGCGCCCGAATCCTCGCTTGCCGTCCGCCGGTTGAATTCCCCGGCGGCCCAGATGCCGGCCGGAAAGAGCAGAAGGATCGCCGCAACGAGCGTCCATTGTCCGCCGAGCCACAGAAGAAGCGCGGCGAAGGGCAGGGCGGCGAAGGATCCCCAGGTGCCCGGCGCCTTGGGCAGGTAGCCGACGCCGAACCAGGTGGCGATGAGGATCGCGGGATTGCTCAGGGGCGGGCGGCCGGACATGGCGTCATCCTTCCTCAAAGGGGGAGGCGTATGGTGGCGGTCGCCTGGGCCGCAAGCCCCTCCCGCCTGCCGGTGAAGCCCAGCCGTTCGGTGGTCGTCGCCTTGACGCTCACCCGGTCGAGGGAAAGTCCCAGGATCTCGGCGATGCGCGCCTTCATGGCGGCGCGATGGGGGCCGATCTTGGGCGCTTCGCAGATGAGCGTCACATCGAGATGGGCGATGACGCCGCCCCGGGCCGCGACCTGATCCGCTGCGTGCCTCAGAAAAATGGCGGAATCCGCCCCGCGCCACCGCGCGTCGGATGGCGGGAAGGCGGCGCCGATGTCCCCCTCGCCGATGGCGCCGAGGATGGCGTCCGTCAGGGCATGAAGCCCGGCGTCCGCATCGGAATGACCGACGAGGCCGTGGCTGTGGGGCACCCGAATGCCGCACAGGGTGACATGGTCGCCGGGCCCGAAGCCATGGACGTCGAAGCCGTTGCCCGTCCGGACGTCGTCGAGGCGGGACATCACGACCCGCTCCGCCCGCGCCATGTCGGCGGCTTCGGTCACCTTGAAATTGTCTTCGTCCCCCGGGACGATCAGAACGTCGAGCCCCGCCGCCTGCAGAAGGGCCGCATCGTCGGTTGCTCCGTTGTCCGGGGCGCGGCGATGGGCGTCCATAATGGCGTCGAACCGGAAGCCCTGGGGCGTCTGCACGCGATAAAGACCGTCCCGCTCCACGATCCCGCAGAGCCTGCCGCCGTCGCCCCTGCGCAGGCTGTCGAACACGGGGAGGGCGGGGATCGCGCCCGGCGCCTCGTCGAGCGCCGCGATCACCCGGCCGATGATATGGGGCGATACGAACGGGCGGGCTGCATCATGAATCAGCACATGGCGAGGGGCGCGGGACGAAAGCCCCTCGAGTCCCGCCCTGACCGAGTCCTGACGGGACTCTCCGCCCGCGACGGGGGGAAGGAGGGCGTCCCTGCGCGCCTCGCGACAGGCGGAGATTGCGGCGTCATAGCGGCTGCGATCCTCCGGCCGGATCACCACCTGGATCAGACCGATGCGGCCATCCTTAAGGAACGCGTCCAGGGTCCAGGCCAGGAGGGGGCGGCCCAGAAGCATCTCATATTGCTTGGGAATGGGACTTCCGAAGCGGGAGCCTTTGCCGGCTGCGACGATCAGCGCCGCTATGGTCATGGGACAGATCCAACCGCTGTTTCGAACGAACGGCGAGAAACTATCACCCTTTGGCGCAAAGGGCGAGCCTGCCGCCATCACAGGTCACCCCAAGGTTCCTTTTGACGTGGGGCTCCGATTTCCTTATATTGCGCCTTCGCTGCACATATTTTGAGCAACCAAAGAACTGCCTAAAAAATGGACGCATCCAGAACGGAACCTCGGCTGAAGCCCATTCGGGTCGGCGACGTGACCATCGCCGAGCCCGTCATCCTCGCGCCCATGTCGGGTGTGACCGACATGCCGTTCCGCCGGCTGGTGAAGCGCTTCGGCGCCGGTCTGGTGGTCTCCGAGATGATCGCGTCCGAAGCCATGATCCGCGCTACCCGCCGCTCCATGAAGATGGCCACCAACTGCGCCGAGGAGCATCCCATGTCGGTGCAGCTTGCGGGCTGCGAGCCCCAGGTGATGGGCGAGGCCGCGCGCCTCAACGAGGACCGCGGGGCGGCGATCATCGACATCAATATGGGCTGTCCGGTGAAGAAGGTGGTGAACGGCGACGCGGGCTCCGCCCTCATGCGCGACCTGCCGCTGGCGAAATCCCTGCTGGATGCGACGGTCAAGGCGGTGAAGCTTCCCGTCACCCTGAAGATGCGCACGGGCTGGGACGACAACAGCCGCAATGCGCCGGAGCTCGCCCGCATCGCCGAGGATTGCGGCGTCAAGATGCTGACCGTCCACGGCCGCACCCGCTGCCAGATGTATGCGGGCAAGGCGGATTGGGCCTTCGTCCGCCGCGTCAAGGAAGCGGTCAATATCCCGGTGATCGTCAACGGCGACATCAACACGCTGGAGGACGTGGACGAGGCCCTGGCCCAATCCGGCGCCGACGGCGTGATGATCGGCCGCGGCTCCTACGGCAAGCCCTGGCTCATCGCCCAGGCCATGCATTACCTGCGCACGGGCGAACGGCTGCCCGATCCCCCGCTCGAACAGCAATATGCGATCCTCATGGGCCATTACGAGGACATGCTGGAGCATTACGGGGTGGAAGCGGGCGTCAAGATCGCACGCAAGCACATCTCCTGGTATTCAAAGGGCCTGCCGGGCTCCAGCGACTTCAGAAATCGGGTGAACAGTCTCTCCGATCCCGATGAAGTAAAAGCGGAAATCCGCAGCTTCTACGAACCGCTCCTCGACCGTATGGCGGCTTGATCCCATGACTGCGACCACGGCACCGAAACCGCTGTCAGAGGACGTTTTAGGGCGGGATACGGTGCTGAACGCCATGAGCGCGGCGGTGCTCGTGATCGACGCCGACGACCGCATCATCCATGCCAATGCGGCCGCCGAAAACTTCTTCGCCATGAGTCTCGCGAGCCTGCTGCGGCTCAAGCTTTCGGACATCGTGGCCTTCGGCAGCCCCTTGCTCGCCCTGGTGAGCGAAGTCAGGCGGCGCGGCATCGCCATTTCCGAATACGAGATCGAGCTCGGCAATCCGCGCGTCACCCCCCAGCCCGTGGACCTTCAGGTCTCGCCCATCGTCGACCGGCCGGACGAACTTCTGGTCGTCATCCACAAGCGCGCCATGGCGGAGCAGATCGACCGCCAGCTGACCCATCGCGGCGCCGCCCGATCCCTGACCGGCATGGCGGCGGTGCTCGCCCACGAGATCCGCAATCCCTTGTCCGGCATCCGCGGCTCGGCCCAGATCCTCGAACAGAGCGTCGATCCCCGGGACCGGGAGCTCACCCGCCTGATCCGCGAGGAGGCCGACCGCATCTCGGCGCTCATCGACCGCATGGAATCCTTCGGCGAGATCCGGCAGGACTTCGCCGCGGTCAATATCCACGAGGTGCTGGACCATGTCTGCAAGCTCGCGACCAACGGCTTCGCCAGGGACATCCGCATCACCGAGCAGTACGACCCCTCGCTGCCGCCGGCGCGGGCGGCCAAGGACCAGCTGACCCAGGTCTTCCTCAATCTCGTGAAGAACGCGGCGGAAGCGATCCTCGGCGATCCCGCGACGGCGCGGCGCGGCGAGATCCAGATCACCACCGCCTATCGCCACGGCTTCAGCATGTCGGTCGCGGGTCAGACCCGGCGGCTCCATCTGCCGCTCGAGATCTGCGTCATCGACAACGGCCCGGGCGTCGCCGAGGACTTGAGGCCCTATCTGTTCGACCCGTTCGTCACCACCAAGTCCAGCGGCAAGGGGCTGGGCCTGCCGCTCGTCGCCAAGATCATCGGCGACCATGGCGGCATCGTGGAGCATCGTAACAGCAACGGCCGCACCATCTTCCGCGTGTTGCTTCCCGCCAGTGAGGACAGTGCATCATGACCGGGGAAACCATCCTCATCGCCGACGACGACCGGGCGATCCGCACCGTGCTGACCCAGGCGCTGGGCCGCGCCGGATACGATGTCCGCACCACGGGGAGCGCCACCATGCTGTGGCGCTGGGTGTCGAACGGGGAAGGGGACCTCGTCATCACCGACGTGGTGATGCCGGACGAGAACGGGCTCGACCTGCTGCCGCGCATCAAGAAGATCCGCTCGGACCTGCCGGTCATCGTCATGAGCGCCCAGAACACCCTGATGACGGCGGTGCGCGCGACCGAGCGGGGGGCCTACGAATATCTCCCCAAGCCCTTCGACATCAACGAGCTCAAGGAAGTGGTGCGCCGCGCCCTGAGCCGCGCCGGCGACCGCGCCCGGGCCGAGGAAGGGGCGGCGCTGCCGGGCGGCAACGAGATCCCGCTGGTCGGCCGCTCCCCCGCCATGCAGGTGGTCTATCGCGTCCTCGCCCGCCTGATGCCGACGGATCTCACCGTGATGATCACGGGTGAGTCCGGCACCGGCAAGGAACTGGTC
>CAZDSS010000116.1:0-7335 GCA_964508185.1 uncultured Sphingomonadales bacterium
TTGGACGGCATGACGGCGCGCAGCGCCCGCCAGGCGAGCTTGCCATGGCCGATCTCGCGGCGGCCGGTGAAGCCGACGCGGCCCACTTCGTTCACCGAATAGGGCGGGAAGTTGTAGTGCAGCAGGAAGTTCTCGCGATATTCCCCCTCGAGGGCGTCGATGATCTGCTCGTCGTCGCCCGTGCCGAGGGTGGTGACCACCAGCGCCTGGGTCTCGCCGCGGGTGAACAGCGCGCTGCCATGGGAGCGCGGCAGTGCGCCCACTTCGGCGACGATCGGACGCACGGTCACGAGGTCGCGGCCGTCGATGCGGCGGCCGGTGTCCAGAATGTCGTTGCGGACGATTTCCTTCTCGAGGTCCTTGAACAGGCCGCCGATGAGGTTGCCGTCGAGCCCTTCGCCTTCGACCAGGGCCTGCATCACGCGCTCGCGCACTTCGGCGACCTTGGCGGTGCGGGTCTGCTTGACCGTTTCCTTGTAGGCGGCGCGGAGATCCGCTTCGGCCATTTCCTTGATGCGGGCGATGAGCGCGCTGTTGTCGGCGGGCTCGGGCAGGTCCCACGGATCCTTGGCGGCGAGTTCCGCAAGCTCGATGATCGCATCGATCACCGGACGGGCCGCCTCATGGCCGAACATGACGGCGCCGAGCATCACGTCCTCGGGCAGTTCGGCCGCTTCCGATTCCACCATCAGGACGGCGTCGCGGGTGCCCGCGACCACCAGCTCGAGCTGGCTTTCATCCAGCTGGTCCGCGGTGGGGTTGAGGATGTATTCCCCGTCCTTGTAGCCGACCTTGGCGGCGCCGACGGGACCGAAGAACGGGATACCCGAGAGGGTGAGCGCGGCGGACGCGCCGATCATCGCCACCACGTCGGGATCATTCTCGAGATCATGGCTGAGGACCGTGCAGGTAACCTGGGTCTCGTTGCGGAAGTCGCTCGGGAAGAGCGGACGGATGGGACGGTCGATGAGGCGCGAGACCAGGGTTTCCTTCTCCGTCGGGCGCCCTTCGCGCTTGAAGAAGCCGCCCGGGATCTTGCCCGCGGCGTAGGTCCGTTCCATGTAGTTGACCGTCAGCGGGAAGAAATCCACCCCCGGCTTCACGGTCCGCGCCGCGACGGCGGTGCAGAGCACGGTGGTGTCGCCGTAGCTCACCATGACCGCGCCATCCGCCTGCCGCGCCACATGCCCGGTCTCGATGACGAGCTTGCGGCCGCCCCACTGGATTTCCTTACGATAGATCTCAAACATTTTTATATCCCATTTCCCAATTGATGCTGTTCCCGCCTCTGCCTGGGCCCGCCCGGGAACCGGGCGGGAACGAAGCATCTGCCGCAGAACCCCCCATGGGTCTGCGGCCTCGCGGTCAGACGCCGGCCTACTTGCGCAGGCCGAGGCGCTGGATGAGCTGCTGGTAGCGCCCCTCGTCCTGCGACTTCACATAGTCGAGGAGACGGCGGCGCTGGTTGACCATCTTCAGAAGCCCGCGGCGGGAATGGTTGTCCTTGCGGTGGGTCTTGAAATGATCGGTCAGATTGTTGATGCGCTCGGTCAGGAGCGCAACCTGGACCTCGGGCGACCCGGTGTCGCCGGCCTTGGTGGCATATTCCTTGATGAGCTCTTGCTTGCGTTCGGCAGTAATAGACATGGTTTCTTCTCCACGGACATCCCTAGACTGACATGATCCGGGCCGTATTTCACAAATTAAAGACCCGGAGGGGCCTGAGTTCCCCATGTTCGATCTCCGCCAACGCAACGAGGACGTCATCCGCCTTTACCTGGACGACGCCTGTCTTGCGGCTGGGAACATGGAGCACCTGCCCCGACTGAAGGCGCTTGGCCTCCCCCCCGGTCACGGCCAACGCCGGGATGCCGTCCAGCGCAGTCTCGACCGGGAGTAAAATCTGTTCAGGCGGCGCACTATGAACCATATCTTCAAGCTTATCCAGTGAAATCGCCGCCGCAGCCCGGAACGGGCCGACGCGCATGCGCCGCAATTCGGTGACATGCCCCCGGGTGCCGAGGGCGCGCGCGAGATCCCGCGCGAGCGAGCGCACATAGGTGCCCTTGCCGCAGGTCATGACGAAACGGGCGCTGTCGCGCGTTGCGTCCAGCAGTTGAAGATCGTGGATCTCCACTTCCCGCGCCGCAAGCTCCACCGTCTCGCCGCGGCGGGAAAGGTCATAGGCGCGCTGGCCGTCGATCTTGATGGCGGAGAAGGCGGGCGGCACCTGCTCGATGACGCCGATGAAGCGCGGCAGCATGGCCAGAATGGCGTCGCGGTCGGGACGACTGGCGGATTCCGCCACCACCTCGCCCTCGGCGTCGTCGGTGCTGCGCTCCTCCCCCCAGGCGACGGTGAAGGCATATTCCTTGTCGCCGTCCACCACATAGGGAAGCGTCTTGGTGGCCTCGCCCAGGGCAATGGGGAGCACGCCCGTCGCCAGCGGGTCGAGGGTGCCGCCATGGCCGATCTTCGCCGCCTGGGTCAGGCGGCGCACCCGGCCGATGACCTGGGTCGAGGTGAGTCCTTCGGGTTTGTCGATATTGAGCCAGCCGTTGAGCGGCCTGCCTTTGCGTCTTGCCACGTTAGTCTTCGTCGGAATTCTGGGGTTGAGCCGCATCCGCGCCGCCGTCGTCGCGCCGCAGATCCTGCGCCACATGGGGATCCTTGAGCAGGGTCTCGATGCGATGCACGGCATCGAACGACGGGTCGATGCGGAAGGTGAGGCGCGGAAAATACTTGAGCCGCACGCGCCGCGCCACCTGGGCGCCAAGGAAGCCCGCCGAACGGTCGAGAGCGGTGACCACCTCGCCCGCATCCTGCCCGGCGAGCGGCATGACGAACACGACGCCATGACGCAGGTCGGGGCTGAGCTTCACTTCAGACACGGTGATCGAGACGTTTTCAAGCGCGGGATCGCGCAGGTCGCCGCGGGTCAGGACCTCCGCCAGGGCATGGCGCAGCTCCTCGCCCACGCGGAGCAGGCGGTGACTGGGACCGGCTGATCGGGACATGAGATCCTCCGTTGGAAATGCAACGCCGCAGGACGGGGGGACAGGCGCCGGGGATATTCAGCCCCGGCGCTTTTCCCGGCCCTAGAGGCTGCGGGTGATCTCCTGAACCTCGTAGACTTCGATGATGTCGCCCGCCTTGAGGTCCGTGTAGTTGACGAAGGACATGCCGCATTCGGTGCCGGCGCGCACTTCCTTGACCTCGTCCTTGAAGCGGCGGAGCGAACCGAGCTCGCCTTCGTAGATGACCACGTTGTCGCGCAGGAGCCGCGCCCTGGCGCCGGCCCGAACAACACCCTCGGTGACGAGACAGCCCGCGGCCTTGCCCGCCTTGCCGGCGGTGAAGACCTGCAGCACCTCGGCAAGACCCAGCGTGTTCTCGCGCCGCTCCGGCGCAAGGAGGCCGGACATCGCCGCCTTGACGTCGTCGATCAGGTTGTAGATCACCGAATAGTAGCGGATCTCCACCCCTTCCCGCTCCGCGAGGTCGCGGGCCTGCTTGTTCGCGCGCACGTTGAAGGCAAGGATCGGCGCGTTCGACGCCTTGGCGAGCGTCACGTCGCTTTCGGTGACGCCACCCGTGGCGCTGTGCACCACCTTGGCCATGACCTCGTCGGTGGACAGTTTCTCCACCGAGCTCACGATCGCTTCCGCGGTGCCCTGCACGTCGGCCTTGACCACCAGCGGGAAGACCTTGGCCTGGTCCTCGCGCAGCCGGTCGAACATGGTCTCGAGGGTCGGACCGCGCTTGCCCTGCCGCTTCTGCTCGCGCTGACGGGTGCGGAAGTCCGCGATGTCGCGGGCCCGCGCCTCGTTCTCGACGACGACGAAATCGTCGCCCGCGCCCGGCGTGCCGTTGAGGCCCAGGACTTCAACCGGCTGGGCCGGCAAGGCCTCGGTCACGCGGCGGCCGCGATCGTCGATGAGCGCGCGTACCTTGCCCCATTCGGTCCCGGCCACCAGCACGTCGCCGACGCGCAGCGTGCCGCGGCGAACGAGCAGGGTCGCCACCGGACCGCGTCCGCGGTCGAGCTCGGCCTCGATCACCACGCCCTCGGCCATGCGGTTGGGATTGGCCTTGAGCTCGAGGATCTCGGCCTGAAGCAGGATGGCTTCGGCCAGCTTGTCGAGATTCATGCGCTTCAGCGCCGAAACCTCGACGTCCAGCACGTCGCCGCCCATGCCTTCCACCACGATGCCGTGCTGCAGCAGCTCCTGGCGCACGCGGTCGGGCTTGGCCGACGGCTTGTCGATCTTGTTGATGGCAACGATGATCGGCACCTCCGCCGCCTTGGCGTGGTTGATGGCTTCCACCGTCTGCGGCATGACGCCGTCGTCGGCCGCCACCACCAGCACCACGATGTCCGTCACCCGCGCGCCGCGGGAGCGCATGGCGGTGAAGGCCTCATGGCCCGGGGTGTCGAGGAAGGTGATCTTCTCGCCGCCTTCGAGCGACACCTGATAGGCGCCGATATGCTGGGTGATGCCGCCCGATTCGCCCGCCGCCACATTGGTGGTGCGGAGCGCGTCGAGAAGCGACGTCTTGCCATGGTCCACATGGCCCATGACGGTGACCACCGGCGGGCGCGGCTTCAGGTCCTCGGGACGATCGTCCTCGCCGCCGATGCCGATTTCCACGTCGGATTCGCTCACCCGCTTCGGCTTGTGGCCGAATTCGGTCACGATGAGCTCTGCGGTGTCCGCGTCCAGATTGTCGTTGATGGTCGCCATGACACCCATTTTCATCAGCGCGCGGATGACGTCCACGCCACGTTCGGCCATACGGCTGGCCAGTTCCTGGACGGTGATGACGTCCGGGATCGTCACTTCGCGCACCACCTTCTGCGGCGGCTGCGTCTCGCGCAGACGGCGCTCCTTCTCGCGGGCGCGCCGCAGGGCGGCGAGGCTGCGCGGACGCGGCCCCTCCTCGGGGTCGGCGAGCGCCGCGGTCACCGTCAGCTTGCCGCGACGGCGCGGCTCCTCGCGGGCGCCGCGCGCCGGGCGATGGGCCGGGCGGCCGCGCTTCTTGTCCTCGACCTCGTCCTCGTCAGGCAGCACGGCGGCCGCCTTGCGCGGGAATTCCGGCTTGGCTTCCGGCTTTTCCACCTTCTTGGCCTGAACGGCGGCCTGGCGATCCTCGTCCTCGGACTGGCGGCGGCTTTCCTCCTCGGCGAGCCGGCGCGCTTCCTCGAGCTTCTTGCGCTCTTCCTCCTCGGCCTTGCGCTTCTGCTCTTCCTCGCGGCGGCGGCGGGCCTCCTGGGCCGCGCGTTCCTCAGCCTCGCGCTGGCTCTGCTCCTCGGCGAAGCGGCGGGCGTTCTCCTCTTCCTGACGCCGCAGCTCCTCCTCGAGCTTCTTGGCATGCTCGAGGGCGCGAAGCCGCGCTTCCCGTTCGTCCTCGGTAAGGCCGCCGCCGACGGCGGGCTCCTCCGCGGGGGCCGGGGTCGGCGCCGCTTCCGGCTTGGCTTCGGGCTTGCGCTTCAGAAGCGAGGGATCGAAGGTCTGCACGGGGGGCGTATCGGCGGCGCGCTGGGCGGTGTCCTTGCGCACGATCTTGCGCTTGCGCTCGACCACCACGGTGGTCTTGCCCCGCCCCGGAGCGATTCCCGGACGCGCAGCTCCGGCGTCGACAGGCCGCTTCAATTGAAGGGTGCGCCGTCCACCGCTGGTCTTGTTGTCTTCCTGGCTGTCCGTATCACTCATACCTGTTCCCTGGCCTATCTTCTGGCTAATGCCCTGTTCCTCGGCCGCGCGCCCATCGGCCCTGGCCTATCCGCCCGACAACATCCGGGCACTCATAGCGTCATGTTCCAAACTCTCGTTCGTGGCGTCATGCCGTCCCGCCGCCCTCCGGACGGAATCCCGCAAGTCGCTCCGCTTCCGCGAGAAAACGCTCGCCGATGCCTTCCGGGGTCAGGGCAGCATGTACCACATTTTCCCGCCCCAAGGCCAAACTCAATTCGTCGCGCGTGAAGAGCGCGATCACCTTGCGACCTGGCCGCGCGAGCTTTCCGCGCCCGTCGGCGCTGCCATCCCGCGCGGTGACGAGGACCATCCGGGGGTCCGCGCCGAGAGCTTCCGCCACCTTCTCGAACCCCGTGACCACAAGCCCGGCGCGGCGGGCGAGGCCCAGAAGGCTCAACGCGCTCCGCGCGAGCAGCGCCTCCGCCTGGTCGGCAAGGTCCGGGTCCGCCGTCACCCGCGGCGCGGGTGATCCCGTCCCGTCTCCGGACTTCGGCGACTTGCTGCGGGCGGCTCTGGCGGCGGCCTTGGCGAACACGTCGCGCCGCACCGCTTCCTCGATCGCCGACCGCTCCGCCCGGACCCAGTAGCCGCGCCCCGGCAGTCGCGCCGCAATGTCGGGGACGATGCGGCCGTCGGGCCCGACAACGAAACGAATGAGCGCCGCCCGGTCGGCGGTCTCGCCGGTGACCAGGCAGCGCCGCTCGCCCTCTCTGGACGCGGGTCTAGCTATCCGAACCCTCCGTCCCGTCGGCTTCGGCGTCCTCGCCCTCGAACCAGTGGGCGCGGGCGGCCATGATGACGGCGTTGGCCTCGTCCTCGGTCATCTCGAAGTCGCGCAGGATGCCGTCCTCGGGATTGATGAGCTCGTCGGCCGCAAGATCGCCGAGATCGTCGAGCGTCTTGATGCCCGCCTCACCGAGGGTGACCAGCATGGCCGGCGTCAGGCCCTCGATCTCGGCGAGCGCATCCTCGACGCCCAGTTCCTTGCGCTTGGCTTCGGCTTCCTTCTCGCGCGCTTCCAGCGCCTCGCGGGCGCGGCGCTGCAGCTCGGCGACGAGCGCCTCGTCGAAGCCCTCGATCTCCTGGAACTCGGCCGCATCCACATAGGCCACGTCCTCGAGATCGGCGAAGCCTTCGGTGACGAGGAGCTGGGCCAGCGTCTCGTCCACGTCCAGTTCCTTGACGAACTGCTGGGTGCGGTGGCGGAACTCTTCCTGGCGCCGCTGCGATTCGTCCGCTTCGGTCAGGATGTCGATGATCCAGCCGGTGAGCTGGGAGGCGAGACGCACGTTCTGGCCGCGACGCCCGATCGCCAGACTCAGTTGGTCATCGGGGACCACAACTTCAATACGCCGCGTCTCCTCATCGAGCACCACCTTGATGACGTCGGCGGGAGCAAGGGCGTTGATGATGAAGGTCGCGGGGTCCGCCGACCACTGGATGATATCGATCTTCTCGCCCTGGAGCTCGGCCACCACCGCCTGGACGCGGCTGCCGCGCATGCCGACGCAGGCGCCGACGGGGTCGATGGAGGAATCGCGGGAGATCACCGCGATCTTGGCCCGCGAGCCCGGGTCGC
>CAZDSS010000117.1:0-7325 GCA_964508185.1 uncultured Sphingomonadales bacterium
CCCGCTGGCGGGCTTCCTCGGCCCGGCCTTCGAGCTCGAGCCGCTTCTGCTTCTGTTCGAGCCAGGACGAATAGTTGCCTTCCCAAGGAATGCCGTTGCCGCGGTCGAGCTCGAGGATCCAGCTCACCACGTTGTCGAGGAAGTAGCGGTCATGGGTGACGAGGATCACGGTGCCCGGATATTCCTGCAGATGCCGTTCGAGCCAGGCGACGGATTCGGCGTCCAGATGGTTCGTGGGCTCGTCGAGAAGCAGGATGTCCGGCCGCTCCAGCAGCAGGCGGCAGAGCGCCACGCGGCGCCGCTCGCCGCCCGAAAGCTTGGTGACGTCCGCGTCCCCCGGCGGGCAGCGCAGCGCCTCCATGGCGAGCTCGACCCGGCTGTCGAGGTCCCATGCGTCGGCGGCGTCGATCTTTTCCTGCAGCTCGCCCTGACGCTGGATGAGCTCGTTCATCTCGTCATCGGTGAGCTCTTCCGCGAAGCGGGCGCTCACCGCGTTGAACTCGTCGATCAGGTTCTTGAGGTCGCGCAAGCCCTCGAGCACGTTTTCGAACACGGTCTTGCTGGGGTCGAGCTGCGGCTCCTGCGACAGATAGCCGACGCGCACGCCCTGGGCCGCCCAGGCCTCGCCCGTGAATTCCTTGTCCATCCCCGCCATGATCTTCATGAGCGTGGACTTGCCGGCGCCGTTGACGCCGATCACCCCGATCTTGGCCCCGGGCAGGAACGACAAGGTGATGTCCTTCAGGACCTGCTTGCCGCCCGGATAGGTCTTGGACAAGCCCTTCATGACATAGACATATTGATAGGAAGCCATCAGCCAGCCCTTCGCAGATGAATTGGGGGAGGCCCTTAGATAGCCAATAACCCGCCATGTTACAATGGGGCCACCCCATGAAATGGGGCGCGCGCCAACCTACAGGCTTGCGTTGTCGCCGAATATGCATGAAGAAGGTGAGGTTTTTGGATCCAAGAGTCGGTCCCTGATGACGAGCGAGTGATGCGTTTCCTGTGGGTGGGCATGATGGCCGTGATGGCGGCCTGGCATGGTACGGCGCTCGCCGTGGATCGTCATGAGGCGCGGCTTTCCGCCCGCCCACGCATGGCGGCCATCCTGCCGCAGGAATCCGCTGAAGACAGCCGGGACCAGACCCTCGTCCTCGGTCGCATCACCCGGCATCCCGCCAAGCAGCTGCCGCGCCTGCAGGCCCTCAACGACCATGTGACCCGGTTGCTCAAGGGCCAGGGCCTGCGCACCGGGGCGGTGGTCATGGCCCCCGACATCCGGCGCATGGCGGAACGGCTGCAGGCGGGCGAGGTCGATTATCTCGTCGAGTCCCTCTACGGCGCGCTCGTCCTCGAGGAGATGGGACTCGCCGACATCGCCCTCCAGATCCATATCAACGGGCGGGAGCATTACCGCCCGGTGCTCATGGCACGCGCCGGAAACAGCCTTCGCCTCGACCGGCTGGACGGCGCGCATATCCTGTTCGAGGACCCCGGTTCGAGCTCCGGCTTCTTCCTGCCCTGGCTCATGCTGCGGCAGCTGGGATACCGGCTGGTCCAGGCGGAGGACGTCCGTCCCGAGGCGCCGCGCACCCTGTCCTACGGCTTCGCGGGGACGGAGATCGCCGTCTCGGTTGGCGTCGTGCGCGGGAATGCCGACATGGGCGCGCTCAGCGACCGCGACTGGACGCTGCCCGGCAAGGTGCCCGAAAGCCTGCGCGACGATCTCGCGATCCTCCATATCGGCGAGCCGGCGATCACCGCCCTGCTGCTCGTCCGCGCGGACCTTGCGCCGGAGCGCCGGGACGCGCTGGTCACGATCCTTGCGGGCCTTGCGGATGACGCGGCCGGCCGGGAGGTGCTGGAAGCGAGCAGGCTCGCCCGCGTCGAACGGCTCGACGAAGCGGACGCGCGGCAGCTCGCCAGATACCGCGCCCTTTACCGCAAGCATGCGGAGGAGCTTCCATGAAGTTCCGCCTGCAATATCGTTATGCGATCATGTTCGGCGCCGTGGCGCTCGTGGTCTCCGTTCTCGTCGCGACCCTCGTCCTCCAGCTCGCCTGGGGCACCAGCAGGGATCTCAACCACACCAATTTCAGGGCTTCCGTCGACAGCCTCATGGGCGAGTTCGAGGCGCGCGGGCGCAGCACGGTGGCGCTCATCGCCCATTCCCTCGTGGAAGCCATGTATTTCGAGGACCTGCCCGTCATCCGCACCCTGACGCGGTCGAGCCTCGGCCTCCCCGACGTCAGCGCCATTCAGGTCTTCGACCGCGAGGGCAACGTGCTGGACGACGGCACCAATCACCTGACGCGGTTCGGCACCACGGTCGCGCCGGAGCTCCGCCGCGAGGTCGTCTCCGGCAGCGGCTGGTACCGTGAGGACGACAAGGACAGACTGGTGCTGGCGGGGCCCATCCGCCTTGGCAACTATGTGCTCGGCGGGGTGGCGCTCACCCTCGACAAGACGCGTATCAGCGGCGAGGTGCAGGCCCAGCACACGCGGGTCCGCCAGGTGGCGCGCGACCATATCGCCGGCATGGCGCGCTCGGTCGCCATGATGCTGCCGGTGGTGCTGGCGCTCTCCATCCTCGTCGGGATCATCGCCGCCCGCCGCATGGTCCATCCCATCCAGCGCCTGCGCGCCGCGGCGGTCAGCGTGTCGCGCGGCAATTTCGCCATCGACTGGCCGGAGCCGCGCAAGGACGAACTGGGCGAGCTCGCCGACGCCATGCGCCAGATGGTGCGGCAGATCCAGACCCAGACCGTCTCCACCACCTATCTCGATGACGTCATCGGCAGCATGTTCGACTGCCTCGTGGTGACCGACAGCGAGCAGCGAATCGAAAAGGTGAACGCCGCCACCTGCAGGCTCACCGGCTACTCGCCATCGGAGCTCATGGGCCAGCCCTTCGCCCGGCTCCTGTCCCCGCCCGGCGCGGCGGACGATGCGCCCGAGCTGCCGCCCGAGGGGGCAAGCTTCGATACCGTCTACGACCGCACCGGCAAGGCGATCCCCGTGGAGATGGGCAGCGCCACCATGGCGTCCCATGTGGACGGCCGCCCGCGCACGGTGACCGTGTTCCGCGACGTCTCCGAACAGCGCGCCCGCGAGCGCGAGCTGCGCCAGGCCAAGGAAGAGGCGGAGGTGGCCAACGCCTCCAAGTCGCAGTTCCTCGCCAACATGAGCCACGAGCTCAGAACGCCCCTGAACGCCATTATCGGCTTCTCGTCCATGATCAAGGACGAGATCAAGGGTCCCTTGAGCGACGTCTACAAGTCCTATGCCGGGGACATCCACGACAGCGCCATGCATCTTCTGTCCATCATCAACGACATCCTCGACCTCTCGAAGCTCGAGGCCGGGAAGATGGACTTCCTCGAGGAGCAGGTGGATCTCGGCGAGATCCTGCAATCGGTGCTGCGCATCACCCGGCAGCGGGCGGATGAGCGGCTGATCACCATCACCACCGAAATCCCGGAGGATCTGCCCGACCTTCTGGTCGATCAGCGCATGATGAAGCAGATCCTCATCAACCTCATCTCCAACGCCATCAAGTTCAACAGGACCGGCGGCCGCGTGACGGTCACCGCCGGGGTCAATCCCGAAGGCGGCTTGAGCCTTGCGGTGATCGATACGGGGATCGGCATGGCCGAAAAGGACATCCCCCGCCTTCTCGAGCCCTTCGCCCAGGCCGACGCCGCCCTCAACCGGACCTATGAGGGCACCGGCCTCGGCCTTGCGATCACCCGCAACATGGTGGATCTCCACAGCGGCCGCATGGAGGTGAAGAGCGAGCTCGGCCGCGGCACAACGGTGACGATTCAACTGCCGCCGAGCCGGGTTGCGGCGGCCCCCGTCGCCATGGATTCCGGCACCCGCGAGGATGCGGACGAACAGGGCTAGGGTGTCACGGCGTCGGAGGCCCGCTGGCGGCGGATCTCGTAAACCGCCTCGAAGCCCAGATGGTCGGACAGCGGCCTGCCGTTCACCAGCTCGTGGTAATTGCGGCTCATGAAAACCGGCACGATCTCCAGATTGTCGCCCGGGATCAGGAAGTGATAGTCGTTGGTAAGCCGCCACAATTCGGGCGGCGATGTGCCGGGCCCGATCTCGCAGGATTCGGGGTTCCGCACACAGATGAGGCCGAGATTCTCGGCCCCGATCTCCTGCACGAAAAGGTCGTAGCGCTCGATGGGGGCGCGCAGGTTGAAGTCGCCCGCAAGGATCGCCTCCCGCCCCGTGCCTTCGAGAACCCGCTTCAGGAAGTCCGCGATGATGAGGGTCTGCCGCCAATGCGCCTCCATGCGGCGATAGGCCTTGGACTCGGTCCGGATATTGGCCTGCATGTGGGCGGTGAGGAGATCGAGCGGCTCGTCGAGCCCGGGGACGGCGATCCGTACATGAAGGACGGCCTTGTTGGCGAGGCAGTCGAAGCCGGAGCAGGCGGCCTCGCCGAACATTTCCACGTGATGCGCGATCACCGGATGCTCGCTCAGGATATAGAGCCCGCTGTTGGTGAGATAGCCGCCCGTATCGCGCCGCGGCACCTTGTAATGGGTGAAATGGACGCGGCGGCTCACCGCCCTGGGCTTGAGCTGGATGCGCCGCCCCGGCCCGCGCACCACATGAGGATAGCCCGAGAGCGCCACCAGGCGCTCGCCGCGACGGGTGAAGGCCTCCTGCAGCATGACCACGTCGGGCGCCGTCCCTTCGGCCCGCCTGCGGGCGAGATCGCGGCCGATATGGTCGAGGCGTTCGGAACGCTCGCCGCCGAAAAGCCGCGGCAGATCGTTGATGTTGTAGCTCAGGACCCTGAGCCGGATCACGTCGCCCGCCCCATGGCCGTCCTCCCCCGCCGCGGCAGGATTGATCCCGCCGACCGCAAGGGTCAGTGCCACGGCAATGCCGCAAAGGCGCTGGAACATAAGGCTGTGACCCCCATATTGTTGAGCAAAGCAGAACGCAATTCGGGTAGACTGTCCAGCATGGAACGGAATATGCGGGAAAAGCGGGAACTTGCGGGGCGGGTCGGAACCAGCATGTGGGCCCTCAAGGCGGGGATCGGGATCCTTGCGGGCGCGCTGATGCTCGGCGGCTGCGCCACCCGCCCTTCGGACGCCGAACAGGCGCTCGTCCTCGGCGAATATTACGATCGCGCCAAGCAGCGGAACCGGGTCATCAAGTCGCCGCCGATCCTCGGCGAACTCATATCGCTGCCCGACGCCGCTTTCGCCGAACGGGACCGCATCCTGCAGCGCAAGGCGACCGCCGCGGCGCTCACCGTCTTCCCCGCCGGCATCGAGATGCGCTGGCACAATGCGGAGACCGGCCACGGGGGCACCATCACGCCCCTCGAGACCGTGCGCAACGGCCGCCGCCAGTACTGCCGCAGCTTCGAGGAGACGGTCGTCACGGATTCCGGCGAAGTCGCGCGCAGGTCCCAGGCCTGCCGCCGCCCCGAGGGGGCGTGGCATGTGAAGCCGCTGCTCTGAGAAGCACCCCCCGCCTCTGGACTTTCAGCGCCGTTGAAGGCACAAATCCGTGAAACCGCCGGCATCGTTGCGGCGGCAATGAGCGGAGTTCGGTACCCGTGGCGCATATGGATCAGACGATGGCGGCGGAAGGCGTCCCCCCGCGGGGACGCGGCTTCGGCCTCATAGGCGCGGTGTGCGGCGCCCATTTCTTCAGCCATGTTCACATGCTGGCGCTGCCGCCCCTTCTCCCCCTGCTGCACAAGGAGCTGGGCGTCAGCTATTCCATGCTGGCGGCGCTGATGATCATGTTCAATCTGGTCTCGGCCGCAACCCAGGTTCCGGCGGGCATGATCATCGACCGCATCGGCGCGCCGCGCCTGCTGGTCGCCGCCCTCGTGGTCCAGTCCCTCGCCTTCATCGCCATCGGCAGCTTCGGAAGCTACTGGGGCATCATGGCCTTCATGGCGCTCGTCGGGCTCGGCAACGCCGTGTTCCATCCGGCGGATTACGCGATCCTCTCCCACGAGGTGCGGCAGGAGGTGCTGGGCCGCGCCTTCAGCTTCCATACCCTGTCGGGCTTTGCGGGGAGCGCCCTTGCGCCCGGCCTGATGGTGAGCCTCGCCCTCGCCTTCGACTGGCGGACGGCCTTCCATATCCTCGGGATCGTGGGCCTTGTGGGCGCCGCCGTCGTCGCCTTCGGCCTCATGCGCTTCGGACGCGGGCGGTCGATCACGGCCAGGGCGAAGGACAACGGCGCGCGGCCGCTCACCCTCGGCCAGATGATGACCCGGAAGCCGATCCTGCTCGCCTTCCTGTTCTGGGTGCTGATCGCGGTCGCCCAGGACGGCATCAGCTATTTCTCGGTCGCGGCCTTCGACATTCTCCACGGCCTGCCGCTGGTCTCCGCCAACATGGTGCTGACGAGCTTTCTCGTGGGCACGGCCGCAGGCATCTTCATCGGCGGCATCATTTCCGACCGCACGCCGCGCCATGTGCGCATCGTCGCGGTCGCCATGGGGGTGAGCGGCCTTCTGGTGATCGGGGTGAGCTTCATGACCCTGCCCCTTCCCGTCCTGATGGCGGCCTTCGCGGTGACCGGCATCTGCTGGGGCATGGCCATGCCGTCCCGCGACCTCATCGTGCGGGCGATCACGCCCGAAGGCTCCGCCGGATCCGTCTTCGGCTTCGTCTCCACGGGCTTCAACGTGGGGTCCATGATCGGGCCGCTGCTGTTCGGCCTGCTGCTGGACCATCGCATGGGCCAGGGGGTGTTCCTGACCTCGGGCATGCTCATGCTGCTGACGGTCGCGACCCTCGTCAGCATCCGGCCCGCAACGCGCCGGGCGGGGACTTGAGCCCCGCCCGGATTTCGCTTCCTCAGCGGCCGTCGCGCCGCTGCTGGGCCTGACGCAGCGCCTCGGCCAGCGCGCCGCCGCCCGCATCACCCTTGGCGTTGGAGCGCATGGCCGCATGGGCGCGGCCGCCGCCGCGCTGGTCGCGCATCCCGCGGTCGGGGCGCGGCCCCGACTTTTCGGGCGCGTCGCTCATGCGCATGGTGAGCGAGATGCGCTTCCGCGGCACGTCCACGTCCAGCACCTTCACCTTCACGATGTCGCCGGGCTTCACCACGTCGCGGGGATCCTTCACGAAGCTGTCCGACATGGCGGAGATATGGACGAGGCCATCCTGATGGACGCCGATGTCCACGAACGCGCCGAACGCCGCCACGTTGGTCACCACACCTTCCAGCATCATGCCCGGCTTGAGGTCGGAGATGGTCTCCACCCCTTCCTGGAAGGTCGCGGTCTTGAAGGCCGGGCGCGGGTCACGTCCCGGTTTCTCGAG
>CAZDSS010000118.1:0-7277 GCA_964508185.1 uncultured Sphingomonadales bacterium
GATATCGAGGAACTAGGCGCCGCCCACCCAGCGGTATCTGTCGCCGGAAACGAAGGCGCGCAGTTCCTGCGAGAATTGCTCCACCTCGGGCTTCGTATAGAACTCGAAATAGGCCGCGGGCGAGGCGTCCGAATCCTCCTTGTAGGATTTTTCCAGCTCCGTGTAGCTGGTCACCGAGGTGATGGTCAGGTTGTCGCGGGCCCATTCGATATTGGCGGTGGTGCCCCAGGTATCGATGTCGTTATAGCCGGTGAAGTCATAGTCCCCGGCATGGGAATCGCCGTCCGTGTCCTTGTAGCCGCGCGGGTCGCACCCGGCGCAGCTGCCATAAAGGTCCACATTGTCGGGCAGGAATTCGCCGAGCCCGTCGGCATTCACGAAGGACGCGCGATGCTGGTAGGGCCGCGGCTTCTGGCTCGATGTCGCGCCGTGCAGGCTGAGATTGATGCGCAGATCCTCGTTGGGCGTGAGCCGGAACTGGGCGCGGCCCGCATAGTCCTCGGCATTCCCGGCGTCGGGGCCGATGCGGTTCTCGACCACGCTGTCATGGCGGTTCATGGCGCCCGATACGCGCACCGCGAGCTTTTCGCCGAGCGGTGCCCCCACCGCGCCCTCGAGCTGGACCTGGTTGAAGGATCCATAGGTCGCCTTGGCGAAGGCGCTGTATTCGCCGTCGGGCTTGCGGGTGACGAAATGGACGAGGCCGCCCGTGGCGTTGCGGCCGAACAAGGTGCCCTGCGGCCCGCGCAGCACCTCCACTCGCTCCATGTCGAAGAGGAGGAAGCTGCCCGCCGACATCTGGCTCACATAGGCTTCGTCGATATAGGTGGCGACGGGGCTTTCCTGGTGATCGGTGAAGTCGTTCTGGGTCACCCCGCGGATGGTGAAGAAATTGGACGATCCGCCATTGGGCGAGACCACCTGGACGCCGGGGGACAGATTGACGATGTCCGTCGACTGGGTGAAGCCCAGCTTCTGCATCTGGTCGCCGGTGAAGGCGGTGACCGCGACGCCCACGTCCTGCAGGTTCTGTTCGCGCTTCTGGGCGGTGACGACGATCTCGTCGAACAACTGGGCCTGGGCCCCGGTCGCCAGCGTGGCCGCGGCCAGGACGACGCAGGATGCGGCCATGAAGCGTGCGGGTCGCCCGTTCTGGCGCGGATTCTCGAAATCAGACATAGCTTACCTCCCCTGTACTATGTTGGTGTCGAATCTCATGGAACTCCGGGTCGCGGAGGGCGGGCTTCTATAATTTTGCGGATAGCCCTCCGTCGACGATCAGGTCGGTGCCGGTGATATAGGCGGCCTCGTCGGAGAGCAGGAAGAGGCAGGCATTGGCCATGTCCTCCGGCTTTCCGATCCGTTGCAGGGGGATATGGGCGGCGATCGCCTCCTGTATTTCTGTGTCGCCGTCCCAACGCGCCTGCATTGGGGTGAGGGCCACGCCCGGGAATATGGTATTGGAGCGGATGCCGTCGCCCGCGAACTGGATCGCCGCCGAGCGCGACAGGGCGGCCACACCCGCCTTGGACGTGCTGTAGGCATCCTGCGGCGCGGGATCGCCCCGCAGGCATTGCACCGTGGAGAAATGCACCATGGCGCCGCCCCCGGCCCTGCGCATCAGGGGCACCGCGTGACGGATGGTGAAGGCCATGGCCTTCAGGTTAATGGCGAAGACCTGGTCCCAGACGTCGAAATCCATGTCGAGCACCGACCGGTCGCGATCGAACCACAGCACGCCCGCCACATTGACCAGATAATCGAGGCGGCCGAACCGGCTTTCAGCCTCGGCAACGGCGCCCTGGACCTGTCCTTCGTCGGATATATCGGCGGTGACATAGCGGTAGCGGCCGGCATGGGCCCGAAGCGCTTCGGGTTCGGACTTGATATCCACCAGGACCGCGCGGCCGCCCTGATCCATGAAGCCCAGCGCAACGGCCAGCCCCATGCCACCTCCGGCTCCCGTTATGAACGCAACCTTGCCGGTAAATCTGCCCATGGTCCCTCATTCCCCGTTTGATCTTGTTGTGATATCTATTCACAAATTTTACTATTGGTCAAATTTTTTTCTCGTCTTACACTGCGATTTAAATGGGGCCGGGTTCGGCGGGCATCCTGTGTCGGGCCGTTCCTGAATGAAGAAGCTGGCATAATAAGATGTTGTGGGATTTCATAATCATCGGGGGCGGTTCCGCGGGCTGCGTGCTGGCGGACCGGTTGAGCGCGGATCCCGCCCGCAAAGTCCTGCTTCTTGAGGCGGGCGGCAGCGGATCCTCGCCCTTCGTGCGGGTGCCCAATGGCATATTTTTCCTGAAAGGAAAACCAAGCCATCACTGGCTGGTGGAGACCGCGCCGGATCCCACGCGCGCGGGACGCCGGGAGACACTCACCTGCGGCAAGGGGCTGGGCGGCGGCAGCGCGGTCAACGGCATGGTCTATGTGCGTGGCCTGGCGGCGGATTACGCCCATTGGGAGGAGCGCGCCGGCCCCCTCTGGAGCCTTGCGGCGGTGACGGCCGCCTTTGATCGGGCCGAATCGGTCATCGGCCCCGCCATCCCCGAAGACATGCATCCCCTGGCCGCGGCCTTTCTGGAAAGCGCCGTGGCGTCCGGCCTGCCGCGGCTCGCCACCACCAGCATTCCGGAGGATCCCGGGGTAATGGCCTGTCCCAGCTCGGCGGCGCGGGGGCTGCGGCGCAGCACCGCCGCCACCTATCTGAAACGGGCGCGGCGGCGGCCCAATCTCACCGTGATCACCGGGGCGGAAGCGGAACGGCTCATCGCGGACGGCAGGCGCATCCGCGCCGTTGGCTACAGGAAAGGCGGCCGCCGCCGGATCGCCGAAGCGCGGCAGGAGGTGATCCTGAGCTGCGGCAGCATCAACACGCCGAAGATTTTAATGCTCTCCGGCATCGGGCCAGCGGATCATCTGCAAAGTCACGGGATCAAGGTCCTGCATCACAGCCCCGGGGTCGGCCTCGGCCTGCAGGACCATCCCTGCATCTGGGTCAGCGCGGAGACCAGCGTTCCAAGCTGGAACGACGTTTTCACCCCCTGGGGCATGGCGGGGGCCGGGCTCGAATGGCTGCTGCGCCGCCGCGGGCCCGCCGCCTCGGCCATGTGCCAGGTGACCGCCTACGGCAGTTCGGGCCGGGAGGTCGAGGATCGCACTCCCGATTTCCAGATCAACATGACGCCCACGGGCTACAAGGTCCTGGACCATGGGGTGGAGTTCCTGCCCGGATCCTCCATGACGGCGGCGGTGAGCCTCTGCCGGCCGCAAGGTCGCGGCCATGTGCGGTTGCGTTCGGCGGATCCCGGACAGCCGCCGGAGGTTGTCTACAACCTGCTGGACTCCCCCGACGAGGTCGCCCGTCTCACGGCCGCCTGCCGCATGGTGCGGGAGATCTACGGAACGGACCCGCTGAAACGCTTGATCAAGGGGGAGGCCTTTCCGGGCCCCGCGGTTGAAAGCGACGCCGATTGGGCCGACTATATCCGCCGCCACAGCGTCAATATGTGCCACCCGGTGGGGAGCTGCGCCATGGGCCTCGATCCCGCATCGGTGGTGGACGAGCGCTTGCGGCTCCGCGGCCTTGGCGGCATCCGCCTGGTCGATGCCTCGGTGATGCCCAGGATCACCAGCGGCAACACCAATGCGCCGAGCATCATGATCGCGGAACGCGCCGCCGAACTGATCCTGGAGGAATATGCGTGACGGGAACCAGAAAGGGAGCCAAGCGATGACCACGAAACCGGTTCTGATCCTGCAGACGGGCAGCATTGCCGGGCGTCTGCCCCCTTCCTTGGCGGATGCCCCCGACCTTGACGGCGCTTTTGTCGAGGCGGGCGCCTTCGGCCCGGGCGAGACGGTGACGGCGCGCGTGTTCGAGGGGGAGGAGCCGCCCGCGCCCGAACGCCTGTCCGCCGTCCTGATCACCGGCTCACCCCATATGGTGACCGACCAGGCCGACTGGATGAAAAACACGGCGCACTGGCTGCGCCAAGCGGCGGAGCGGGACCTGCCCATCCTCGGCGTCTGTTTCGGGCATCAGCTCCTCGCCCATGCTTTCGGGGGCAGGGTGGGCGTCAACCCCAACGGGCCGGAGCTTGGCAGCACCAATCTTCGCCTCACCGGGGACGGCCGCACCGACCCGTTGCTCGGCGGCCTGCCCGGGGATTTCATCATGCAGATGCATCACTATGAATCGGTGCTGGAGCCGCCGAAGGACGCCACCATCCTGGCCGAGAACGGACATGACCCGCTCCAGGCGCTGCATTACGGCGGCCGTGTCTGGAGCGTCCAGTTCCATCCCGAGATCAGCGCCGCTCTGATGCGCGGCCTGTTGCAGGCCGAACGGGAGAAGCTGGAGGATCGCGGGATCGACGCGGATGCGGTCATCCGTAATGTGGATGAAACGCCCTGGGGCCCCGCCCTGCTGCGCCGCTTCCGGGACATGGCCCTGGGGCTTCAGGCTTCCGGTTCTACAAGGGAGCGGAACATGACCAGGGCATCCACATAGCCGAGCGTTGGGTGATCGAAGGCCCCCGGGAGGCGGCCGACGATCTCGAAACCCAGGGATTGCCAGAGCGCCACGGCGCGGCTGTTGGTGCTGACCACGAAATTGAACTGCATGCCGCGAAAGCCGCGTGTGCGTGCGTGATCCAGGGAATGTTTGCACATGGCGCGCGCGACCCCGCGGCCGGTGGCGGTAATGTGGGTCATATAGCCGCAGTTGCAGATATGGCTTCCGCCCCCGGCCTGGTTTGGGCGGATGTAATAGGTGCCGATGATCTCGCCGTTTTCCTCGGCGACGAATGTCTCCCGGTCCTTGCCGAGCCAATAGGCAAGGGCATCCGCTTCGCTCATCTGGCGGTCCAGCGCATAGGTCTCCCCGGCGCGGATCGTCGGGCCGATGATGCGCCAGATGGCGGGGGCGTCGGTGGTTTGGGCAAGGCGGATTAGCATGAGGTTGGATCCCGGATGACGGCTGAACTCCGCGATTTGTACCCCATCACAATGGTTTGCCGCCACAGGACGGCCGGAGTTGCGGCTTCAGATTGACATATTTTTCCATTTATGCTGCGCCGGACGATCCTCGTGAAGGTCGCAATAATCCCAGCCCCTTGAGCGGGGCAGGCCATTAGGATAACGACTTATGCGCAGTAAAGCCGCCACTTTCATCATGACCGCCATAACCTCGCTCCTTGTCGCTGCAGCGGCGGTGCCCGCGATGGCGCAGGGGCTGGAGCTCCGGCGTGTCTTTCTGTCCCAGGGTGGGGTCGCCTATTACGAGTTTGCGACCGAAGTGACGGATGCTGCGGAACTGACCCTGGACGTGCCGCGCGACCAGCTGGACGATATCCTGAAAAGCCTGGTGGTGTTCGACGATAAGGGGCGCGTGGGCAAGGTTTCGCTCGCGGGCGAAGCTCCGCTGTCCGAATATCTCCGCGGCCTGCCCTTTGACGAGGCGGCGCTGCATTCCTTCCCGGCGCTTCTTGCGAGCCTGCGGGGCGAGCGCGTGACGCTCGCCGGATCGCGGCAGATCACCGGACGCATCGCGGCGGTGGACGAAATCTTCTCCGGCGTGAACGGGGGCCCCGCGCGGCATCGTCTCACCATCCTCACCGATCAGGGGATGGAGCAGATCTTCCTGGATGAAGCCCAGCGGGTCACCTTCGCCGATCCCAAGCTCACCAGCGCCGTCAATGCGGCGCTCGACGCCGTCTCCAATCTCCGCCGCGGCGACAGCCGTCAGTTGAAGATCAACCATGACGGGCGCGGCAAGCGCCAGTTGCGCGTGGGCTATGTGGCCGCGGCGCCCTTGTGGAAGACCTCCTACCGGCTCAATCTCGCGAACGGCACGGGGCGGCTCCAGGGCTGGGCGATCCTCGAGAACTATTCGGGCCATGACTGGAAGGATGTTGAACTGACGCTGGCCTCGGGCAATCCGGTCACCTTCCAGCAGGCCCTTTATCGCGCCTATTTCGTGCATCGTCCGGAAGTGCCGGTGGAGCTTTACGGTCGCATTCTGCCGCAGCCCGATCGTGGCGTCATGGATGAAGCGGCCATGGCGGAGCCCGCACCGGTGCTCCAGCGTTCGGCCAAGGGCTATGCCGCCGCCCCCGCCATGGCCGAGGCCCAGCGGATGGCCTCGACGGCGGACAGCGCGACCCAGATCACCTTCCGCCTGGACCGGCCCGTGACCCTCGCCGCCGGACAAAGCCTGATGCTGCCCATCGTCGATCAGGACGTTGCGGCGCGCCGGGTGGTGCAGATCGGCGCGACGCGTGAACCGCTCGCCGCCATCGCGCTCCGGAACGACAGCGCGACCGCGCTGCCGCCCGGCGTCTTCACGGTCTATGAGGCAGGGGCCCAGGGCGTCACCTATCTGGGCGACGCACGGGTCATGGAAATGGCGCAGGGCGAGGAACGCCTCCTCGCCTTCGCGGCGGATTCCAAGGTCAAGGTCGGCGAGCGTTCGGACGTGACGCAGGACGTGGCCAGCGCCAGCATCAGCGACGGCATCCTGCGCATGGTCGAGGTGACCCGGCACCACCGCGCCCATGACGTCTCGACCCAGAAGGGCGAGTCGCGCCGCGTCATGGTGGAGCTTGCCGTCCCCGCCCACTGGAAGCTGGTGAGCCCCACCAAGGGCGCGCGGCGGACGGAAAACGGCTGGCGTCTTGAAGACGAGGTCGCGGGCGGCGCCAAGCGCATTATTGAGGCTGTGTTCGAGGAAGCGCGCAGCGAAACCTTCGCCCTTCTCGACATGGATGCGACCCTGATCGCCCGCTATCTGCGAAGCGGCGCGCTCGATGACGAGGCCCGCCGCGCCCTCCAGGCCGTTGGCGAGCGCAAGGAAATGGTGGCCGACGCCAGCCGCCGCCTCAAGACCATCGAAACCGGCTACAACGACGCCGTGGCGGAGCAGGAGCGGTTGCGCGAAAGCGTCAAAAGCGTCACCGAAGGCAGCGATCTCGCCAAGCGCTACATGACCAAGCTCGGCGAACTGGAAGACCGCCTGGAACAGCTCGCCCGCGAGCGCCAGGAAGCCCGCCAGACCCTGAACGCCGCCGAGGAACAGCTCCGGACTTTCGTCCGGGGCCTCAAGATCGGCTAGAGGATACGCCCGCGGTTCAGGATGCCGTTGGGATCAAGCGCCGCCTTGATGCGGCGCATGAGATCGAGGGCGACGGGTGATTTGTAGTGCGCGAGCTCGTCGCGCTTGAGGCGGCCGATGCCGTGCTCGGCGCTGATGGAGCCGCCGAAGGCCA
>CAZDSS010000119.1:0-7228 GCA_964508185.1 uncultured Sphingomonadales bacterium
AGCGGCCCGGCATTGCCCGAGGGGCGAAGGCGCATGTCCACTTCATAAAGGAGCCCTTCGCCCGTGAGCGCCGTCAGGGCGTTGATATAGACCTGGCTCAGGCGCGAATAGTAGCGGGTGGGGGAGAAGGATCTCTCGCCGTCGGACATGGCGTCCATGGGCGCGTCATAGATGATGACGAGATCGAGGTCTGACGTGTAGGTGAGCTCCCCGCCGCCGAGCTTGCCGAGGCCCAGCACCACCATGCGGCCGCCGGGAATGACGCCGTGGCGGACGGCGAATTCCTGCTGCGCCGCATCGAGCATCACCCGCAGGACCGCCTCCGCGATGCGCGTCAGCGCCCCGCCCGCATCCCGGGGCGATATCCTGCCTTCGAGGATGCGAAGGCCGATGAGGAAGCGCTGCTCGTTCGCCCAGATGCGGCTGAGGTCCAGAATGTCCTGGTAATCCCGGGCGGCGGCCACCGCCGTCCGCAGGCTTTCTTCCAGCGCCTCCACCGATTGCGCCTCGGGGGCGGCGCTCACCAGCACCACGTCGAGAAGCTGCGGCCGTCTCGCAAGGGTTGCGGCGAGCGCGGGCGCGATCCCCATGATCTCTGCGATCATGCGCAGGAGCCAGGGATTGGCCTGGAACAGGGACAGAAGCTGGACGCCGGCCGGCAGCTTGCCGAGGAATTCATCGAACTTGGCGAGCGCCCCGTCGGGGTCCGAGGTTTCGCCGAAGGCCTGGATGAGATGGGGCAGGATGTCGCGCAGCAGGTCCCGCGCCCGCTGGGTACGAAGCGCCCGGTAGCGGCCCAGTCCCCAGGCGGCGACGAGCGCCGCGTTCCGCTCCACGTCCCGGAACTTGGCGGCGGCAAGCAGGCCGCAAAGCTTGGGGTCGGCCGCATCGAACATGATCCGGCCTTCAACCGCGCCGTCCTCGTCCTCGCCGTGGTCGGGCTCCAGAAGGGCGTCGTAATTGCGCTTCACGTTTTCGAGATGGCGGAGGAGCACGGCCGAGAAATCCGCGACCGATGCAAATCCCATGAAGCAGGCGAGATGGGCGACGCCCTGATCGATTTCGGGGATGCTGTGGGTCTGCTCGTCCTGGATCATCTGCAGCCGGTGCTCCACGGCGCGCAAGAATCGATAGGCGTCCTCGAGTTCCGCGCGGCAGGCGCCGTCGATCTTGCCGAGCCGTTCGAGGACGGCGAGGGCGGGCAGCGTGCCGGATACCTGCAGCGGACGCTCGCGCCCGCCGGAGATGAGCTGGTGGATCTGGGCGAAGAATTCGATCTCCCGGATGCCGCCGCGGCCGAGCTTCACGTCCTGCCCGGCGACCGCGATCTCGCGATGGCCGTGGTGGCGATGGATCTGGCCCTTGATGGCATGAATGTCCTGCACCGCGGCATAGTCCAGATGACGCCGCCAGACGAAGCCCTTGATGCGGTCGAGGAAGCCGCGGCCCGCCGCCCGGTCCCCGGCCACGGGGCGGGCCTTGATCATGGCCGCCCGCTCCCAGTTGAGGCCGATGCTCTGGTAATAGACCTCGGCCGCCGCGACCGAGAGCGCAACAGGTGTCGCGCCCGGATCGGGACGGAGGCGAAGGTCGGTGCGGAAGACATAGCCGTCGCCGGTGAGCTCCTGCATGATGCGTACGAGATCGCGGGTCATGCGCACGAACAGGTCCTGGGGCGTGTTCTTGCCGCGATAGGGAACGATCTCGTTGTCGAACAGGATGATGAGGTCGATGTCGCTGGAATAGTTGAGCTCCCGCGCGCCGAGCTTGCCCATGCCGAGGATGATGAAGCCGCTGTCCCGGCAGATGTCGGGCGTCGCGGGCCGCGCCGCCGCATCGCCCCAGCCCTCGGGCGCCGCAAGATCCCCCTTGAGGATCGCCTGGCGGATGAGATGGGCGGCTGCGAGATCGAGCGCCGCTTCGGCGAAATCGCTCAAGGCCCCCGTCACTTCCTCGAGGGGCCACAGGCCCGATACGTCCGCATAGGCCACAAGCAGCGCGATCTTCTGCTTGGCCTGACGCAGCCCGGCCATGAGATCGGCGTCGCTCGCCCAGCGCGTGGGCCCTTCGGCAAGCTCCGCCATGACCCGGTCGCGGGCCCGTTCGGGGCCGTGCCCCACGAGGTCCAGAAGAAAGGCCGGATTGCGCAGGCAGAGGCGGGCGAGGAACGGGCTGTTGCCCGCAATACCCTCGACCCGGGCGCGGACATCCTCAGCGTCGAGGGCGGCAAGGTCCCCTTCCGTTAATCCCGCATTCAGGGCGGCGGCCGAAAGATCTGTCCAGAAATGGGACAGTCGGTCGGCGAGGAACGGTCGCGGCGGAAGATGGGGTTCGATCGCAAGGGGCTTGTGCATCGGCGGCTGCTACCAGGCAAGGGGGGCTCGGGCGGGGCGCTCGGACCGCGGGCGCGCCGCGCGGCCGGAATGCCTGTGGCATGTGACGTCGCCCTTGACCAAACCCATACGCTCTTCACGGGGATTTTTGATTGTCCTCGGCATCCTATCGGGTAAGTTGACCTCTGAAAAGCATGCGCGCTGCCGGACGGCGCCGGAAATACACGAACTTCTGAATTGATGCAGCAAGCCTTGCCGCCCCATCCCGCGACCGAACCGAAGCCCCCCGGGCGCTGGTTCGGGCGGCTGTTGAGGCGCCTGCTGATTGGCGTCTTGATCCTTGCGATCATCCTCGCCGGCCTTGCCCTGGCGCTCGTCGTGCGCCTTGGCTTCGGCCCCGTATCCTTCGGATTTCTTGCGCCCTATATCGAGCGGGTGATCGACGACGACAGCCGTGATCTGCGCTTCAGCTTCGAGGGCGGGGCCATCGCCTGGCGCGATCGCGGCCCCGACCTGCAGAGCCGGGTCAATCCGGGGCTGGAGCTCAGGCTTCGCGGCGTGAGCCTGCACGATGGGCAGGGGCGGCAGCTTCTGACGGTGCCGCAGGCGGCGGTGGGCTTGTCCACCCGCGCGCTCAAGGACTTCGAGATCGCGCCGAGCTATCTTGCGGTGGAGGGCCTGCGCCTCCGCGTCAACTGGCGCGAGGGCGACATCTTCGACGCCTTCCAGGGCGGCGACGGCGGCGCCCTCGGCCCGCTCATCGAAAGCCTGCTCGAGCCCGGGCGGCAGGGCGGCCCGGCGGGCTATCTCCGCCGCGTCATCGTGCGCAATGCGGAAGTCCATTTCGAGGAAAGCATCACCGGCAGCGACTGGACGCTGGGGGATGCCACCATCGAGCTGCGGCGCCGGGCGGACGAGCTGAACCTCGAGGCGGCGGGCAGCTTCCGCAGGGCGGGTCTCGCCGAAAGCCGGGTGACGCTCACCGGCCGGCATGTCATGGCCACGGGCGAAAGCCGCATCGCCCTTGCCTTCAGCGACCTCAACCTGTCCGTGCTCGCCGGGGGGTCGGAGCTTCTCGCCCGCTTCAGCGAGCTTGATCTCACCTGGAGCGGCGAGGTGGCGGTCGATCTTTCGGCGGAGCGGACCGTGCGGAGCGTCGCCTTCGATCTCGCATCCGGCGGCGGCAGCGTCCGCCTGCCCGATCTCTACGACGACCCGGTCGATCTCGAAGCGGCGAGCATCCGTGGGACCTATGTGCCGGAGGACGAGCGGGTGACGGTGGATGCGGCGGAGCTTCGCTTCGCGGGCGCCGTCATCGCGGGCGACGGACTGTTCTGGGCGACCGATGCGGGGCCGGGGGTCAATGTTCATGCGACCGTCAGCGACCTGCCGTTCGACGTTCTCGACAGCTACTGGCCGAGAAGCGTCGCCCACGGGGCGCGGGAATGGGTGGTGCACAACATCGAGGGCGGCCGGGTCACCGAGGGCGAAGTGGTGGTCGCGATCGATCCCGCCATGTGGACGGCGGAGGATCTGCCCGCCGAGGCCTTCGACTTCCGCTTCGCCTTCAGCGGCATCACCGCCCACTATCTGCGGCCCATGCCGCCCATCCGGGGCGGCAGCGGCTCCGCCCGGCTGGACGCCCAGAGCTTCCGCCTGCAGACCTCGAGCGGGACCACGGGCGGCGTGCGCATCGCCGCGGGCGACCTTCTGTTCCGGGACATTCACCGCGCGGGCGGCGCGCGGGCGGAAATCGACCTCGAGCTTGCGGGCGAGACGGCGACGATCCTCGCCCTCATCGACCACAAGCCGCTCGGCTATCCGAGCGCCTATGGGCTCGATCCCACCCGCGTTGGCGGCCGCGCCCGGGTCGATCTCAAGCTCGCCTTTCCGCTGATCGCGAGCCTCGGTCTCGATGACGTGGAATTCGCCGTGGATTCCCGGCTCGTCGACCTGCACATGGCCGACATTCTGGAGGACGTGCATCTCTCGACCCCCGAGATGCGCCTCACCGTCAACCGCAAGGGCCTGCGGGGCGAGGGGGAGATCGCCCTCAACCAGGTGCCCTTCGCCCTCGTCTGGACGGAGAATTTCGACGCTGCCAAGGGCAGCCTGCCGAGCCGCTTCGTCCTCGACGGCATCGTGGCCGGCCCGGGCTGGGACGTGCTGTCGCTGCCCCTGGCGCCGTTCATCGAGGGGCCGGCGGCCATATCCCTGGTGCTCGAAGGGGAAGGGCCGCGCATCCGGCGCGGGCAGGGCCGCTTCGATCTCCGCGCCGCGGCCATGGCGTTCGCCGAGCTGGGCTGGGCCAAGAAGGCGGGGGAAGCGTCGGTCGCGCGCTTCCGCTTCGACAAGCCGAACGAGGAGCTGCTCGTCATCAGCGATCTCGTCTATCAGGACGCAAGCCTCAAGGTCAGCGGCTCCATGACCGCGGACGACGCGGGCCTCAGGGACATGCTGGTGGACAACCTGCAGATCGGGGCGACCCATCTTGCGGGCGTCGTGAGCCGCACCGAAGGCAAGTCCTTCGCCATCGCGGTGACCGCCGATTCCGTCGATGCGCGCCCGTTCATCGAGCGCCTCACCAAAGGCGGCGGGGACCGCGGCGTCATGCCCGATTTCACGCTGGACGCCACGGCGGGCAAGCTCACGGCGCTCGGCGACGTGACCCTTCGCGACGTCGTTGCGACCGCAACCTACGAGAACGGGCGCTGGTCGGGCGGCGCGGTCGAAGGCGTCTTCGCCGACCGCGGCAAGCTCAATTTCATTCTGGAGCCCAATGCGGCGGAAGCGACGCGGGCGGAGTTCAAGCGGCGCTTCACGATCACCTCCGACAATGCGGCGGCGCTCGCCCGGGGCCTCGGCCTTTTCGACAACATCCAGGGCGGGACGCTCGATTTCCGCGGCCTCATGAGCGAGCCCGGCGCCGATCAGCTGATCGAGGGGCGGATCCGCACCCGCTCCTTCCGCCTGACCGAAGCCCCCGTCCTCGCGCGGATCCTGACGATCGGGTCGCTGACCGGCATCCGCGACCTGTTGAGCGGGGAGGGCATCCGCTTCGACGACATGTCGGTGCCGTTCCGGCTCGAAAAGGGGATCGCGCGGATCAAGGACGCGCGCGCCGCGGGGCCTGCGATCGGTCTCACGCTCAACGGCGAGTTCAGCCTGGTCAACCATCAGGCGGCCCTGAGCGGCACCATCGTTCCCGCCTATGCGGCTAACTCGGTCCTTGGCAAGGTGCCGGTTCTCGGCAGCCTGCTCACCGGCGGCAAGGGGCAGGGGGTATTCGCCTTGACCTATGACGTGCGCGGGCCCGTGGACGATCCGCAGATCTCGGTCAATCCGCTGGCGATCCTGACCCCCGGCTTCCTTCGCGGCATCTTCGAAAGCGACGCCCGCCTCAACGAGGCGCAGCGGCAGGCGCCGGCGCAATCGGGAGACGAGGAAAGTGCGACGGATGCGGACGAAGGGGAGTGATCCCTACTTGACGATCCGCCCTTCGAACACCGCCCGCGCGGCCAGGAAACGGCCGAGGGCGCCGAGCTTTCCCGTCACCCACTGATCGGCCCGGGCGATGACGCTGCCGTTGTCGGGGATCACGCGGGTAACAAGAGTGTGGAAATAATAAAGGCGCGTGTCACGGCAGATCCCGGTCATCAGCATCAGCTCGCGCTCGTCGATCTTGCGCTCGTCGGCGGTGATGTAGGGCCGGTCGGAGCCGTAGATGTAGCGCACCATGCGCTTGTAGAGGACCTTGTCCACCAGCCAGCTCTCCCGCACCTTCTTCTGCAGGAAGCTGTGGGTATAAAGCTCGTTGCCGAGAAGGATCGCGCCGTCCTTTGCGACGCGGCGGATTTCCCGGACCGTGTCGGGAATGTCCACGTGATGCATGATGTCGAGCAGGAACACGAGGTCGAAGCTGTCGTCCGCATAGTCCATCCGCTCGCAGGCCCCCTGCTGCACATGGACGTTCCTGAGGCCAAGCCGCTCGATGCGGCGGCGGGTGATTTCCACGATGTCGGGGGAAATGTCGAAGCCGTAGACCTCGGCGCCGAGGCTCGCGATGCGGATCGCGTCCTCGCCGAAGCCGCAGCCGGGGACCAGCACCTTCTTGCCCGCAAGGTCGTGGCGGCGAAGAAGGGTATAGGTATGCCAATAGGCGTTCCACCAGCGCCGCCGCTCCGCGCGCACCACGTCGAGACCGACCGGCTGCTCCGCCGCATGGGCCTTGCGCTTCGCGAAGTCGCGATGATAGGCGATTTCCCGCTCCTGGCGGGGTGTGATGCTGACGCTCATGCCGTTCACCTCGCTCCTCTTGCTCGCGGAGCGGGTGATTATAGATCGGGTGGTCTATATGTAAAGGTATAGCGCCTGTATTTCTTCCCGCCTATGTTCTCACTTGCTCTGGCGTGAAGGCTCAAGCGGGGCGCACGAGGGCGTGGCGCTTGCGGCCGGCGGACAGCTTGATGACGCCGTCAGCATTGAGATCGGCGCTGGTCACCACGGCCGCCTCATCCTTGAGCTTGCCGTCGTTGAGCCGCGCGCCGTCCTGGCGGATGAGGCGCCGCGCCTCCCCCTTAGAGGCGCAAAGCCCGCTGGCGACGAAAAGATCGACGACCGCAAGGCCCGCGTCCAGCGCATCCCGGCTCACTTCCACGGTCGGAAGGTCGCCGCCGGCGGCCCCTTCCTCGAAGGTGCGGCGGGCGGTGTCCTCGGCGGCGCGCGCGGCGTCCGTCCCGTGCAGCAGGGCGGTCGCTTCATTCGCAAGGATCTTCTTGGCCTCGTTCAGCTCCGCGCCCTCAAGGGCTTCGAGACGGCGGATCTCGTCCATCGGGAGTTCGGTGAAGAGGCGCAGGAAGCGCCCCACATCCGCAGCCGCCGTGTTGCGCCAGAAC
>CAZDSS010000120.1:0-7207 GCA_964508185.1 uncultured Sphingomonadales bacterium
AGGACGTGGGCCTCAGGCGCGCGACCCTCGACGATCTGCGCGGCGGCGACGCCGCCCATAACGCCCAGGCGATCCGCGACCTGCTGGCAGGTCATGAGGGCCCGTTCCGCGACATCGTGCTGCTCAATGCCGGCGCGGCCTTTCTGGTCGCCGGCAAGGCCCAGAGCCTTGCCTCAGGCATTGATCGCGCCGCCGAGGTGATCGACAGCGGCCGCGGCGCGGATCTGCTCGCCCGCTGGGCCGAAGCTTCCCACAAGAGTCCCGAGCCGGAGCCCGTGTCATGAGTGATGTGCTCGCCGAAATCTGCGCCCGCAAGCGCCAGCATGTGGACGCCGCCATGGCCCGCCGCCCCCTGGGCGCGGTGACGGAGGCGGCGCGGCGCGCGACGCCGCCCCGCGGCTTCGCCCGGGCACTGGACGCCGCCAACGCCGCAGGGCGCTATGCCCTGATCTGCGAGATCAAGAAGGCAAGCCCTTCGAAGGGCCTGATCCGCGCCGACTTCGACCCGCCGCAACTGGCCCGCGCCTATGAGGCGGGCGGCGCCGCCTGTCTTTCGGTCCTGACCGACATACCCTATTTCCAGGGCGACGACAGCTATCTGGTGGCGGCGCGGGAGAGCGTTTCCCTCCCCGTCCTTCGCAAGGATTTCATGATCGATCCCTATCAGGTGGTGGAGGCGCGGGCGCTTGGCGCAGACTGCATCCTGCTCATCATGGCGGCGCTGGACGACGCCCTCGCGGCGGAACTAGAGGCGGCGGCGATGGAGCTCGGCATGGACGTGCTGATCGAGGTCCATGACGCCGCGGAGCTCGACCGCGCGCACAAGCTCCGGAGTCCCCTGATCGGCATCAATAACCGTAATCTCAAGACCTTGTCGGTTGATATTGCGACGACCGTTGAACTTGCGCCGCGGGTCGATCCGGCCCGCAGGGTCGTGGGTGAAAGTGGGCTTTATACCCGCGCCGATCTAGACCGGCTGGCGGAGGTGGGGGTCACCGCCTTCCTCATCGGCGAATCCCTCATGAAGCAGCAGGACGTGACGGCGGCGACCCGCGCGCTTCTCACCCCGGATCTCGCCGCATGACGAAGCTCAGTCATCTCGATGACGCTGGCCGCGCCGCCATGGTGGACGTGAGCGCCAAGGATCAGACCACCCGCACCGCGATCGCCCGCGGCGTCCTGCGCATGTCGCCCGAGACCCTCGCGATCGTCACCGAAGGCCGCGCGCCCAAGGGCGACGTGCTGGCGGCGGCGCGCATCGCCGGGATCATGGCGGCCAAGAAGACCTCGGACCTCATCCCCCTCTGCCATCCATTGCAGCTCTCGAAGGTCGCGGTGGAGATCACGCCGCGCGCCGAAATCCCGGGCCTCGAGATCGAAGCGACGGTGAAGGTCACGGGTCAGACGGGCGTCGAGATGGAGGCGCTGACGGCGGTGTCCGTCGCGGCGCTCACCCTCTACGACATGCTGAAAGCCGTGGACAAGGAGATGGTGATCCGTGACATCCGCCTGGTCTTCAAGGAAGGCGGGCGGTCGGGCACCCTCGACCTTCGCTGATCTGCCGGAAATTCAAGGGCTTCCGCGCCCGTTCTCCCATATTCGCCTTGACGCTTGCCCGGAATAAACATAGAACAAGAAGGCAACACAGATCGTACGGGAGCATGGGGCGATGCTGACAAAGAAACAACAGGAGCTTCTCCTTTTCATCCATCAGCGTCTGCGCGAGGATGGCGTCGCTCCCTCCTTCGACGAGATGAAGGATGCGCTGGATCTCAAGTCCAAGTCGGGCATTCACCGCCTGATCCGGGCGCTCGAGGAGCGAGGCTTCATCCGCCGCCTGCCCCATCGCGCCCGGGCGCTCGAGGTGGTGCGCCTGCCCGAAGCCGTGGCGGGCCGCCGCGCGGCGCGGGAGCAGGCGGAACCCGAAAGCGGCCGCATCATCCAGGGCAATTTCCGCAAGCCCCGCCGCCCCGAGCTGGTGAAGGACCATGCCTCCGCGGCCGCAAGCGAGCTGGAGCGGGAATTCATGCAGATCCCGCTTCACGGCAAGATCGCCGCCGGCACGCCCATCGAGGCGCTGCAGCAGGAAACCATGATCCCCGTCCCCGCCGCCATGCTCGGCCGCGGTGAGCATTATGCCCTGCAGGTCGCCGGGGATTCCATGATCGAGGCCGGTATCCTGGATGGCGATACCGTCATCATTCGCCGCACGGACGTGGCTGACAACGGCGACATCGTGGTGGCGCTGGTGGACGGGATCGAGGCGACCCTCAAGACGCTTCGCAAGCGGGGAAGCCAGGTGGCGCTGGAGCCCGCGAACCGCAATCTCGAGGTCCAGATCTATCCCGCCCACAAGGTGCGGGTGCAGGGCCGGCTCGTCGGCCTTCTCCGCCGCTACTGATGGGGCGCGCCGCCCCAGGGGCGGCCTGAACGCCGCTCCGCAACAGTCTTCCGCCGGATCACGCTCAGCCCGTCGGGGGCTTCCTCGATATATATGGCCTGACCGCCAAGCGCCCGCTTCTCGCGGCGGCCGACCACAATTTCCGCCCCGCACCAGCGGGGAATATGGCTGCTGCTGATGACGATGCGGGTGGCGGCGCAGTCTTCCATGAACGCATCCGGCGCATTGACGATGGCGACCGCAAGGTCCGGCCGCGCCCGGTAGAGGCAACCCGTGCCGTCGCAGGACAGCCACCGGCTGCCGTCGGGCAGCAGCGTCGCCTGCTGCAGGCCGCGGTCCTTCCATGCTCCGGGCTCCGTCCATTCCCATCGGGCCGCCGCGCGCCCGCTCATGCGCGTCCAGCGTTCCCGGGCGAAGGACGAGGCGCGGCCGGGCGACAGCCACAGCCGCCCGTCGGGCCCCATGATCCCCACCAGATCGCCGCCGCCCTCGACGAGAATGTCGGGAAGGCGGGCGTTTGCCGCCATCACGATCCCGGCGGCGACGAAGGCGAGGCCAAGGAGACGAAGCGCGCTTCGCCAGAAACAGAGCCAAAGACCGCCTGATACGATCAGGAGATAGGCGGCAAGCGGCACGGCGGGAACGCGGACGACCGCCGTCGCCATCGCGCCCACCCGGAAGGCGACCTCGAGGATGATCTCTATCCCCTGCCCCGCAACCCAGAGCGGCGCGAATTCGAGGCCGAGCGGCATCAGGACGACGCCGAGGATGAGGCCGGGCATCACCAGGCTGCCGAGGACCGGGACCGCGACCGCATTGGCGACAAGGCCCAGAAGCGGCATCTCGTTGAAGTGGTAGAGGGATGCGGGCGCGATGGCGAGCTCCGCGATGATGGAGCTCAAGGCGAGCCCCGCCGCATAGCCGAGGATCTTGCCCGCGATGCCGCCGGGGAGCAGCGATCCCGGCCGATGGCGCCTCAGGGCTTCGTAGGCGGCGACCAGCGCCACGACCGCGGCGAAGGACATCTGGAAGCTCGGGCCCAGCAGGGATTCAGGCTCCATCACCAGGACGACGAAGCCCGCGATCGCCACCATGCGCAGCGATATCGCCCGCCGGTCGCAGATCACCGCGAGCAGCACCAGCGCGCTCATGAGGAAGGATCGCTCCGCCGGAACCTCCGCCCCGCTGATGAAGAGATAGGCGAGCGCCGCGAGAATGGCCGCCGCGGCCGCCCATTTCTTGATGGGATGCCGGAGCGCCAGGGGCTCGATGGCGGCAAGCACGGCGCGCAGCATGAAGAACACGATCCCCGTCACCATGCTCATATGCATGCCGGAGATGGACAGGATGTGAAAAAGCCCCGCCCGGCGCATGGCGTCGTTGATCCCGTCCGACAGGGCCGCCCGGTAGCCTGTGACCAGAGCGTCGGCAATCGCGGCCTGTTCCTGCGGCAGCGCCGCCTTGAGGCGCGTCGATATGGCGAGGCGCAACTGCTCCACCCCTTGCAGGAACCGGTCGCGGAGCGGGATCGGGCCCCCGTCGTTCCCGTCCAGCCGCTCAAGGGGCGCGACGGCGACGCCGAGCCCCCCGATGCCGCGAAAGTAAAGCTGCCGCGCGAAGTCGTATTCGCCGGGAACCGAGGGCGCGGGCGGCGGCCACAGGGCGGCGAGGACGCGGACGCGGTCTCCCGGCCCCACGGCGTCGCCCCCGGTGCGCACCGCGATCCGCAGCCGCCGCGGCCATTTGTCGGGCGCAAGACGCGCCATCTCCTCGACCGCGAGCGTGAGGCGCTGGTATCCCGGCCCCATATGCTCGACCATCTGGACCCGCGCCGTCACCATCTGGGGCGGCGTCCGGCGCTCCAGCACCGGCCCGCCTGCCAATTGGGTGCGGAGCGCCGCCACGAACAGGCCGAGGAGGACGAGGGTCGCCGCCGCCGCAAGGACGGCGACCGGGCGACGTCGGGCCGCATGCCAGACGAGCGCGGCGAGGATCAGGACGGCGCCCAGAAGGCTCAGGCGCGGCTCCGTGTGAAGGCCGAAATAGACGGCGATCCCCGCCCCCAGGGCGACCGGCGACCAGAGCGGCAACTGCCGCCGCTCGGCCTCGATCAGGCGGCCCAGCGCCTCATGCAGGCGCGCGTGGATGCGGCCTGGCGTGCCACGCCGCAGCCCGTCCCCCAAGGCGCTTTCCTCCCCGACCCACATCCGGCTGCCCCCGCGCTCCGTGGATCCTTCCGGAACCCCCACTCTGCACTGACGAAATGATGATTTCCAGAACGAATCTGGCCCCAAATAAACTTGCGATTGCACCGTGAACATGGGGCGGGAAGGGTTTTGCTTTGGTTTTCGAATATGCTAGAAATCGCCCATTCTCCGGACAGCCCCGGATTCCAAAGTCAAGCAAGGTACAATGGCCGCCGAAAGCCCCAAAGTCGTCACCCGGTTCGCTCCCTCGCCCACGGGCTTCCTCCATATCGGCGGGGCGCGCACCGCGCTCTTCAACTGGCTGTTCGCCCGCCACCATGGCGGCGTGTTCCGCCTGCGCATCGAGGATACGGACCGCCAGCGCTCGACGGAGGAGGCGATCCAGGCGATCCTCGACGGCCTGCAGTGGCTCGGCCTCCATTGGGACGGCGAGACGGTCTATCAGTTCGCCCGCCGCGAACGCCATGCGGAAGTGGCGCGGCAGCTCCTTGCCGAGGGCAAGGCCTATTACTGCTACACGACGCCCGAGGAGCTCGAGGAAATGCGCGCCCGCGCCAAGGCCGAAGGCCGGCCCGTGCGCTATGACGGCCGCTGGCGCGACCGCGACCCGTCGGAAGCCCCTGCGGGCGTCAAGCCGGTGATCCGCTTCCGCTCCCCCGACGAGGGCGAGACCATCATCGACGACAAGGTCCAGGGCGAGGTGCGGTTCGCCAACGAGCAGCTCGATGACCTCGTGCTCCTGCGCGCCGACGGCACGCCCACCTACATGCTGTCGGTGATCGTGGACGACTACGACATGGGGGTCACCCATGTGATTCGGGGCGACGACCATCTGACCAATGCGGCCCGTCAGGCGCAGCTCATCGACGCCCTCGGCTGGCCGCGCCCGGTCTATGCCCATATTCCCCTGATCCACGGGCCGGACGGCGCCAAGCTTTCGAAGCGTCACGGCGCGCTTGGCGTCGAGGCCTATCGCGACATGGGCTATCTGCCCGAGGCGCTCCGCAACTATCTCCTCCGCCTCGGCTGGGGACATGGCGACGACGAGATCATCTCCACCGAACAGGCCATCGAATGGTTCGGGCTCGAGGCCGTGGGCCGCTCGCCCTCGCGCTTCGACTTCGCCAAGCTCGAGAACCTCAACGGCCATTACATGCGCGCCGCGACCGACGAGCGGCTGGTGGAAGCGGCCCTGCCTTTCCTGGAGCAGAAGCTCGGCCGCAGCCTGTCCGCCGACGAGCGCGCCCTGTTCGTCCGCGCCATGCCGGGTCTCAAGGTCCGCGCCAAGACCGTTGTGGAACTGGCCGACAGCGCCCTTTTCTATTTCCTGCCGCGGCCGCTGAATCTTACCGAGAAGGCCGCGAAGATTCTGGACGGCGACGGCCGTGCGGCGCTGCGCCAGGCGCTCGATGCCCTGCGCGCCGTCGACGACTGGCAGGAATCGGTATTGGAAGCCCGCATCAAGGAACTGGCGGAACAGACCGGGCTGAAGCTCGGCAAGATCGCCCAGCCCCTGCGCGCGGCGCTCACCGGCGGGGATACCTCGCCGGGGATTTTCGAAGTTCTGGCCCTGCTGGGCCGTGACGAAAGCCTGGCCCGCATCGGCGACCAGGCAGGTTAGGCAGAAAAATCCTCAGAAAAAGGACCAAATCTATAAAAGTTCATATAAATTAACCCCAGAATGCGCCGTTTCTCGTCATCTCGGCGAACCCTTTGACGGAGGGTTCGGGAGGTCTGGAGCGGTAAGACACCAAAGGAGCGCATATGACCATACCGGGTAAAATGAAGACTGCGGCCGATGCCGCCCAACTTACGGTCCGGGGCAAGACCATCGAATTGCCGATCTATGAGGGTTCTGTTGGGCCGAGCGTGATCGACATCCGCAAGCTCTATGCCGAGACGGGCCATTTCACCTTCGATCCCGGCTTCACTTCGACGGCAAGCTGCGCCTCGTCCATCACCTATATCGATGGCGACCAGGGCGTGCTGCTCTATCGCGGCTATCCCATCGAGCAGCTCGCGGAAAAGAGCGACTTCCTCGAAGTCTGCCATCTCCTCCTGTTCGGAGAACTGCCGACCGCGGCCCAGAAGGTGAAGTTCGAGCGCGACATCACCCGCCATACCATGGTGCATGAGCAGCTGAAGAGCTTCTTCAACGGCTTCCGCCGCGACTCCCATCCCATGGCGGTGCTCGTCGGCGTGGTGGGCGCCCTTTCGGCCTTCTATCACGATTCGACCGACATCAACGACCCGCATCAGCGCATGGTCGCGTCCTACCGGATGATCGCGAAGCTGCCGACCATCGCCGCGATGGCCTACAAGTACACCATCGGTCAGCCCTTCGTGTATCCGCGGAACGACCTGAACTACGCCGAGAACTTCCTCTACATGACCTTCGGCGTGCCGCAGTGCGAGGAATGGGTGTCGAACCCCATCCTGTCGCGGGCCATGGACCGGATCCTCATCCTCCATGCGGACCACGAGCAGAACGCGTCCACCTCGACGGTGCGTCTCGCCGGCTCGTCGGGCGCCAATCCGTTCGCCTGCATCGCGGCCGGCATCGCCACGCTCTGGGGTCCGGCGCACGGTGGTGCGAACG
>CAZDSS010000121.1:0-7205 GCA_964508185.1 uncultured Sphingomonadales bacterium
TGCATGGATGCCGTGGCTGCGGCCGATGCAGACCGTATCCTTGTGCTCATAGGCCCGGCGCTTGAGGACGGCGAGGAGATTGTCGAGGTCCTTCAACAGGATGTCGGCGGCGCGGACGAGCTGAATGTTGAAGCAGGTATCCAGGACGTCGGACGAGGTCATGCCCTGATGGACGAAGCGCGCCTCGGGCCCCACGAACTCGGCGAGGCTCGTCAGGAAGGCGATGACGTCATGCTTCACCTCGCGCTCGATCTCGTCGATGCGCTGGACGTCGAAGCTGCCGCGCTCCCAGACGGCTTTGGCCGCTTCCTTCGGAATGACCCCCAGCTCGGCCTGGGCGTCGCAGGCATGGGCCTCGATCTCGAACCAGATGCGGAAGCGGCTTTCGGGTTCCCAGATCGCCACCATTTCGGGGCGGGAATAGCGCGGGATCATCGGACATTTCCTCTCAGTTGAATTCGGGTCTGGCTCTAGCAGACTGGGCCGCGACGCTCAAGGCCTAACGCCCCCCTCAACCCCGCCGCCGCGCCGCCCACATGAGGAAGCCGTAGGCGACGGTGATGACCGCCCCCGCCGCGAGCAGGGTGAGGAGGGTGAGCTTCAGCGTCTTGTTCCCGATGAAATTCAGCTTGTGGACGTTGCTGAAGAAGCCGGCGATCGCCTGGCGCGCGTCGTTGGTGACGAAGGCGGCGCTCCCCGTCACCGTCGAGATGTAGGCCCGGCTGCCGCGGCCGTCGCCGATCTCGAAGCGATAGACGGGGAGAAGGCGGTAGATGTTGAGATATTCGCCGTCGAAATCGTCGAGCCTGGCGACGAGCCTCGGCTCGCTTCCCGGAAACAAGCGGGCCGCGATCTCCCGGGCATGGATTTCGTCGATCGCGGGGTTGATCGCGCCCGTTTCCGCCTGAACGTAGCGGGGCGCCGGATCGCCCGCGAAGAAGATCTGGTACCAGGGGGCGCCGCCGATCATGCGGAGATTGACGGCCTCGACGGCGCCACCCGCGTCGCCAGCCGCGCGTGCGGCGGCGACCGCCTCCCGCGGGGAGTGGGTGATGGAATCGACCGCCACCGGGCCGCTCACGCGGGCCGGCGGCGGCGCGGGGAAGAAGGCGGACATGAGATTGTGGCCGATGCCGCTCAGCGCGGCGAGCAGGACATAGGCCCCGAAGACGAGGCCGAGGATGCGATGGACCTTGCGGCCGCGCGGCGACATCAGCTTTTTCATGCACCGAACTCCCACTTGATGCCGAGATAGAAGGCGCGGCCGTCGCCGGGATAGAAGACGTCCTGATTGCCGCCGAGGCGGGCGTCGGTCAGCGTTCCGAAATTGGCCACATAGCGCTTGTCGAACAGGTTGCGCGCCTCACCGTAGAAGGACAGGCCGCAATCCAGCCGGTATCCGCCATTGAACCCCACGACCGCATGGCGCGGCACCTCCAGGCTGTTGGCGAAATCCACGAAGGCGCGGGACATCGCCCAGTCGACGCTCGCCGCCAGATGCAGGCCGTCCTTCCGGTATTCGAGCTCCCCGCGATAGAGATGCTTCGGCAGCCCGGCCAGGCGGTTGCCGCCGTAGACGGGGTCGTTGCGGAAGCGGAAGTCGTTCAGCATGTAGGTGTGCCGCCACAGGACCCCGTCGAGGACGCGGAGCGCGACGCCCAGCTCCACCCCCTGATGCAGGGTGCGGTCGGCGTTGAAGGTGGGGGCGGGAATGTCGGGCCCGACGCTGTATTGCAGCAGCTCCCCCTTCACATGGGCGCGATAGAGGGCGAGGTCCCAGGTCACCGCGCCGTGGCTGCCGCGGGTGCCGATCTCCGCCGTCCAGGCGCGCTGGGCCTCGAGCGGCACGAAGCCCGGCACGGGGGACTGGACGAGCTCCGAGAAGGTCGGGGGCTCATAGCTTCGCGACAGGTTGGCGAAGACCTGGATCTCCTCGGCGGGCTCCCACAGCAGGCCGAACTTGGGGCTGAAGCTGTCATATGCATCCCGCGCGCTCATGGCCGGGTTCATCCAGTCTTCATAGCGGCGGGTGGTGCGGACGAACTGGCCCCCGGCGATGACTTCAAGGCCGTCGATCACCCGCGCCCGGCCTTCGCCGTAGAGCTCGACGTTCCGCGCCTTCTGGTCGGCGTCCGCGGTCATGGCGCCCCTTTGGCCGCCCACATTGACGTACCGCTTGGCGTCGGTCTCGCCGCCGCCGAGATTGAGGCCGAGCGCGAAGGACGCATTCTCGAGGGAGATGTCCGCCCGGCCGAAGGCGCCGTATTCCACCGAGGTCTGGTCCATCACCTGGAAGATGGGGTGATAGAGCTCCTTGTGATGGCCATAGAGGCCGAATTCGAGGCGAACGGGCGCGAGATCGAGCGTCGTGCGGTTCGCGACCCGGAGCGAGCGGATGTCCCGGGCATAGTCGTTGGCCACATTGACCGCGGGGACCGTCTTCGGCGCCTGCAGGGCGTCGGCGAGGGCGATGCTGCCGGGCATTTCCTGATTCACATGGTTGTAGGCCACATAGAGCCGCGTCTCCGCCCGCTCGCCGAGCTTCAGGCCAAGATTGCCGTTGAACCGGCCGCTCCGCTGTTCCGACTGGGGGCGGAAGCCGTCGCTCGCGATCCCGGTCGCCGAGACGTGGAAGTCATGGTCGTCGGCCGCACCCGCGACCGCGCCATGGACGCGCAAGCTGTCGAAGCTGCCGCCTTCAAGGCTGAAGACCATGGGCGCGAGGGCGGTGCGCCCGGTGGGGGTCACGAAATTGACCGCGCCGCCGAGATTGGCCGCGCCGTGGCGCAGGCCGTTCGCCCCCTTGAACACTTCCACATAGCGCAGGCTCAGGGGGTCCACTTCCTGAAAGTCGCTGGAATTGTCGGCGAGGGTCAGGGGCAGCCCGTCCTGCAGGAGCTTCACCCCGCGCATGTGAAAGCTGCGGGACAGGCCGGAGCCGCGGATCGACAGCCGCACCTCCTCGGCGAAGCGCTGGCGGGCGTAGACGCCGGGCACGTTGGCCAGCATGTCCTGCATGTTGAGGGCATAGAGCGACTGGAAGCGCTCACCGGCGACGAGATCGACGCCGCCGGGCGTGCGCTGGATATGGCGGCGGGCATCCTCCACCGACGGGGCGGTCAGGCTGCCGTAGGCGCGGTCGGTGACGAGGATTTCCTCGTCGGCCACATAGGGCGCGGCCAAGGCGGGAACGGCCCCGGCGACGGCCAGGGCGAGGCTTGAGGACAGGAGACGGAACATGGATACAGGCCCCCGGATACCGAAAAGGACGACGGATGCCGCCCGGCTCCGGGCGGCGGGTCAGAGACGGTCGGCGGGGAGCGACGGCGGGGCGCGGCCGGCGGGCCGCTGATAAAGCGTGGCGGCGAGCGCCGGATCGAGGGAATGGGGAAGGGCGACCAGCGTTCCGTCACGCGGCGCGATCTCGGCCGCCCTGGCCGCGGGGTTTAAGGGTGTGCCGAGGCCGACACAGAGCACGCAATGGTCCACCGGCGCGCGGCCCGGCGCAGCATCGTCGCCGTCGTCGAGACTGCGGGCGCCGTCGGGCGTGCAGACTATGGAAAGGGCGTGAAGCAGGGTTCCCGGCGCGGCTTGGGCGCTCGCGGGCGCCATCATCATCATGATGAGATGGGCGACCACGGCGAACATGGCCGCAACGAGCGGCCAGCGCTGTCTACGCAACCGGTTCATCCCTAAGTCCCTGAAAGGGGATCATTCCGCCATGCCATAGGCCGCGGGGCGGGCCCTGTCAAGGCGATCCGCGTCAGGCGTCAGAAAAAGCCGGGAGATTCAGAGAAGGCCGAGGCTCTTGAAGCTCGCATGACCGCTGCGGGCGATCACCACATGGTCATGGACCACGATCCCGAGCTTCTCGGTCGCGGCCACGATCTCCTTGGTCATGGCGATGTCCTCCCGCGAGGGGGTGGGATCGCCGCTCGGATGGTTGTGCACCAGGATCAGGGCCGAGGCGCCGAGTTCGAGCGCGCGCTTGATGATCTCGCGCGGATAGACCGGGGTCTGGTCCACGGTGCCGGTCTGATGCACCTCGTCCGCGAGAAGGGCGTTCTTCTTGTCGAGGAAGAGGATGCGGAACTGCTCGTTGGTCTCATGCGCCATGGCCGAGCGGCAATAGCCGAGAAGCGCCTTCCAGGAGCTGATGACCGGCCGCTCCATCAGTTCCTCCCGCTGCAGGGCGAGGGCGGCGGCGCGGCTGAGCTTCAGGGTGGTGATCACGCTCTCGCCGACGCCGGGCACTTCCCGCAGCCGCTCCACGGGGGCGCTCACCACGGCGGCGAAGCTGCCGAAGCGCGTGAGCAGGTCCTTGGCGAGGGGTTTCATGTCCCGGCGCGGGACGGCGAGGCAGAGGAGAAGTTCGAGAAGCTCGTAATCGCCGAGCGCGTCCGGCCCGTTCTTGAGGAAGCGCTCCCGCAGACGCTGGCGGTGTCCGAGATAGTGTGACGGCCGCGCTTTCGCCGTGCCCGCCGCTGCCTGTCCGGTCTCGGGTGCGGCGTCATTGACGGCGACCGGTGTGGTGCGGCGCCCGGTTTCTTCTTCTTCCGCCCTCATCCAAGCCTCCCGTCCCAGAAGGCCAACAAGAATATGGCCGGTTGGTTACCAAAAGGTTAATTGTATGGCGGCTTATGCAACCCTTGCGGGGACAAGGTGAATATCTCCACGCCGTCCTTGGTCACCCCCACGCTGTGCTCGAACTGCGCCGAGAGCGAACGGTCCTTGGTCACCGCCGTCCAGCCGTCGTCCAGCACCTTCACATCCGGGCGGCCGAGATTGATCATGGGCTCGACGGTGAAGAACATGCCCTCGCGGAGCTCCGGCCCGGTTCCCGGGCGGCCGTAATGAAGGATGTTGGGTGCGTCATGGAACACCCGGCCGAGGCCGTGGCCGCAGAACACCTCCACCACGCTGCAGCGCTGGGAATGGGCGTAGGACTCGATCACATGGCCCACGTCGCCAAGACGCACCCCCGGCTTGATGACCGAGAGGCCGCGCATCAGGCATTCATAGGTGATGTCCACCAGCCGGCGCGCCTTGATGGGGATCTTGTCGCCCACCAAATACATGCGGCTCGTATCCCCGTGCCAGCCGTCGACGATCACCGTGACGTCGATGTTGAGGATGTCGCCTTCCTTGAGTCGCCGGTCGCCCGGAATGCCGTGACACACCACATGGTTGATGGAGGTGCAGACGGAGCGCGTGAAGCCGCGATAGCCGAGGGGCGCGGGCAGGCCGCCATGGTCGCGGATGAATTCGTGGCAGAGCCGGTCAAGCTCGCCCGTGGTCACGCCCGGCACCACATGGGGCGTGATGAAATCGAGCGTCGCGGCGCCGAGGCGCCCGGCCTTGCGCATGCCCTCGAAATCGGCGGGACCGTGAATCTTGATGGCGTGAGTCGCAACGGGCGGCGCTTCCGACGCCAGCACATAGCTCGCACCGCCTGAACGTTCCATCTTCATCGCTCCTTGTCCCTCATGGACGCCTCAACCAGACGAATGGGCAGCGGGTTGGCGAGCCGGATGCCCTCAGGGCTTAACGCGCAATCATAGGCCAGCATCTCGACCCCGGCAGCCTGCGCCGCCCGGAAGGCAGCTTCATAGGCCGGATCGATGTCGCCTGCCAATGAAAAATGGGTGCAATCCGCCCTTTGTGCAATATAGAGCATCACGGCGCGGAAGCCTTGGGACACCATCTCCGCCAGCTCGCGCAGATGCTTCGCCCCGCGGGCGGTGACGGCATCCGGGAATTCGGCGGCATCCCCCCGCTTCAAGGTCACGTTCTTCACTTCCACATAGGCGGGCGGCAGGCCCTGTTCGTGATCCTCGAGCAAGAGGTCGATCCGGGAATTGCTGCCGTATTTCACCTCCCGCCGGATGCTGCGGTAGCCCGCAAGCTCCGGCACCCGGCCTTCCGCGATGGCTATTGCCGCGATGCGGTTCGGGTGCGCCGTGTTGATGCCGACGAGGCTTCCTTCCACCTCCACCATTTCCCAGCGGTAGCGGAGCTTGGCTTCGGGGTTCTCGACCGGCGACAGCCAGACGCGATAGTCGGGCGCGGCGAGCCCCATCATGGAGCCGGAATTCATGCAGTGCGCGGTCACCACCGCGCCGTCGTCCAGCATGACGTCGGCCATGAAGCGCTTGTAGCGCTTGATGAGGCGCCCGGAAATCAGGGGTGTGGCGAAATTCATATTGCAACTTGTATCGGTCCCGGTCTTAAAGTTCAAGGAACTGCATCCTGGCCAGTTTTGGGGAGTTCCATGTCCGAGTCGCGTCGCGTCACCGCCTGTCTGCTCATCATCGGCGACGAGATCCTGTCCGGCCGCACGCGGGACGCCAACCTGTCGTACCTTGCCAGATGGCTCAACGGGGAAGGGGTGGAGCTGCGCGAGGCGCGGGTGATCCCAGACGACCGGACGGTCATCGTCCGCACCGTGAACGAGGTGCGCCGCGCCTTCGACTATGTGTTCACCACGGGCGGCATCGGACCGACCCATGACGACATCACCACCGACTGCGTGGCCGAGGCCTTCGGCGTGCCGATCCACTTCAATGCGGAGGCGGAGCGCGAGCTGATGGCCCGTCTCACCGGTCCCATGACCGAGGGCCGCCGCCGCATGACCCGGATCCCGGAAGGCGCGACCCTCATTCGCAACCCGGTGAGCGGCGCGCCCGGCTTCCGCCTCGGCAACGTGCATGTGCTGGCCGGGATCCCGGCGGTGATGCAGGCCATGCTGGAGACGATCCGCGGCACCCTTGAGGGCGGGCGGCCGGTACAATCGGCGACCTTGCACGTCTTTGCCGGGGAAAGCCGCATCGCGGCGACCCTTCTCGAGGTGCAGGAACGCCATCCTGATGTGTCCATCGGCAGCTATCCATTCGGACACCAGGACCGCTACGGCGCCAATCTGGTGCTGCGCTCCCCCGACGGCGCGCGCCTTGCCGCGGCGACGGAGGAGCTGAGGCAGGCGCTCATCCGGGACGGGTTCGAGCCCGGCATCGGGGAAGCGACGCCCACCCCCGAGGACATCGTCTGACGGTCGCCGCTATTTATTTCGGCCGGCCTTTGAGGCATACAGGTTCGGCCGTCGATGCCTGATCCCGTGCCCGCCTGGCGGAATTGGTAGACGCAAGGGACTTAAAATCCCTCGAAGGGCGACCTTCGTGCCGGTTCGAGTCCGGCGGCGGGCACCA
>CAZDSS010000122.1:0-7108 GCA_964508185.1 uncultured Sphingomonadales bacterium
AAGTTGCGCGCCGTCTTGCGATAGATGAGGTTGCCTTCCGTATCCCCCTTCCACGCCTTGACGATGGAAAGGTCGGCGACGAGCCCGGTTTCCAGAATGTAGGTCTCGCCGTTGAATTCCTTGTGCTCCTTGCCCTCGGCGATGAGCGTGCCGACGCCGGTCTTGGTATAGAAGCCGGGGATCCCGGCGCCGCCCGCGCGGATGCGTTCGGCCAGCGTCCCTTGCGGATTGAATTCAAGCTCCAGCTCCCCTTCCAGGAACTGGCGGGCGAATTCCTTGTTTTCGCCCACATAGGACGAGATCATCTTCCGGATCTGGCGCGTCTGCAGCAGGAGCCCGAGGCCGAAATCGTCAACCCCGGCATTGTTGGAAATGACCGTCAGGTTCTTCACGCCGGAATCGCGGAGCGCCAGGATCAGGTTCTCCGGGATGCCGCAGAGGCCGAAGCCTCCGGCCATGATGGTCATGCCGTCCCGCAGCAGGCCCTCGAGGGCCGATTGCGCGCTGTCATACACCTTGTTCATCGAGACCGCCTTTTCATCCTTGTCCCAAATGTGGCGCCGGGTATGTCCTAATTACCGCCCGGGGAAGATAATTTCAATCGTAACCAATTTTCCCTGATCCCCGGGGAGCAGGGCAAGGGTCGGATGACGGAAGGCCATTGTCAAAGCATTCCTATCTATGCTTTCTATAGGGCCGGCCGATAGGGCGAGCGGGCGTTTCTGCGTCGATTGTCGGGCAGGGCAGGGGCCCGGCGGCGCCCGGCACGGAAGGTCAATTTTCCGACAAAGTCGAAGATTAACTTGCCTCCGGATTAACTTGTCAGCGCGGATGAAATGGGAATTTGCGGAATGACTCAGCGGATTAGGCGGGTCCTGGCCATTGGGATCATGGCCGTTGCGGCATGCGCCGGGGCGCTTCCGGCCCTTGCCCAGGGGCGGGAATTCCTTGGCGGCTTTCGTGACTGGGACGCGTTCCTCGAGCGCAAGGGCAAGGGCGAGAAGACCTGCTACATGATCTCGGTGCCGAAGGACACGGCGCCCAAGAACGTGAATCGGGGCGAGATCTATCTCATCGTCACCCATTGGCCGCAGGCGAAGATCCAGAGTCAGATCAACGTGGTGGTCGGCTATCCCTTGAAGAAGGATAGCGAAGTCACCATGATCATCGACAACAAGCCCTATCGCATGTTCACCGACGGCGATCGCGCCTGGGCCTATGACGCCAAGCAGGATCTGGAAATGGCCGCGGCCATGAAGAAGGGAAGCTCGGTGGTGGTCAAGGGCGTCTCCCAGCGCGGCACCGAGACCACCGATCGCTATTCGCTGGCCGGGTTCACCGCCGCGCATAACGCGATCACCCAGAGCTGCAACAACTAGGCGCAGGGAAGTGCTAGGCGGGGAGGCACCGCCCTGCTAGAAAGACGGCGGCGCCATGGACGCGCCGCCGGGACAGAAAGTTGGAATCCATGATGCTGCAAACCCCCCTCGGTATCGAGCCCGTGGTCGCGCCGCGCCCTGTGGTCGCGCCCGCCGATGGCAAGACGTCCCTCATCGGCCTCGACCGCGCGGAGATCGCGGAAAGGCTTCTCGAGATCGGCGTGCCCGAGCGTCAGGTGAAGATGCGCGCCCAGCAGATCTGGAGCTGGATCTATCATCGCGGCGTCCAGGATTTCGCCGCCATGACCAACATCTCCAAGGACTTGCGCGAGGCGCTGGACGGCGCCTTCGCCATCACCCGGCCCGAGGTGGTGGAGCGTCACGTGTCGGTGGACGGCACGCGCAAATGGCTTCTGCGCTTCGCCGACGGCAACGAGGTGGAGACCGTCTTCATCCCCGAGGAGGATCGCGGCACCCTGTGCGTCTCGAGCCAGGTGGGCTGCACGCTTACCTGCCGCTTCTGCCATACGGGCACCCAGCGCCTGGTGCGCAACCTGACCCCTGCGGAAATCGTCGGTCAGGTGCTGATCGCTCGCGACGATCTTGGCGAATGGCCGTCGCCCCCCGACGGGCGCCTGCTTTCCAACATCGTCATGATGGGCATGGGCGAGCCCCTCCATAATTTCGACAACGTGAAGAAGGCCCTCAAGATCGTCATGGATCCCGAGGGCATCTCCCTGTCCCGCCGCCGCATCACCCTGTCCACCTCCGGCGTCGTGCCCATGATGGGCCGCTGCGGGGCCGAGATCGGCGTCAATCTGGCGGTTTCCCTCCATGCGGTGCGCGACGACATCCGCACCCGCATCATGCCCATCAACAACAAGTATCCGCTGGCCGAGCTGCTCGCCGCCTGCCGCGACTATCCCGGCGCGTCCAACGCCCGCCGCATCACCTTCGAATATGTGATGCTGAAGGACGTGAACGACAGCGACGCCGACGCCCGGGAGCTGGTGCGCCTGCTGCGCGCCTACGACATTCCGGCCAAGGTCAATCTCATCCCCTTCAACCCGTGGCCCGGCTGCGAGTTCGAGCGTTCGAGCGACGAGCGCATCGCGCGCTTCTCGGAGATCGTGTTCTCGTCGGGCATTTCCGCCCCCGTGCGCACCCCGCGCGGCGAGGACATCCTGGCGGCCTGCGGCCAGCTCAAGTCCGAAAGCGAGAAGCGGCGCAAGAGCGCGCAGTAAAGGCGCGCCGCCCGCACCTCCCCTTGCCCCCGTCCGCCGGGCGTCACGCCCGCATGGCTCGGGCGTCAGCATCACGTCATCTGGACTCCGGAGCCCGTGCATGCTGGACGACCCGATTTTCAGCGCCATCGCCAGGCGGTCCGTCCGGGACGTGGAACTGATCCTGGAGCGGAACCCCGCGGCCGCCAATGCGCGCGACATGGACGGACGCACGCCGCTGATGCGGCTCGCCCTCGCCTGGGCGGAGGGCGACGCGCAGCTTGTGGAGCGTCTGGTCGCGGCTGGGGCGGTTCTGAATGCGGCGGATTACCGGAATGGCGACACGGCCCTTCATCTTGCAAGCCGCAACGGCAATTCCCGCTTTATCGCGGCGCTCCAAAAGGCGACGGCGGGCAAGGCCGCGCTTCATCACGAGATGGCAAATCTTGATGGCGACACGCCCCCGCGGCTTGCCCGGCGGACCGGCGGCTATGGAACCCTTGCGGCCCTTGCCGAAGGGCGGTTCGCCAGACCCCTTGACGGCCCCTGCCGCAGCCGCCTTGCGATCATCGGCATGGGCGCGGCGGGCGCGGCCCTGTTCGTGAGCCTGGTGCGCAGGCTGGTGACGGAGAAGGAGCGGCGGCGGGACCCCGATCTCCTCCGCCGCATGCAGATATTGCTCGTCGATTCCCATCCTCTGCCCGGCAGCGCCCAGCCCTACGGGCCGGAGCGTACCGAATCCACATCCCTCCTCCATGCGCCGGCGGGGGAGATGAGCATTGTCGCCGACGATCCCGACGATTTCTGCAACTGGCTTGCGGCCAAAGCCGCGGCGGGGGCGCTTGCGGACGTTCTCGGCGCGGCCTGCGACCTCGGCCTCTGTCCGGCGGCGGTGGATCGCGCGGCCCTATATCCGCGCGTCGCCTATGGCCAGTATCTCAAGGAAACGATCGAAGTCTATGCAGGGATCGCGCGGGATCATGGCCTCGACGTCGCCATCCTGCCGGGGCGGCAGGTGATCGCCGATCGGGCGGCGGAGAGCGGCCCGGGGCGGATCCTGGAGCTTTCCGGCCCTTGCGGCGTGGAGCGGATCGCAGTTTCGAGCGTCTGCCATACCGCGGGGCATTGGCTGGAGCGGGTCGAGGGCGGCCAACCCCGGCCGTGCCGCTTTGCCGCCCTCGGCGAGCCGGGCGAGGTCCTCGTCATGGGATCGGGGCTCGCGGCGGTTGATGCCGCGCATGAGGTGCTGCTGCATCCCGCGGTCGGCCGTCTGGTGCGCGACCGGGGCCGCCTCGCTTACGAGCCCGCAAGGCCCGGTTGGAAGGTGATCTTCCTGTCCCGGGACGGGCGGCTCCCCGGCGTGCGGCCTTCAATGCCCGAGGGATATGCCCTCAGATACCTGAACCCGGCCGCCTTCCGGCGGCTGAAGGCGCGGCTTGGCGGCCATGTGCCGCTCTATCAGGTGGTGAATTACCTCAACATGGAGCTGAGCGACGCCTTCGACCGAGTGATCGACATCCGCAGCAACGCCGATCCCCTGGGCATGTGCGGCGCTCCGGCGCCCGGGGCGGACCCCTTCCGCATCCTCGCCCGCGACCTGGAACGGGCGCGCGGCGACGGCGCGGGCGACGGGGGATATGCCCGCTGGCATCAGGTGATGCGCACCCTGTTCCCCGTGATCCGCATGATCTACGGCCAGTTCACGCCGCGGGAGCGGCGCGTCTTCGACAACCGGTTCGCCGCGCCCTGGCGCCGGGCCTTCGCCGCCATGCCTCCTGCGGCGGCCGACATTCTTCTTGCCATGCATGGGGCGGGCGTCCTTGAGCTGCGGGTTATCGGCCCTGACGACGTGGCGCGGTCCTACGGCTCCGTCATCACCGCCGCCGGTCTTGCCGGCCTTCATTATCGCGACCCTTCGCCGTTCGCCCCCGACTTCCTGCGGGCCGGAAGCTTCGACCTGCATGCGGCGGCTGCGACGGAGCACGGCGCGCCGGTCTTCGTTGCGGACGACGGGACGTTCCAAAGCCCCGATTGCCCGGACCGGCGGGCGTCGGAAGCGATGGGCGGCGGCCTGTTCCTCTCCGCCCATCTGTTCGATGCCGAAGCCGTGCCCTTGCTCGTGCGCCACGGCAGGCGTCTTGCGGAATTCCATGCGGAAGAACTCCTCTATGGCGCGCTGGGCGCGGATCTTTACCAATCCTCCCGCGTCCTTGACAAACTGGATGACAGCGTCCGCGCGCGCCGCCGGGCGACCAAGCCTATGGCTTAAGAGCGAGATGCGCGCCCTGCGCGCGCTCGCCGCGCCGCCACCCGCGGCTCCCGTGCTTGACCATTAAGCGTATGAGCTTGTACGCTTTCCTTGCATTTGGCCAAAGCTGGGAGGCAGGGGCGATGTTTCTACTGTCCAGGTTGCTTAAGTCTTTGGTGCGAAAGGGTGCGCTTCACATCATCGATGCGGATGGGAGCGTCCATTCCTTCAAGGGCGACGAGCCCGGGCCGGAGATCACCATCCGCTTCCACGACAAGCGCGTCGCCTGGGACATCGCCCGCAATCCCCAGCTTGCCGTGGGCGAGGCCTACATGGATGGCCGCGTCACCATCGAGAACGGCAAGGACATCCGCGACTTCCTCGATCTTGCGCTTCTCAACATGGGCTGGGAGCGGGTCAACCATTTCAACAGCCCCCTGTCGCTGTGGCTCAAGCGGCTGTGGGGGCGGATCACCCAGCTCAATTACGCAAGCCGGGCGCGGCGCAACGTCGCCCATCACTACGATCTGTCGGGCGCGCTCTATGACCTGTTCCTCGATCGCGACCGGCAATATTCCTGCGCCTATTTCCGCAGCGACCATGATGATCTGGAGACCGCCCAGGCCAACAAGAAGGCCCATATCGCGGCCAAGCTCCTGTTGAAGCCGGGGCATAAGGTGCTGGACATCGGCTGCGGCTGGGGCGGCCTCGGCCTCTATCTCAACGAGGTCGCGGACGTGTCGGTGACCGGCGTGACCCTCTCCACCGAACAGCTGGAAGTGGCGCGGGAGCGGGCGCGCAAGGCGGGCGTCGACGGCAAGGTCAGGTTCGAGCTCGAGGACTACCGCCATGTCTCGGGCAAGTTCGACCGCATCGTCTCCGTGGGCATGTTCGAGCATGTGGGGGCGCCCAATTACGGCGCCTTCTTCCGCAAATGCCATGACCTTCTGGCCGACGATGGCGTCGCGCTCCTTCACACCATCGGCCGCGCCGACGGCCCCGGGGCGACCAACCCCTGGATCAGGAAATACATCTTCCCCGGCGGCTATTCGCCGGCGCTCTCCGAAATCGTGCCGGTGATCGAGCGGGCGGGCTTCTACATCACCGATATCGAGGTCCTGCGGCTCCACTACGCCCGGACGCTCGCCGCCTGGTACGACCGGGTGCAGAAGAACCGGGACGCCATCGTCGCCCTCTATGACGAGCGCTTCCTCCGCATGTGGGAGTTCTATATCGCGGCGAGCCAGAAGACCTTCGAATATTCCGGCCACGTGGTGTTCCAGATCCAGTTCGCCAAGCGCCAGGACCAGGTGCCGCTCACCCGCGACTATATCCATGAATGGGAACGCGCCCAGGAGATGAAGCGCGTGGGCCGGACGGTGGCCGCCGAATAGGGCGGGACGCCATCAGGCTTCCCGAAACAGCACCTCGATGAGTGAGCAGCTCACTTCCTCGCCGTCGTCCGACAGGGGCAGGGCGATGAGGGAGAAGGCGATCGCCGGCGTGCAGTCGGGCAGGGTGGAGCGGAGCGTCACCGGCACCCGGTTCGCCGCCTGATGGCGCATCAGGGCGCGCATCAGGCCGTGGCGCTCGATGAGGCTGCGGTCCTCCGTCGTCCCGCCGAATTGCCAGAATTTCTGTGCCTCGCGGCCGCAGCCGAGGACGCGGAACGACCCGTCATTCCGCAGAAGCTCCACGACGGCGAGGAACGGGGCGTGGCGGGTGATGTCGCGGCTGCGGATCGCGCTTCGCGGCGGCATGCGCCGTCCCTCGCGGATGCGGCACCAAGGTGAACAGTTCCCGCAGCTGCAGATGGTCGACGTTTCCGGCCTCCATCGCCGGAAGAAAGCGATAATTCCCCCTGCCGTCGAACGCCTCTGCGCGCGTCAGACCGGTTTCATCCGGTGTCACGGTCCCCTGTCCCCCCGTCCCGCGCGCCGACCGCGGGACTTCTTCGCCGTGGGACGCCATGTTTCCTGCGCGCAATATAACGCAAAAGGCCAGGCGCGAAACAGGCCCATCGGACCCTTGCATGCGGGCCTCATTGCCCTATACTGCCCGCCGTTTTCAGCCCTTATCCGGCGGTTTGCATTTCATCGAGGGGATCTCGGCGCATGGCTCAGAAAATCAGGAAAGTGGTGCTCGCCTATTCGGGCGGTCTGGATACGTCTGTCATCCTGAAATGGCTTCAGACCACCTATGACTGCGAGGTCGTGACCTTCACCGCCGATCTCGGCCAGGGCGAGGAGCTGGAGCCC
>CAZDSS010000123.1:0-7010 GCA_964508185.1 uncultured Sphingomonadales bacterium
AGCGCGCCACCATCCAGGTGGAGAACTACATGCAGGCGACGAGCCAGCTCGCGCAGACCACGCTGCGCTCAGTCCTCGGCAAGCATGAGCTGGACGAGATGCTGGCCGAGCGCGACAAGCTCAATCACGACATTCAGGAGATCCTCGACCAGCAGACCGACGCCTGGGGGATCAAGGTCCAGAATGTCGAGATCAAGCATGTGGACATCAACGAGACCATGGTCCGCGCCATCGCCCGCCAGGCGGAGGCCGAGCGCGAGCGGCGGGCCAAGATCATCAATGCGGAAGGGGAGCAGCAGGCGGCGCAGAAGCTGCTGGAAGCGGCCGAGATCCTCGCCCGCAAGCCGGAAGCCATGCAGCTCCGCTATCTTGGCACCCTGAACACCATCGCGAGCGAGCGGAGCTCGACCATCGTCTTCCCCTTCCCCCTGGACCTCGCGGCCTGGCTCAAGGAGCTGGGCGGCCGCGACAAGTCCAGGGATGACGACTGAGGGTCAGCGGTTGTCGGGCCGCGCCCGCACCGCGCGCAGGCCCTCGCTGGTGATGCGGTAGGGGCCGCCGTTCCGCGAGGCGATGAGCTTCTTGCTGCGCAGCCGCTTGAACATGGCGAGATCGCAATCGGCCATGCGCCAGCCTTCGCGGGTCAGGCAGTCGATTTCGATGATGCGTCCCTGATGGTCGCGGTAATGGCGGATGGAGCCGCCCTGGGCCAGCACGTGAAGCACGCGCTGTTCGTGTCGGGTAACGTTCACGGGAAAATGTCCTCGAATCCGTAGATCGGACCGACGGGCCGGGGGCGAACGCAAGCGCCGTCCGCGCGGCCAGGGCCGTCGGTTGATTACATACGGTCAGGCCCGCAGGGGCCGGCCGTCAGGCGAGGACAATCTCGGACATCAAGACTCCCGGATGGGTGAACCGGCAGTGGTCTTAGCGGCGGCCGCGGCGGGCGTCAACAGGTCAGTCAGAGACGCGCGGGCGGGGAGAGCTCGAAGCGCTCGATGATGCGCTCCATCAGGCTGTCGCGGAGCGCGCGGTAGGCGGCAAGGCGCGTCTCGCGATTGCCTTCGACGAGGGTCGGATCGGCGGTCGGCCAGTATTCGATGTCGCAGGCCATGGTGCGGGTAAGCTCCGCCGCCTGGTGCTGGGCCTCGGGGGTGAGGGAAATCACAAGGTCGAAGGACGCGTCTTCGAGATCCTCGAAGGATTTCGGCTGATGGCGGGAGATGTCGAGCCCGATCTCGTCCAGGACGGCCTGGCAGAAGGGGTCCGGTTCCTCGTCGTCGCATCTGACGCCGACCGAATCCACGAAGACCCGCCGCCCCAGCAGATGCTTGGCGATGGCTTCGGCCATGGGCGAGCGCACCCGGTTGGTGTTGCAGGCGAAAAGCACGCTCGTGGGGCGCGGCGCGGGACGCGAGAAGGGCGCGGTCATCGGCTGGTCACATGCGGATTTGCAGGACGCAGACCAGGGTGAACAGGCGGCGCGCGGTATCGAGGTCGATCTCCGCCTTGTCCTTCAGCCTGTCGCGCAGGATCTCGGATCCTTCGTTGTGCAGGCCCCGGCGCCCCATGTCGATGGCCTCGATCTGGCGCGGGCTCGCCGTCTTGATGGCCTTGAAGTAGCTGTCGCAGATCAGGAAATATTCCTTGATGATGCGCTTGAACGGGGTGAGCGGCAGGATGATGGTCTCAAGGAGGCCGCCCTCGGCCCGGAAGACGTCGATCGCCAGCCGGTTGTCCTCCATGCGAAGGACGAGCCGGTAGGGCCCGGGATAGCCGTCCTCGTATTCCGCGACGGGCGCGAAATAATTGTCTTCCAGAAGATCGAAGATGGCGACCCGCCGCTCATGCTCGATGTCGGGATTGCGGCGCAGGATCGACTTCTCGTCGAGACGCAGATCGACGATGCGCTTGAGCGTGTTCCGGGGGATCTCCTCGCCGTCCTGCGTCATGGCCGCCGTCCGTCAGGAGCTCTCGAGCCTTAACGCTACCGACAGGGCATGCGCCGGCAGCCCCTCGGCTTCGGCGAGCCGCACGGCGGCGGGGCCGATCCGGTTCACGCTCGTCCCGTCGCAGCGCACCATGGTGGTGCGCTTCATGAAGTCGAGGACGGAAAGCCCCGAGGAGAAGCGCGCGCTCCGCGCCGTGGGCAGCACGTGGTTGGGGCCCGCCACATAGTCGCCGATGGCTTCGGGCGTATGGCGGCCGAGGAAGATGGCCCCGGCATGGCGGATCCTGGCGGCCAGCCGGTCGGGATCCTCCACCGCAAGCTCCAGATGCTCTGGTGCGATGCGGTCGGCGAGGGGTGCTGCATCGTCGAGGGTCGGCACGGTGATGATGGCGCCGTTCGCCTCCCAGCTCGCCCGGGCGATCTCCGCCCGCGGCAGGGCGGCGAGATGCCGTTCGACGGCGTCCGCGACGGCGCGGGCGAAGGCGGGATCATCCGTCATCAGGATCGATTGCGCCGCCTCGTCATGCTCCGCCTGGGACAGAAGGTCGGCGGCGATCCAGGCGGGATCGTTGCGGTTGTCGGCGATCACCAGGATCTCGGACGGGCCGGCGATCATGTCGATCCCGACCTTGCCGAAGACCTGGCGCTTGGCCTCGGCCACATAGGCGTTGCCGGGGCCGGTGATCTTGTCAACGGGGGCGATGGTTTCGGTGCCGTATGCCAGGGCCGCCACCGCCTGCGCGCCGCCGATGCGGTAGATTTCGGTGACGCCCGCAAGCTCCGCCGCCGCCAGCACCAGGGGATTGATGACCCCGTCGGGGGTCGGCACGGTCATGACCACGCGGGCGACACCCGCGACCCGGGCCGGAATCGCGTTCATCAACACGGAGCTCGGGTAGTTGGCCTTGCCGCCCGGCACATAGATCCCGACAGCGTCCAGCGGCGTCCAGCGGAAGCCGAGCCCGACGCCCGCATCGTCCTGCCACTGGTCGCCCGCCGGGATCTGGCGGCGGTGGAAGCTTTCGATGCGGCTTGCGGCCAGTTCCAGCGCCTTGAGGGTTTCGGCGGGCACGGCGGCGCGGGCGTTGGCGATCTCGTCGGCGGAGATGCGCAGGCCTTTCACGTCCAGCTTCACCCGATCGAAGCGCGCCGTGTATTCGAGCAGGGCCTGATCGCCCCGCTTGCGGATGTCCGCGATGATGTCGGCGACCGTTCCCGCGACCGCGGATGCGGTATCGGTCTGGCGTTCGAGCAGGCGGGCGAAGGCGGCCGCAAAATCCGGCGACCCGGCGTCAAGCAGCAAGGGCATCTACACTCTCGGCGAACTTGTTGATCCACACCGAGATCTCCCGCGAGCGGGTCTTGAAGGCGGTGCGGTTGATGATGAGGCGCGACGTGATGTCGGCGATCTTCTCGATCTCCACGAGGCCGTTGGCCTTCAGGGTGGAGCCCGTTGACACGAGATCGACGATCCGGCGGCAGAGGCCGAGGGACGGCGCAAGCTCCATGGCGCCGTTGAGCTTGATGCATTCGGCCTGAACGCCGCGCGCCGCGAAATGGCGGCGGGTGATGTTGGGGTACTTGGTCGCGACCCGCACATGGCTCCAGCGCCGGGGATCGTCATGACGGCTGAGATCGGCGGGCTCCGCCACCGACAGGCGGCAATGGCCGATGTTGAGGTCGAGCGGCGCGTAGATCTCCGGATAGTCGAACTCCATCAGCACGTCGTTGCCGGCGATGCCGAGATGGGCGGCGCCGAAGGCGACGAAGGTCGCGACATCAAAGCTCCGCACCCGGATGATGGTGATGTTCGGGTGATTGGTGGCGAAGGACAGCTGCCGCGACTTTGGGTCGTGGAACGCCGCCTCGGGCTCGATGCCGGCGCGCTGGATGACAGGCAGCGCCTCCTCCAGGATGCGCCCCTTGGGGACGGCCAGAACCAGTTTTTCGCTTGCTGCCACGTCAGCCTCACATCGCAAGTTGCATCGGCCCATGTTTAATGGCTGTTGGCGATCTGCGCCAGATCGTTATTGATTACGCGCGTGACGGGCGCGGGATCAGCGCTCGTCGGCGAGCACCGGATGGGCGGGGCGGCAGCGGGCGCGCCACGGCTCGCCGGTATCCGCGAGCCAGCCGTCGATGCATTCCACATGGAGCTGGATCGCGCCGCCGCCGGCGAAGACGAGCGTGATGAAGCCCGCGCCGTCCGCCTCGGGCCGGAAATCGATGCTGAGAAGCTCCAGGATCTTCTTCCGCGCCCTGAGGGACAGGCCTTGGACGGCGGCCCGCAGCACGCCGTCGAAATGGACGCCGGTGCGGATGCGGTAGCAGACGTCGCCGCCGTCGGCGCAGTTCGATTCCCGCTCCCACAGATAGCGGTTGACCATCAGGGCGAAGCGGCGCTCGCGCGGGAGATAGGTCATGTCGCCGAGGACGGCGACCGCGTCCTGTAGCACGGCGGAGAAGATGGTGAGGTCCTCGGCCGTCACGGCGCGAAGCTTCAGGGGGCGGGCGCCGGCATCCGCGGCGGGCGCGGGCGTGCTGCCTGCCGTCTCGCTGCCGGTCCGTTCGCTGGTCTGATCCATGGCGCGTCTCCAATCACGCCTTGATATGGCACGGCTTTTGGCGTTTTCAATGGCCCGGATCAACCGGCGCGCACGCGCTCCACATCGGCGCCGCAGGCCTTGAGCTTCTCTTCCAGCCGTTCATATCCGCGGTCCAGGTGATAGACCCGGTTTACCGTGGTGGTGCCCGTGGCCGCAAGCCCCGCAAGCACGAGGCCCATGGAAGCGCGGAGATCGGTCGCCATCACCGGCGCGCCGGTGAGCTGCCGCACGCCGCGAATCATGGCGGACGCCCCATGGACGGTGATGTCCGCGCCCATGCGGGAAAGTTCCGGCACATGCATGAAGCGGTTCTCGAAGATGGTCTCGGTGATCATGGAGGCGCCGTTCGAGAGCGTCATCAGCGCCATGAACTGGGCCTGCATGTCGGTGGGGAAGCCGGGGAAGGGCTGCGTCACGATGTCGACGCCGGTGAGCGGCCCGGAATCCCGGGCGACGGTGATCTCGTTTTCCCCTTCCACCACGTCCGCCCCGGCGGCGCGCAGGGCTTCGAGGGTGGACGCCATGATGTCTGCCCGGGCGCGGGTCAGGGTGATGCGCCCGCCGGTGATCGCCGCCGCCACCGCATAGGATCCGGCCTCGATCCGGTCGGGCATCACGGCATGCTCCGCGCCATGGAGCCGGCTCACGCCCTTCACCACCAGGCGGTCGGTGCCGAGGCCGCTGATTTCCGCCCCCATGGCGATGAGGCATTCGGCGAGGTCGGTGATTTCCGGCTCCCGCGCGGCGTTCTCGATCACCGTTTCGCCGGATGCGAGGGTCGCCGCCATCAGGACGTTTTCGGTCGCGCCTACCGACACCAGGGGGAACCGCACCAGTCCGCCGCGCAGCCCGCCTTCGGGCGCGCGGGCATGGACATAGCCGTCCTCGAGCCGCAGCTCCGCCCCCAGTTCCTTGAAGCCCTTGAGATGAAGGTCGATGGGCCGGTTGCCGATGGCGCAGCCGCCGGGGAGCGATACCACCGCCTCCCCATGCCGGGCGAGCAGGGGGCCGAGGACGAGGATCGATGCCCGCATCTTGCGCACGATGTCGTAGGGGGCAAGCGCGCTGGTGATCCGCTCCGCCTGGATGGTGAGGGTATCGTCGCCGTTCTCGCTCTCCGCCCCGTGCTGGGCGAGGAGGCTGCGCAAGGTGGCGATATCCGCGAGCTTCGGCAGATTGGTAAGCCGCAGGGGCTCGTCGGTGAGAAGGGCCGCAGCCATCAGGGGCAGGGCGGCGTTCTTCGCCCCGCTCACCGGTATGGTGCCGTGAAGGGGGCGGCCGCCCTTGATCCTGATGCTGTCCATGGTTTTCGGTCCGGATTTTACGCGGGTACTAGAGCTTGGGGAGCGTCACGCCCGTCTGTCCCTGATACTTGCCCGCGCGGTCGGCGTAGGACACCTCGCAGGGCTCGTTGCCCTTGAGGAACAGGAACTGGCAGGCCCCCTCGTTGCCGTAGATCTTGGCCGGCAACGGCGTGGTGTTCGAGAATTCGAGGGTCACATGCCCTTCCCAGCCCGGCTCCAGCGGCGTCACGTTGACGATGATGCCGCAGCGGGCATAGGTGGACTTGCCGAGGCAGATCACCAGCACGTCCCGGGGAATGCGGAAATATTCCACCGTCCGGGCGAGCGCGAAGCTGTTCGGCGGGATGATGCAGACCGGGCCGTCGCGGTCGACGAAGCTCCGGGTCGAGAAATTCTTGGGGTCGACGATGGCCGAATCCACGTTGGTGAAGATCTTGAACTCGGGCGCGACCCGGGCGTCGTAGCCGTAGGAGGAAAGCCCGTAGGAGATGGTGCCGTCGCGATGCTGCCGATCCACGAAGGGCTCGATCATGCCATGTTCCAGAGCCTGCTGGCGGATCCACTTGTCCGACATAATGGCCATCTTGGGTCCCCCTGTCGCCTGACGCGCGTTCAAAGTGATTGTGGGTCCGGCGCGCGTGCCCGCGCGCCGTTTCCGGTTTGTAAAGCATGGCACCGCGGGGGACAAGCCGAGGATCGGCGTCAATCCCCGGATTGCGCCTCGTCGCTGGTTGCGGCGCTGCGGCCGCGGGACTGTTCCTTGCGGCGGCGGAGATTCGCGCGAAGCGCCGCGCGCAGCCGCTCCTGCCGCTCGTCGGCGGCGGATTTCGGCCTCGACTGCGTCCTTGCGGCCTGTTTTTCCTTGTCTCCGGTCATGGGGTGCGAATGGTCCCGAAGGTGGCGTGATCCCGTGGGCCGCGACTATAATCCGGGGCCGTCGCGCGGCTCAAGCCCGCCGTTTCCGGATCACGCGCCGAAATCTTCGTACAAGGTGCTTGCTTCCCATCGCCGGCTGTGGCAGTTTCGGCGCGCTCGCACGGGGGAGGGTCCCCGTCCGGCGCATCACGCCTCATGCTGCTGTAGCTCAGGGGTAGAGCACGTCCTTGGTAAGGACGGGGTCGGTGGTTCGATTCCACTCAGCAGCACCAT
>CAZDSS010000124.1:0-6827 GCA_964508185.1 uncultured Sphingomonadales bacterium
AGACGTACATCACGTGCTCGGGCGCGCCCGGCACCGGGATGCCCCACTTGAAGCTGGTGCGGGAGATGGAAAGATCGCGAAGACCGCTTTTGACGAAGCTCATCACCTCGTTGCGGCGGCTGCGGGGGAGCACCGCATCGGGCTGGCTTTCGTACCATTCGAGAAGCCTGTCGCCGAAGGCCGAAAGGCGGAAGAAATAGCTCGCCTCCTCCACCCATTCGACGGGAGCGCCCGTGGGCGCCAGTCGCTCGCCATTCGGGCCCTTCACAAGCTCGCTTTCGGCGTAGAACGCCTCGTCGCGCACCGAATACCAGCCGGCGTAGCTGTCGAGATAGATATGGCCGTTGTCCGCAAGCTTCCGCCACAGGGCCTGGGTCGCGCGCTTGTGGCGCTCTTCCGTCGTGCGGATGAAATCGTCGTTGGAGAAATTCATGACGGCCGCAAGCTCGCGGAAGCGGGCCGACACCCGGTCGCAGAAATCCTGGGGCGACATGCCGGCGGCGGCCGCCGACTTTTCCACCTTCTGGCCGTGCTCGTCGGTGCCCGTGAGGAACTTCACCCGGTAGCCGTCGAGCCGCTTGAAGCGCGCCATGACGTCGCAGGCGAGCGAGGTATAGGCATGGCCGATATGGGGCACGTCGTTGACGTAATAGATGGGCGTCGTGATGTAGAAGGCGGGCTTTGAGGCCATGCGCCGCGTCTCCCTCAGGAACTGGTGATTGCGGATGATGCCGTCGCGCGGGGCGGCGCTAGCCCCGGGTCAGGGCTGCAAGATCGTTGAAGACGCCGATCGCCACCTGCCGCCGGTCGAGATCATCCGCCCGTTGAAGCAAGCCGCTGCTCTTTTCCCATACCTCGAACCAACGATCAAGGCTTGCCATCCGGCCGAGCCGGGCGAGGATTTCCGCCTCCATGGGGAGCGCCATGTGGGGCGCGCCCCCGGCGGCGCGGGCGGCGCGGGTCAGAAGGCCGCCGAACAGCATGGTGAACTGGCGGAAGGCCTCCTCCCCACCCCGTCCGGCGATCTCGTCGGCGAGCGCATTGAGCCCCGCATGATCGAGCCGCGGCAGGCGGGACATGAGGGCCAGAATCTGGCGGTAAAGCTCGACGCCATCCTTCTCGATGAGCTCCGCGGCACGGCCGGGGCTGCCTTCGGCGAGCGCTACGGCGATCTGCCGGTCCTCGGCGCTTGCGTCCCCATGGCGCGCGGCGATGAAGGCGTCCACCAGCGCATCGTCCAGCGGGCGCAAGGCGAGACGGCGGCAGCGGGACAGAATCGTCGGCAGCACGCGGCCCGGCGCATGGGCGACGAGGAGCAGGAGCGAGCGTGCAGGCGGTTCCTCAAGAACCTTCAGCAAGGCGTTGGCGGCGTTCCGGTTCATGAGATCGGCGCCGTCGATGATGGCGACCCGCCAGCCGCCCTCGGCCGAGGTCTTGGAGAAGAATTCGGCGACCGCGCGCACGTCGTCCACCACGATCTCGCTGCGCGGACGCCCGTCCTGCATCACGCCCACGGAGACGGTGAGGAGATCGGCATGGCTTCCGGCGGCGACGCGGTGAAAGACCGGATGATCGGGATCGAGCTGCAGGCTCGGGGTCACGGGATCGCCGAAAAGGTCCACCTCCCCTGCCCCGGATCCCGGCGGGTTCGCCAGCACATGGCGGGCGAAGCGATAGGCGAGCGTCGCCTTGCCGACGCCGCGCGGGCCGCTGATGAGCCAGGCGTGATGCATGCGCCCGCCGGCGACGGCGTCAAGGATCAGCCGCTCCGCCGTCTCATGGCCGATGAGATCGACCGTATTGCGCGGCTCGGTATTGAGCTCTGTGTCCATCACGGCAGCTTAAATCGTTCGCGCACCGCATGCCATATGCGCGCGGCCACCTCGTCCATGCCGTGGTCGCAGTCGATGACATGGATGCGGTCGGGCTCCTGATGGGCAAGCTGCAGGAAGGCGTCGCGCAGGCGCGCATGGAAGGCGGCGCCCATGCGCTCGTAGCGGTCTTCCCGCCCGTCGCGGCCTGACAAGCGCTCCGCGGCGCGCTCCGGCGCCATGTCGAGCAGCAGGGTGAGCGCGGGCCGGAAATCGCCGATCGCAAGCTCCTGCAGGCGGTCCACCTGACCGAGGCCCAGACCCTGGGTCAGGCCCTGATAGGCCCGGGTCGAATCCAGAAAGCGGTCGGAGATCACCCAGGCGCCGCGGGCGAGCGCCGGACGGATCACCCGCTCCACATGCTCGACCCGCGCGGCCGTATGGAGAAGCGCCTCGGTCATGGGACGCCAGCGGTCGGTGTCACCGCTGACCAGAAGACTGCGGATCGCCTCGGCCGACGGCGTGCCGCCGGGCTCGCGGGTGAGGATCACGTCCGCGCCCATTGCCTCGAGGCGGGCGGCGAGCAGCCGGGCCTGGGTGGACTTGCCGCAGCCCTCCCCGCCCTCAAGGCTGATGAAGCGGGGAAGATGCTCCGGTGTCTCAGCGTCCTTCGCCACCGGCCGCGGCCTTACTTGCTGTCGGCGGCGGGTTCGAGGCTGTCGGTGACGCTCCGGCCGGTGCCCCAGAGGAGCTGCTTGAAGGCCGCGCCGATGCGGCCGAAGCCGGTGATTTCCTCGATGGTCGCGCCCGCCACCACGGGCACCTCCACATCGTCGCGGCCGGGAATGGTCACCACCACCGTGCCGACCCGCTGGCCTTCCTTGATGGGGGCCGAGATGGGGCTGTCGTATACGAGCTTCGCCTTCATGTTCTGGCGGGCCGAACGCTCGATGGTGATCTTCACGTCATCCGCCACCATCAGGGGCACGCGGTCATGCTCGCCGAGCCAGACGGCGGCTTCCTCGATCATCTGCCCCTTGTCGAACAGCTTGTAGGACTTGAAATTGCGGAAGCCGTGGCTCAGCAACCGCTCCGCCTCGCGGGCGCGCTCGCGGGAGCTCGGAAGGCCGGCGACGACGCCGATCAGACGCTGGCCGTCGCGCACGGCGGAGACCGCGACGCCATAGCCCGCTTCCGCCGTATAGCCGGTCTTGAGGCCGTCCGCGCCGTCCATCACGCCGAGAAGCGGATTGCGGTTGCGCTGCCGCACGCCCGCATAGGTGAATTCGCGCACGGAATAGAAGTGATAATACTGCGGGAAGTCGCGGATGATGCGCTCCGCCACCGTGGCGATGTCGCGCACGGTCATCACGTGATCGGGGTCGGGCCAGCCGCTCGCATTGGTGAAATGGCTGTCCCTGAGGCCGATTTCCTTGGCTTTCTGGTTGAGATAATCGGCGAAGCTTTCCTCGGTCCCGCCGATCGCCGTCGCGAACACGTCGCAGGCGTCGTTGCCCGACTGCACGATGACGCCGAGGAGGAGCTGCTCTACCGTCGGCCGGTCGCCCGCATTGAGGAACATGGTGGAGCCGTCGAGCCTGCGCCACTTGCGCCAGATGTCGACGCTCACCGGGATGGTGTCGGTCAGCTTCAGCGCCCCGCTCGCCAGCTGCTCGAACACCACATAGGCGGTCATGAGCTTGCTCATGGACGCCGGATGGATCCGGTCGTCCGCGTTCTTTTCGTAGAGCACCATCCCTGAATCCACGTCGATCAGGATGGCGTTGCGGGCCGTGGTCTCGAACGGCGGCGCTGCGACCGCCTGATTCACCGCCAGGGCCAGGACTGCGAAAAGAGCGACGCCGATACGGCGTAGGCTGCGGGAAAACATAAAGATTACTGTCCTCGTCAGGATGCTGCTGGAGTTGCCGAAAAATCCCCTCCGGAAGCCCTATGGATAACGCAAAGGAAGCCGCTCAATCAACCACGATCCGGGCGTTTCCGTGGCCGAGCCCAACCACCTCGCTGAGGACGGCATTGGCCTCGTCCATGGAGGCGAGCGGCCCGAGCCGCACGCGATAGAGCTGCTGCCCGCCGGCCTGGGTGACGGACGACAATTGGACGGTCGCGACCCGCTCGAGCATGGCGGCAAGGCGTTTCGCATTGTCCAGCGCCGCGAAGGCTCCGGCCTGGACATAGACGTTGCTTTGCGCGGGCAAGGTGACCGGCGCTTCGGACGGCGGCATCACCTCCACCGCGCCGCGGGGCGGCGGCGGGGCGTGATATTCGGTCGGCAGCGGCGCGGCGACCGGCGGCTCGTCGACGGAGGCGACCTCCACCTTGTCGGTCGGAACGGCGGCGACCCTCGGGCCTTCCGCCTTGCCCGCATCGGCCACCATGGTCGAGCCCACATCCGGCGCCACCACCTGGACGCGGACCCGCGCCGTGCCCTTGCCCTCGAAGCCCAGAAGCTGCGCCGCGCGGCGGGAGACGTCGATGATGCGGTCCTTGACGAAGGGGCCGCGGTCATTGACCCTGAGGATCAGCGAGCGGTGGTTCTCGAGATTGGTCACCCGCACATAGCTCGGCATGGGCAGCGTGGTATGGGCCGCCGTCAGGGCGTTCTGGTCGTAGATTTCGCCGTTCGCCGTCTGCTTGCGATGGAAGCCGGGCCCGTACCACGAGGCGATCCCGACCTGGTCGTAGTTCGGATCCTCCTTGGGGTAATACCAGCGCCCGTTCACCTGATAGGGCTTGCCGACCTTGTAGTTGGCGGGCTTGGCCGCGGTCTGGGGCGGGGTGCTGCTCGTGGTGCCGCAGGCCCCAAGCAGCAGGAAAGGCATGGCGGCGACGAGCGGCAGAAACCGCCGCAAGGTTGTTCCGCCAAGATGTCGGGCAAGGCTCATGGTCCGGCAGTTCCCCCTGGTTTGGACAGATGCGTACAGATATCGCTGCTTTTATTCCAGATCCTTGAACGCGTCAGCCAGAATGCCGATCGAAATGGCATAAAGATCGGAGCAATTGTAGCGCAGGATCGCACGATAATTGTTGTAGGTGAGGAAGGCGCGCCCTTCCGGGCCGTCGGGCATGGCGAGGCTGGCCTCGATCTCCACATCGGGCAGAGGATCGCCGTTGAGGCGCGTGACCCCGAGATCCTGCCACGCCTTGAGGGAAAGCGGCCCGCGATGATTGCGGAGCGCGCAGGATTTGGCCGGCGCGTCGAGATTGCGGTCCGCGATGCGCTTCCGCGCCTCGCTGTCGATCTTCACCTCGCGGCCCCAGGTATATTCGGCGTTCCAGCCGAAGGACTTGAGATAGCGCGCAATCGACGCGAAGACGTCCACGGGCGTCGTCCAGATGTCGCGGCGGCCGTCGCCGTCGAAATCCACCGCATAGGCGTTGAAGCTCGTGGGCATGAACTGGGGCTGGCCCATGGCGCCGGCCCAGGATCCGGTCATCTGGGGCACCTCCACATGGCCTTCATCCAGGATGCGGAGCGCCGCCAGCAGTTCCTTGCGGAAGAAGTCGCTGCGGCGCGGGTCATAAGCAAGCGTCACCAGCGACTGGATCACGTAGCGGCCGCCGGTGAAGCCGCCGTAATTGGTCTCGAGCCCCCAGATCGCCACGATGAAGCGCGGCTGCACGCCGAAGGCGTCCGCCACCTGCCGCAGCTCGGTCCGGTATTTCTCCATCATCTCGCGCCCCTTGGCGATGCGCTGGGGCGAGATGCGGGAACCGAGATAGCTTTCGGCGGTAAGCTTCACCTCGGGCTGGTTGCGGTCGGCCTTCACCACCGCCGCATCGGGCGCGACGTCGGCCAGGGCCGCATCGAGCGTCTTCTCCGAGATCCCGGCCTTGAGGGCGTCGCTTCTGAGCTCCACGAGCCATTCGTCGAACGGCTTCTGTTCGGGGGTTTGCGCCGCAAGGGGCGCGGCGGCGAAGATGGGGGCCAGAACCAGGGAAAAAAGGATACCGCGCAAACCCATGAACCACCCGCAAACCGAAAGTTGCCCGCCAATCACCGGCCGCATTCCGTTTCGCGGCCTCGTCACGGCTTGCATTTTGCGAATTTGGCGGGGGAAGTCCAGCCCCAGACGCTTCGGTCCCGCAATTGACACGGGCTTGTGATGACACGGGCTTGTGATCGGAAAGCGGAAGGCCCGCGGGACATGCGTCGCCGCGGGCCTTGCCTCCTCTCGTGCGGTGAATGCCGGCCTCAGGGCCGCTGCTGTTCCTGCTGCATCAGGCCCTGGGCCTTTTCCTGCAGCTCGGGGTCGCTCTGCACCGCCCGGGCGATCTCGTTGTATTCATTGACGCTCAGGCCCTCCTGCTCCACCACGGCGACCATGCGGGTCTGGATCTCACGCTCCATGGCGGCGCGCTCCTGGTCGGTCGCGCCCTGAAGCTTCGGCTGCCATTCGGTGTCGATCTGATAGAGCTTGCCGGTCGCCTTGACGTAGGACCGCAGCTTCTCGTCGCTGACGTCGCCCGCGTCACCCGGCGCCTGATACTGATCCTGGGCCTGCGCCGGATCCTGGTTGGCGGCCTGGGCCATCGCGAGGCCGGGGGCCGCCGTCATCGCGCAGATCGCCGCCGCCAGACCGAGCTTTGTGAGCTTGTTGTGTCGCATGGGGAAGAACTCCTGTGTCACATCTACATGGGCCGGGGCCGTCCGCCGAACGCGAGAGGCCCCCGCGTTAGGACTGCGGCCGGCGCCAAATCGTTCCCGGTCGGGCAAGCACAAAATTTTTTCATTTCGCGGGAACTTTCGCAAAAATCCCGATTTACTGGGTATTTAAGCCGGAGTTCCTGACATGAAGGGCAAGGTCATTTTTTCGGCATCGGCCGGCGTTCTCGCCGCCGCGATCGCCGGTCTTGTTCCGATATCCCAAGGCGCAGACGAGCCCCTCCCCGCCTTCCTCGACCCCGCGCGCCTTGCGGCGGCAAGCTGCGGCAGGGCGCCCGCGGGCAGTCTCATGAAAAGCTGGAGCGCGCGGATCGCCGCCATCACTCCGG
>CAZDSS010000125.1:0-6514 GCA_964508185.1 uncultured Sphingomonadales bacterium
TCAACGTGCCGCGCATCAAGGGCAGCCACAATGCCATGAAGACCGGCATGCTGGCGGCGGAAGCGGTGTTCGAGGCGCTCTCGCGCGGCTCCGAGGGGCGCGAGGAACTGGGCCGCTATGTGGAGGCGTTCCGCGACAGCTGGGTCTACAAGGACCTCTATCGCGTGCGCAACGCGCGGCCGGCGCTCGCCAAGTTCGGCAATCTCCTTGGCACCATCTATGCCGGGTTCGACATGTGGATGCATACCCTGGGCATCAGCCTGCCCTGGACCTTCCGCAATCACGCCGACCATACCCGGCTCAAGAACGCCCGCGACGTGCAGCCGATCCAGTATCCGAAGCCCGACGGCAAGCTCACCTTCGATCGGCTGTCGTCGGTCTTTCTGTCGAACACCAACCATGAGGAGGACCAGCCGGTCCATCTCACCCTCAAGGATCCGACCATTCCGATCCGGGTCAATCTTGCGGAATACGACGCGCCGGAGCAGCGCTACTGCCCTGCGGGGGTTTACGAAATCGTCCATGACGGGCCGGAGGGCAAGCCGCGACTCCAGATCAATGCCCAGAACTGCGTGCATTGCAAGACTTGCGACATCAAGGATCCGACCCAAAATATCCATTGGGTCGTGCCCGAAGGCGGCGGCGGCCCGAACTACCCGAACATGTGAGGCGGGGCGAGGCCTGCCCGAGGAGTATGTCCCCAGATGAGTGAGTTCCCAGCCGGCGGGTCCCGGAATTCAGTGCGCGAAACGGCGGCCGACCGGCGGTCCCATCGCCGAAGGCTCCTTGCCTGCGCCATCATCGTGGGGCTCGGCGGCTGCGCGGCGGCGCCCGGCTTCACCGCCGCGGACACCGGCATGGAGCGGGGCGGCAATGCGGAGGCGCAGGCGACCGCATCCGCGCCCGCCTACGGGAGCTATCTCGCCGGGCAGCATGCCCGCGCCCAGGGCGACCTCAAGTCGGCGGTGGCGTTCTTCATGGACGCCATCAAGGCCGATCCGGACAATGCGGTCCTGCTGCAGCAGGGCTTTTCGCTGGCCATAGCCGACGGCCGCTATGAGGAGGCCGAAAGGCTCGCGCGCAAGCTTGATGACGGCGACACCGTCAACAGCCTGCCGCGCATCTTCCTCATCCTCGAGAAGGTGAAGGCCCGGCAATACGATCAGGCCATGGCCGATGTCGCGGCCATTCCCGACACCGGCCTCAACCGCCTGATGAAGCCTCTGATGCGGGCCTGGATCCTCGCCGGCATCGGGCAAAGGGACGAAGCCTTCGCGGCGCTTGAGCCCCTGCGCGAGGTCCCGGCCTTCCGCCCCTTCGCCGAGCATCACCGCGCCTATCTCATGGACTGGTTCGGGGATCCCGCCGCCGCTTTGGTCTATGAGGAGCTGATCGGCCCCGACCGCCAGCAGAACCTGCGGACGATCCTCGCCTATGGCCGCCTGCTGCTGCGCCAGGGCAAGGACCAGAAGCTGAAGGAGCTGCTGGAGACCCACGCGCGGGAGTATCTCGATCCCGCGGCCCTTGAGGTCGCCGAGCAAAGACTGCGGCGCAATCCGGACCAGCCCCTGCTCAACGGGCCCGTCCACGGCCTCGCGGAAGCGTTTTATGGCGGCGCGGCGGCCCTCAGCCTCGATCAGGCCAATGCCCCCGCGGCCTTCTATCTGCGCTTCGCCCTGTACCTGAAACCGAACTTCTCCGAGGCGCGCTTCCTTCTGGGCCGCCTGTTGGAAGCCGATCAGCAGTACGACGCCGCACTCGCCGCCTATGGCGAGGTGGACCCGCGCCATGAATTCTACAGCGAGGCGCAGCTCCGCGAGGTCTGGGTGCTGCAGGCCATGGGGCGCGAGGAAGAGGCCTTGGAGCGCCTCTTTGCCATCATCGATCGCGGCACGGACAATGTGGAGGCGCTGTCGGCGCTCGCCGATCTGTTCCGCGAGAAGAGCGATTTCGACGAGGCGGCGTCCTACTACACCCGCGCCCTCGACATGGTGCCGGAGAAGGAGGAGCGCCACTGGGTGCTCTATTACGCCCGCGCCATCGCCTATGACCAGGCGAAGAAATGGGCGCAGGCGGAAGCCGACCTCAGGAAGGCGCTGGAGCTCAAGCCCGAGCAGCCGGACGTCCTCAACTATCTCGGCTATTCCTGGGTCGATCGCGGCGTCAACCTCGCCGAGGCGGAGGCCATGATCCAGCGCGCCGTGGAGCAGCGCCCGAACGACGGCTACATCGTTGACAGCCTCGGCTGGGCGCAGTTCATGAGCGGCCGCTATGAGGAGGCGGTGGAGACGCTGGAGCGCGCCGTGCTGCTGCGGCCTGAGGATCCGACCCTGAACGAGCATCTGGGCGACGCCTACTGGCAGGTGGGCCGCCACACGGAGGCCCGCTTCCAGTGGAGCCATGCCCTGTCCCTCGGCGCCGCCGAGGACCGGGCGGGCGAGCTCAGGCAGAAGATCGCCAACGGGCTCAATCCCGGGGGCAGCAAGGCGGCGCGGGAGGAACGCCGCCCCGCGCGCGACGGGGAGCGCCCGTGACGCAAAGGCTCGTGGAGCCCGCACCGGCCAAGATCAATCTCTACCTCCATGTGACCGGCCGCCGGACGGACGGCTACCATCTGCTCGACAGCCTGTTCGTCTTCGCCGCCCTTCACGACCGCATCACGGCGGCGCCCGCGGACGCATTCACCCTTGAGGTGGAGGGACCCGAAGCGGGCGACCTTCCGACCCTCGGCGAGGACAACCACATCCTCCTCGCCGCGCGCGTTCTCGCGCAGCATGCGGGCATCTCGACCGGCGCGTCCCTTCGTCTCGAGAAGAACATCCCCATGGCCGCGGGGCTCGGCGGCGGCTCGGCCGATGCGGCGGCCGCATTGCGGCTGCTCGACCGCATGTGGAGCCTTGGGCTCGGCGATGATGAGCTTGCGGCGCTGGGCGCGCGGATCGGCGCCGACGTGCCCGCGGCGGTGCGCTCCATCCCCCAATGGGTGCGCGGGATCGGCGAGATCCTGACGCCCGTCGACGATCTTCCGACCCTTCATGTGGCGCTGGTCAATCCGCGGGTCGCCATGCCGACGGTCGCCGTATTCCGCGATTACGCCGCGGCGTCCGAAGGCTTTTCCGCCCCCCATGATGGGCGTTTCCCGCGCGATGCGGACGCGCTCCTCGACCTTGTCAGCCGTCTCGGCAACGATCTTGAATCCCACGCCATAAGGCGCGCGCCGGTGATCGGCGCGGTGCTGCGCGAACTTGCCCGCATGCCGGGCTGCGCGCTTGCCCGCATGTCGGGGAGCGGGGCCACCTGCTTCGGCCTGTTCCGTTCGGCGTCCGACGCGCAGAATGCGGCGGAGACCCTCGCCGCCGCCCATGGCTGGTGGACATGGGCGGGGCCGCTCGCCGCCCCCCGGGCCGCGCCGAAAGGCTTGACCTAAAGCGGCTTTGAAGGCTGGATCCCCTGTGTTATTGTCCGCGCAAACCGGCCAGACAGGCCTTGCGCGACAGGACTTTGCGAGGTCGCGCCGCAATGTCGCGCCAAAAGACAAAAAAGGGACCAGGATTGATGTCGTTGATTGCAGCCATGGGGATCGGCGATGGCTTGACCACGGGGGGCGTTCGCCCGCGCATGGGGAATTCCCGCCCGGTCTGGCTTTGGCTCTGTTGCGTTGTCCTCTGCAGTCTGTTCGCCCTGCACGCGGCGTCCGCCCGGGCCCAGGGATTTGATACCGGCCTCCTGCGCCAGTTCGAGGAACTGTCCAAGCAGCGCGTCGGCGGCAGCATGAACGTGCCGTCGCCCCTCGACATCGTGCGCAGCGGCGGCGACGAGGGGGCGTCCTCCATGCCCCAGCCCGGCGGCCTGCAGGACTACATCCTGCGCGAGGAATTCCTCTCGCCGCTCGAGCGCGACTACAAGCTCCGCACCAACGAGGAATTGCGCCAGTTCGGCTACGACATGTTCGGCCGTCAGGCCGGCGCGGGCGCCAACATCATCACCGGCCGCGTGCCCGACAACTACATCATGGGCGTCGGCGACCAGGTGGTGGTGACCTTCCAGGGCTCCACCACGCGCTCCATTTCGACCGCCATCGACCGCGAGGGGCGGCTGATCCTCGAGGGGCTCGCGCCCATTCCCGCCGCCGGCCGCAGCTTCGGCGAACTGCAGCAGGACGTCCAGGCGCGCACCCGTGAATCCATGATCGGCACCGAGGCCTATGTGTCCCTCGGCGCGCTGCGCATGATGTCGGTCTATGTGTTGGGCGAGGTGGAACGGCCCGGCCTGCAGCGGGTAACGAGCCTCACGACCGTGCTCGAGGCCCTGTCCATGGCGGGCGGCCTCAAGAAGACGGGGAGCTTCCGCGACATTCGCATCGTCGTCGACGGCAAGACCCGGACCTTCGATTTCTATCGCTTCCTGCAGGGGCAGGACGGCCAGGACCTGAGGCTGTCCGAAGGGGCGCGCATCATCGTTCCCGTCATCGGCCGCACCGCCGCCGTCGCGGGCGGCGTCCTGCGCCCCGGGATCTACGAGCTTCCGCCCCGCGGCAGCATCAGCCACAAGGAGCTTCTGGCCCTTGCGGGCGGGAGCCTGCGGCCCACGGGCTATTCCTTCGTTCTCAACCGCCTGTCGGCGGACGGACGGCAGGAAGTGACCACCATCGGCGATCTCGGCCAGGCGGTGCAGGACGGCGACGTGCTGGTCGCCGGTCTTCGCGAGCAGGCGCAGACGGGCCGCATCGAGCTCGTGGGCGCGGTGCGCTCGCCCGGCATGCGGTCGCTGACTGAGGCGCCGACGCTGCGGGACCTTCTCCGCGATTCCAACGTCTTCGATGATTATCCCTATCTCCTGTTCGGCGTCATCGAGACGACCGATCCCCGCACCCGGGCGCGCAACTTCGTGCCCTTCAGCCCCGAGCAGGTGATCTACGGCAAGGAAAACCGCCGCCTGCAGGACAATGACAAGGTCATCATCCTGGGGCGGAACGACATCCGCTTCCTGTCCTCCAACGACACCCGGCGGGTGGTGCTGACCGGGCAATACACGCCCGTGGCGCCCGACGCCCAGAAGACCGGCGCCGAAGGCCAGAACCCGGCCCAGGCCCAGGCTCAGGCGCGCGCGGGCGTCAACGGCAAGGCGGGCCAGCTCAACGGCGTCAACGGCAAGCCCAAGGAATGCCGCGCGCTCGCCGAGCTCGCCCAGATCGTCAGCGACACCCGGTCCGACCGCTATGCGACGGCGATCCAGGCGGTGTTCGTCCAGCTCGACGTCACCAATGCGGAGGTGGAGCGGTCGCTGGCGGGCGCCGATCAGGAAAACGGCCTGCAGGCGCTGAACCAGAGCGCCATGGTCATGCAGCAGCCCTATCCGCAGCCCTATCCGCAGCAGGTGACGGAAGCGCCCCTGAGCGAGCAGCAGTGGCTGTTCATGCGCAGGGTGGAGCGGCTGCGCAAGGCCGAGCTCGAGGAAGAGGACGACGAGACCTGCCCGCAGGCCTATGAGAAGGTGCCGGGCCTTCTGCCCTTCGTCCTCGAATACGTGGTATCCGCCAGCGGCGCCGTGCGCCGTCCCGGCGTCTATCCCCTGGTGGAGGGGACGACCCTTGCATCCCTCGTCGCCGCTGCAGGCGGCACGACCTACAATGTGGACCTCAGCAACGTGGAGCTCGGGCTCTATCGCGTCTCGGCGGGCAGCAACCAGCCGCTCTACGACCGGCGCTCGGTCAACGCCCTCGAGATGGATCTCGCCCAGGTGGAGCTGAGCCCGGCGAGCGGCATCCATTTCAAGAGCCGCTTCTCCAACCAGGAGGCGGGGGCGGTCCTGCTTGCGGGCGAGGTGCGCTTCCCCGGCGTCTCTACCATCGAGCGCGGCGAGAAGCTGTCGAGCCTCATCGCCCGCGCCGGGGGCCTGACGGAAGAAGCCTATCCCTACGGTGCCGTCTTCACCCGCAAGCGGGTCAAGGAGGCGCAGGAGCTGGGCTTCAAGCGCACGGCGCGCGAGATCAACAGCGGGCTTGCGACCGCCGCCCTGAAGCAGCGCCAGCTCAGCCCCCAGACGCTTCTTGCGGCGCAGCAGCTGGCCGACCGCATCGCCACGGCCGACGTGGTCGGCCGCGTGGTGATCGAGGCCGACCCGCGGGTCCTTGCCGAGCGCCCGGAGCTTGACACCAATCTCGAGCCCGGCGACCAGCTCCATATCCCGAAACGGCCCAACTATGTGCTGATGATCGGCGACGTGCTCAATCCCGGCGCGCTGCAGTTCATCGCCGGCAAGGGGGTGAAGGAATATATCCGCGAGGCCGGGGGCGTGCTGCCCACGGCCGACGACGACCGCATCTTCGTGGTCTATCCGAACGGCGTCGCGCGGCCCGTGAAGCTGTCGTCCTGGGGCTTCGCGTCGGATGCGTCCATGCTGCCGCCGGGCAGCTCCATCGTGGTGCCCAAGGACGTGGAGCCCATCGACACCATGCAGCTCGTGCGCGACATCACGGCGATCCTGAGCCAGCTTGCGGTGTCGGCGGCGTCCA
>CAZDSS010000125.1:6524-6802 GCA_964508185.1 uncultured Sphingomonadales bacterium
GCGCCGGGCAGGCTGGACAGCAAGACACGTCGCAACGCATTGCCGAGGGTGAGGTCGGCGGCGTCCATCGCGGTGATCAGCCGGTAAATGACCAGGGGCATCCACAAGCTGGCTAACGGGGATCTTTCGTGCTGAAGCGGGGCGGGCGGCGCGGTGGGAAGATCACCGGCCGCCGTGTCCGCGGCGGGCGCGCCGGGCCATCATTGCCGCGACGGCATATACGCGCGCGGGGCGGCGTCCTCGTGCGTCTGCTTCTAGCGGCGGCCGCTGACCGCCTG
>CAZDSS010000126.1:0-6790 GCA_964508185.1 uncultured Sphingomonadales bacterium
GCCTCCGCCGGACGTTATCCGGCACCGTGTTTCCGTGGAGCCCGGACTTTCCTCCCCGTGCGGCGGGGATCCCGCCCACGAGGCGGCCGTCCAGCCATCTGCCCCAGGCTCAACATGGCGGCGGCCCCGGCTTGCGTCAAGGCGCATGATCCTTTAGGAAAGGACGACATCTTTCTCGGGGAAAGCCTCATGCCGATCATGCGTTCCACATGTGCCGCCCTGCTCGCCGCGCTGGCCCTCGCCGGCTGCTCCAACATCGGCAACATGTTCGGCTCCTCCAGCCCCGACCTCGTCATCGAAGGCGACAAGGCGCCGAACGTGAAGGACCTGCGCAGGGCGAAGCCCGAGGGCCTGCTTCCCGACAAGGACAATGCGCGGCGAAGCGGCGAAAGCCTGCGGCCGCAATAAGCGGTCAGCCATCCCCCAGCTGAAGAAGAAGATCGGCAAGCGCCCCCCGCGTTACAGGGTCGGCGACGCCGTCCACCCGGCTGCGGCGGAAATGGCGCTGGAAGGCCGCAACCACCTGCCGTGTCGCATCGTCATGGATCCCCGTCGCGGGGACATCATAACCGAAGCGCGCGAGATCGCGCTGCAGGGCCGCGACCATGGGCCCCGTCATGCCTTGGCCTAACGCCGGGCCTTGCGGCACGGCATGCCCCCGTCGCGGCATGATGCCGATGCCCCTTGCCGCCAGCCGTTCCCAGTCGAAGAGTTCTCCGGGATCGATCTTGCGCGTGGGCGCCACGTCCGAATGGCCGAGGACGCGGTGGCGCGGGATGCCGTGGCGGCGCAGGATGTCGGCCGCGAGCGCTTCAAGGGATCGCATCTGCGCTTCGGGATACGGCCGGTAGCCGCCCGCATAGCCGGGATGGGGATGACCGGGATTGACGAGCTCGATTCCGATGGAGATCGCATTGATGTCCCGCTCCCCCGCCCAGAAGGATACCCCCGCATGCCAGGCGCGGCGGTCTTCGGGCACCAGGCGGAAGATGCGGCCGTCCTCGTCGATCATGTAATGGGCGCTCACCTTCGCCGCCGGATCACGCAGGCGGTTAAGGGCCGCCGCCGCGCTTTCCATGCCGGTGTAATGCAGGATGAGGAGCGAGACGGGCTTCAGCGGGTCCCGGGCGTCATGATTGGGTGATGGCGCGTCGATGAAGGCCATGGCCGCCCTCACATGCCCGCCTGCCGCGCGCGGTGGAGTTCGCGCAAGGTCACGATGGCGACGCCCGCGAAGATGATGAGGCCGCCGATCACCATGCGCGCCGTCAGCACCTCGCCGAGGACGAGGACCGCGCCGAGGACGCCGAAGACCGGCGCCAGCAGAAGGTAGGGCGCGATCACCGAGACGGGGTGCCGCTGGTAGAGGAAATAGATGCCGCCGTGACCGATGATCGAGGCGCCGACCACCGTATAGGCGACGGCGCCGATCCCGGTCCAGGACAGGTCCTGCAATTGCTGGGCGTGGCCGCTTTCGAAGAGGAAGCTGGCGGCGAACAGAAAGGGGGCGCTCACGAGCGCGATCCAGGCCTGAAGCTCGAACACGCTCACCCCCTTGAGCCTGCGCATGAGGATCGATGCGACGCCGTAGGCGAGCTGGGACAGGATCATCACCGCGACGCCGTCCAGATGCTCGAACACGGCGGGATCGAACGACATGACCGCGACCCCGGCGAAGGCCAGCACCATGCCGAGAAGGCGCCACGGCCCGACCCGCTCGCGCAGGAAGATCATGGCGAGCAGGATGGTGCACGGCACGCCGAGCTGCGCCAGCATGGCGGCGGAGGCCGCGCCCCCGATCATCTGGAGACCCGTGAAGATGGCGCCGAAATGAAGGGGTCCCCCGGCGAGAGCGATCCAGAAGATGCCCTTCATCTGCCCCGGCTTGATGCGAAGCCACGGCAGGAGAATGACGAGCAGGATGGCGAAGCGGAAGGCCGAGAGAAAGAGCGGCCCCATTTCGGCAAGCCCCACCTTGACGGCCACGAAATTGCCGCCCCAGCCGAGATTGACCAGAAGAAGCAGGGCGATGTGGGACAGGGGCATGGACTGCTCTACTCCGCTTGACGCGCGACGCCGCCGCGTCCGCTTCGCTCGGCCATGATACGGTCATAGGCCACATTGATGGCCGCAAGCTTCGCCGTGGCCACATTGACGAATTCGTGGGGTGCGCCTTCGGCCACCAGCCGGTCGGGGTGATGGGTCTTGATGAGCCGCCGCCAGGCGTCCCGGATCTCCCGGTCGCTGGCTTCGGGATCGACGCCGAGGATCGTGTAGGGATCCGAGCTGTCGGGCCCGAGATGGCCTTCCCGGATGCGGCGGAAGTCCGCGGCCGAGAAGCCGAAGATCTCCGCCGTGCGCCTGAGGAAGTCGAGCTCGCTGTCCTGCACGTGGCCGTCGGCGAGGGCGATCATGAACAGGCAGTCCAGGAGCTCCTCGAGAACGCCGGGGCGCCCGCGCAGAAGATCCGCAAGCTGCCGGGCATAGGGCTCGAACCCCGCCGCGTCCTGCTGCGCGAGGCGAAACAGGCGGTCCACATTGGGCCGCTCCCCCTCCGGCACGCGGAACAGGCTGCGGAAGACCGAGGTCTCGTCGGGGCTCACGGTGCCGTCCACCCGCGCCATCTTGGCGGACAGCACGATGACCCCGATGGTGAAGGTGATGGAGGCGGTGGGATCCTCATCGCGCTCGCGCGCGCCGGCGTCGCGCACGCGGTCGGCGATATGACCGGCCAGCGCCCCGAGAAGCGCGCCGATGGGGCCGCCGAGCACATAGCCCGCCGCCCCGCCGATGATCTTGCCCCAGACCGACATCGGTCAACCGCCCGTCATGAAAAAGCCTGGGGCTTCTCATAACACAAGTGGCGGCGGGCGAAACGGGAAATGCGTTGCGCCGCCTCCCCCCCAGGGCAGGCCGGTTATTCGAGCTCCTGATCGAAGAGATCGTCCTCTTCCGCGCTCTCCCGGCCGTTGGAGATGCGGAACGCCCGGTTCTGGCGATAGGCGGAGCGCATGGCGGCATAAAGGTCGTTGGTATTGCGTTCCAGATCCTCGAAGGTCTCGATGTTGCGGGCGCGGAAGTCGACGATCTCGGCCCCCGTGCGCGAACGGGCCACGGTCTTGCCGTGCTCGTCCTCGAGATAGATGCTCACCGGATCGGCGAAGAATTCAACGACGAGGCCGGTGAAGTCGCGCGGGTTGGACGGGCCGAAGAAGGGCAGCACCAGATAGAAGCCTTCGCCCACGCCCCAGACGGCGAGGGTTTCGCCGAAATCTTCCTTGTGCTTCTCCATCCCGAGGTCCGACGCGACGTCGAACAGGCCGCCGACGCCCACCGTCGTATTGGTGATGAAGCGCGCGGTGGTGGTGCCGGCGCGGTCGAACTCGCCCTGCAGAAGATCGTTGGCGAGAATGAGCGGCGACTGCAGGTTGTCGAGGAAGTTGGTGATGAGGCCGCGAATCGGCGCCGGGATGATGAAGCGGTATACTTCCGCGATGGGCTTCAGCACGTAGCGGTCCATGGTCATGTTGAACTCATGGGTCGCGCGGTTCAAAGGCTCCAGCGGGTCGTTGATCCGCTCATATTCCGCGCGGGCCACGGGGTCGCTCGCCGGCGGCTTGGTGGCACAGGCACCGAGGCCGAGAACCAGCGCAATGGCCAGGATCCCGCGAAGCATTCCGTGGCTAGCCGACATCACACACCCTCCTCAGATCATGGTTTTGTCCCTGCGGGTTAGCATAGGTGCCACCATCTCGCCAAGAATCCATTAACGGGCGGGACACGAAGTCAGCGAATTTCGCAAAACGCTTTGACAAGGAAAGCCATCACATATAGAAGATATAAAGATATCTTTATATCTTTGTTTGGCAGGAGCTGAGCGGTGGATCGGCGGGTAAGCGAACAGCTGGCGGGGGGCGAGGACGCCCCTTCCCTTGCCATGGATGCCCTTCTCGCGGCGCTCCGCGCGGCCGCCGAGCCCACCCGCCTGCGCATCCTGAGCCTGCTTGCGGAAGGGGAGCTGACGGTGACCGAGCTCACCCAGATCCTGCGGCAAAGTCAACCCCGGGTGTCCCGCCATCTGAAGCTTCTCTGCGAAGCCGGGCTGCTCAACCGCTTCCGGGAAGGCACCTGGGTGTTCTATCGCCTCGCCCAGGGGACCGGGATCGGCGATCTCGCCCGCAGCCTCCTTGCCTTCATGCCGTCCCACGACCTCGTCATCCAGATGGATCAGGAGCGATTGGCCGCCGTGCGTCAGGCGCGCCATGCGGCGGCGGCCGAATATTTCAGCCGCGTCGCCGAGGACTGGGACAAGATCCGTTCCCTCCACGTGCCCGAGGAGGAGGTGGAGCGCCGCCTGATCGAGGTGGTGGGCGACGCCCCGGTGGGTGATCTTCTGGATGTGGGCACCGGCACGGGCCGCATCCTCGAACTCTTCGCCGACCGGGCGGAGCGCGCGGTCGGCGTGGACCTGTCGCGGGAGATGCTCGCCGTCGCCCGCGCCAATATCGAGCGCCGGGGGCTGGACAATTGCCAGGTGCGGCTTGGCGACATGTATGACCTCGCCCTGCCCGACGCCAGCATCGACCTCGTGATCTTCCATCAGGTCCTGCATTTCGCCGACGATCCGCTGGCGGCGATCCTGGAGACCGGACGTATCCTGCGGCCCGGCGGCCGCGTGGTGGTGGTGGATTTCGCCCCCCACGATCATGAATTCCTGCGCGACGAACATGCCCACCGCCGCCTCGGCTTCGCCGAGGAGGAGGTGCAGGCCTGGTTCCGCGCCGCACGGCTCACGCCCAGGACGGTGAGCCATCTCGAAGGGGGAGAGACCAAGTTGACCGTATCCATCTGGTCGGCGGAGAAGCCGGCCCAATCGCGGGAGAAGGCCGCATGACCACGCCCGAGCGCAGCGACTTCCGGCCCAATCTGTTCGCCTTCGCCCCCGGCGACGTGAACGTGTCGTTCGAATTCTTCCCGCCCAAGACGCCGGCCATGGAGCAGACCCTGTGGGAAGCGATCGAGGCCTTGCGCCCGCTTGGCCCCCGCTTCGTGTCGGTGACCTACGGCGCCGGCGGCTCGACCCGGGAGCGCACCCACAACACGGTCGCCCGCATCCTGCGCGAGACGGATCTGGTGCCCGCGGCCCATCTCACCTGCGTCGGCGCGTCCCGCGGCGAGGTGGACGAGGTGGCGCGGCAATACTGGGATGCGGGCGTGCGCCATATCGTGGCGCTGCGCGGGGATCCGCCGGACGGACAGACCCGCTTCACGCCCCACCCCGAAGGCTACGAGAACGCGGCCGCGCTGGTCGAAGGCCTGCGCCGGATCGGCGACTTCGACATCAGCGTCGCCGCCTATCCCGAACGCCATGTGGACAGCCCAAACTGGGACGTGGAGATCGACAACCTCAAGCGCAAGATCGACAACGGCGCGAACCGGGCCATCACCCAGTTCTTCTTCGATCCCGATCTTTACCTGAGCTTCCTCGACCGCGTGCGGGCGGCGGGGATAGACGTGCCCATCGTTCCCGGCATCATGCCGGTCACCAATTTCAAGGGCATGGTCAATTTCGCCGCGCGCTGCGGCACCAGCGTGCCCCAATGGCTCGCCGACCTGTTCGAGGGGCTGGACGATCACCCGACGACCCGGCAGCTGGTGGCGGCGGCGGTTGCGGCGGAACTCTGCCGCAGGCTTTATGACCGCGGGGTCAAGGATTTCCATTTCTATACCCTCAACCGGTCGGAACTCACCTATGCCATCTGCCATACCCTGGGGCTCCGCCCCAAGGCGAGGCCGGTGAAGGAACTCAAGGAAGCGGCCCAGTGAACCGAGAACAACGCATCGAACTTCTCCCGCAGCTCCTGCGGGAGCGCATCCTGGTGCTGGACGGCGCCATGGGCACCATGATCCAGCGCCACCGACTGGACGAAGCCGCCTATCGCGGCGAGCGCTTCAAGAGTTGGGGCCGGGACGTGCGCGGCAACAACGACCTTCTGACCCTGACCCAGCCGCAGATCATCCGCGACATCCATCGCGCCTATCTCGACGCCGGGGCGGACATCATCGAGACCAACAGCTTCAATTCCACCACCATGTCCCAGGCGGACTACGGGATGGAAGCGCTGGTCGCCGAGCTCAACCGCGAAAGCGCGCGCCTTGCCCGCTCCGCCGCCGACGAGTTCGAGGCGCGCGACGGCAGGCCCCGCTATGTCGCCGGGATCCTGGGCCCGACGAGCCGCACCGCGTCCCTTTCCCCCGACGTCAACAACCCGGGCTTCCGCAATGTGAGCTTCGACGAGCTGCGCGACGCCTATTACGAGGCGGCGAAGGCGCTTGTGGAGGGCGGCGCCGACATCCTGATGATCGAGACGGTGTTCGACACGCTCAACTGCAAGGCGGCGATCTATGCCGTCATGGAGCTGTTCGATCATCTGGGATACCGGCTGCCGGTCATGATCTCGGGCACCATAACGGACGCATCGGGCCGCACCCTTTCGGGCCAGACGCCGGACGCCTTCTGGTATTCGGTGCAGCATGCGGAGCCCATATCCATCGACTTCAATTGTGCGCTGGGGCCGAAGGAGCTCAGGCAGCATATCCTGACCCTGTCGCGGGTCGCCGACACCCATGTCTCCGCCCATCCCAACGCAGGGCTGCCGAACGAGCTCGGCGGCTACGACCTGACGCCCGCCGACATGGCGGAACATATCGCCGAATGGGCCAATGCGGGTCTTCTCAACATCGTCGGCGGCTGCTGCGGCACCACGCCCGACCATATCCGCGCCATCGC
>CAZDSS010000127.1:0-6598 GCA_964508185.1 uncultured Sphingomonadales bacterium
GTGGAAGAAGTGGAGGAGATAGAAGATCGGCTTGGTGATCCAGTAGAACCAGCCCCAGTCGATGCCGCGGTCGAATCGGGAAATGCCGAGCTTTTCCTCATAGGTGTCGAGGAGCTTCACCACCTTGGCGCCGGCGAAGAAATGGCTCGTCACCTCCGCCGCGCCGCCCGGGGCCACGCGCCGGACGCCGAGGCGATAATCCGCCTGGAAGCGATCGTCGCCGCCGGCCATGCGATGGGTGAAGCGGCCCTCGAATTCCTCGTCCTGGCCGGGGATCAGGGCCGTCAGCCAGTACTTGTCCGTGAAGCCGATCCAGCCGCCGACGCCGCGCTGGCTGATGCGGCCGTCGTCCTGAAGGTCGCCGTACTTGGTCTCCACCAGCTGTTCGCCAAAGACCGCGATCGCCCCCTCATGGGAGATGAACATGCCCTCGGTCTGGGGAAGCCCATGGCGCGACACCAGCGCATAGGGCGCAAGCGCGATCGTCCCCTCGCCCGGGTTCTCCACCCGGTCGGTGATGGTGAACATGTAATATTCGTCGATCTCGTAGCGCCGGGTGAAGATGACGCCTTCGGGGCTTTCCCAACGCAGCGTCACCGGGCGGCCGGGGGCGAGCACCGCATTGTCCGCGGTCCAGCGGGTGTCGTTGGAGGGCGCGGTGATGCCGCTGCCCTGGGCGACGGCCCAGCCGAATTCGGCGAAATAGGCGCCGGGCACGCCCGCGGGCGAGAGAAGCGTCACGGGCGGCGCGGACTTGTCCACGGACGTCCGGTATTCCGTCATGGTGAGGTCGTCGATGCGGCCGCCGCGAAGGGCGATCGAACCCTTGAGCCGGGGCGTGTCGATGACGATGCGCGGGCTCTGCTCAAGCGCCGCCTCGCGGGTCATGGGCTGCGTCGCCTCGGGCGGGGCCGGCAGGTCGTCGCCGGGCGCAAGGGCCGGGCGTTCCGTCAGCTCTCCCGCCGTTTCGCTCTGCTGCGCGAGACGCGCTTCTTCGGCGACCCGCGCCGGGCGCATGAGGAAGAAATCGAAGGCCAGCAGGATCCCGATGGAGATCACGAAGGCCAGGATGAGGTTCTTGTTGTCTTGCATCATCTACTCATCCACGGAGGTGGACGTCTCAGGGTTGCATCTATGGCGGTGAACATGCCGCGCCGGCGGCACGGGATCGTAGCCTGCACCACCCCAGGGATGGCAGCGCAGGATGCGGCGGACGGCGAGCCACAGGCCGTGAAGGATCCCGTGGCGTTCGATGGCGGTCATGGCATAGGCCGAGCAGGTGGGCTCGTACCGGCAGCTCGCCGGAAGCAGCGGCGAGATCGCCAGCCGGTAAAAGCGGATCGGCAGGGTGGCGATCCGGATCATGGCCTGCTCTGCCGTCATGCTGTCCTTTCGTCGCGGGCTGCTGCGCCGTTCCGCCCCGCCGCATCAGGGCGCGTAACCTTAAGCCGAGCAAGGGCGGTCTTCAAGTCGGAGATCAGGAGGTCGAAATCCCGCTCCGGCGTCGCATCGCGTGCGATCAGCACATAATCCCGTCCCGGCGTCCCGAGGTCGGCGAGATAGCGGTCGGCAAGGGCGCGAAGCCGCCGCTTGGCGCGGTTGCGCTTCACCGCATTGCCCACCTTCTTGCTCGCCGTGACCCCATAACGGACGTGGTTTCCCGGCCGTTCCGGGCCGAGCTGCACGATCATGCCCGGGGTCACCCATTTGCGGCGGGTGCCCGCGACCGCGAGAAATTCCCGCCGCTCCTTGAGGCGGGCGGGCTTCGGGGCCTTCGGCGATGGGGCGGAGGGGCTGGTCACCGCAGGATCTCCCGGCATGCGGAATCGGCGCGCATCAAACGAACAAAGCCGGCCTCAGCACGCCAAGGCCGGCGTTGATCGCGTCTGAAGAAGCGCCCGATCAGGCGGAGAGGCGCTTCCGCCCCTTGGCGCGACGCGCCGCAATCACCCGACGACCACCCGGGGTCGCCATGCGTGCCCGGAAACCATGCCGCCGCTTGCGCACCAGATTGCTGGGTTGGAAGGTCCGTTTCACTGAAAATCTCCGTCAGCTCAAGGCTTCAATATGAAAAACAGGCCTGCTCTATAAAAGCTCCGGCCGCCGAAGTCAATGCGGGAGCCGGAGCATTGCGGCCTAACCTGCCTGATCCGGCCCGGGGATGCCCGGCAGCGTCCGCTTGAAGGGGCCCGGCCGCGCCCGTAATATCGTCATACCGGCCCGAAGCCAGATCGGCAAGCGACCGTCTGCATGCGGGCGACGCCGGCCTGCGGGTCATTCTTGAGGATCGACGAGCCCTTGAACATGTTTCGGCCAATGCTGCCTGCAGGAGCGGAGATGGGGTTCGCCCCCAGGCAAAGCCTCTCTGCGCGGCTGCTGCTGCTGACCGTGGGCTTCGTGATGCTGGCCGAAATCCTGATCTATGTGCCCTCCGTCGCCGCCTTCCGCCGCGACTGGCTGGAAGACCGGCTGGACATGGCGCAGATCGCGGCGCTGGCGCTGGAGGCCACCGCCAACCTCATGATCAGCGACGAGCTTGCGGGCGAATTGCTGGAGAATGCCGGGGTCGAGGCGGTGGTGCTGCAGCGGGCGCAGTCCCGCCAGCTCATCCTCGGCGACGACATGCCGGGGGAAGTGGCCAGGGCCTATGACCTCCGCCTCGCCAATGTCTGGTCGCTGGTGCGCGACGCCGCCTACGACATGTTCCTTCTGAAGAACCACATGCTGATCCAGGTGACGGGGGACGCGCGGCAGGGATCGGGGGAATATATCCAGATCCTGATGTATCCGGACCGCATGCGCCGCGACATCCTGCGCTATTCCTGGAACGTGCTCGCGGTCTCGGTGGTGCTGTCATTGAGCACGGCGGTTCTCGTCTATCTCACCCTCGACCGGCTGCTGGTGCGGCCCATCCGCCGCATCACCCGCAGCGTCATCGCCTTCCGCCAGGCGCCGGAGGCGGTGCCGTCCCGCATCGTCGCCAGCACCCGCCGCGACGAGATCGGAACCGTGGAGCGGGAGCTTGCGGCCATGCAGAGCCAGCTTCGCGCATCGCTCACGCAAAAGACGCGGCTCGCCAATCTCGGGACCGCCGTCGCCAAGATCCATCACGACCTGCGCAACATACTGGCCAACGCCCAGCTTCTGTCGGACCGCCTCGTCAATCTGCGCGATCCCCTGGCCAGGTCGCTGGCGCCGCGGGTCACCACGGCCATCGACCGGGCGATCCGGCTGTGCAGCGCGACCCTCACCTATGGTCAGGCGCCGGAGGCGGAGCCGAAGCCCGAGGTGATCCGCCTCCATCCCCTGGTCGAAGACGTGGCTCTCTCCCTCGGGATCGACATCACGGCGGTCGACATCAATGACGGCGCCGTCCATCTCCGGAACGAGGTCGCGCCGGATCTCAGCCTTTCCGCCGACCCGGACCAGCTGTTCCGGGTGCTCCTCAATCTCATGCGCAACGCCCAGCAGGCGCTGGAACAGGGGGTACAGGACCGGCCGCGGATCATCACCGTCTCGGCGGACCAGATGGACGAGGACCGGCTGGTCATCACCATTGCGGATACCGGCCCCGGCCTCATGCCCCGGGCGCGGGATCATCTCTTCCAGCCGTTCCAGGGCAGCGCCACGGCGGGGGGCACGGGCCTGGGCCTTGCGATCGCCAAGGAACTGGTGGAGGCCCATGGGGGGCGCATCGAACTGGGCCATAGCGGGCCCGACGGCACGCGCTTCCTCATTCATCTGCCGGCGCGCGGCCACGCCCCGGCGGAAACCTGACCCCTTCCGTCAGTCGCCCCGCACCACGCCCTCGCGCCGGGGATCGGCGCCGCCGGTGATCACGCGCTCATTCCCCCGCCATTCGACGGCCAGAGCGTGAAGGCCGCTGGTGATCCGCCGCACGTTCACCTCATGACCCATGGCCTTGAGGCGCTCCGCCTGTCCGGCGACCCCCGACGCGGATTCGAGCTGGGTCACCCCGTTCATGTTGACCACATGGGGCATGGCGACCGCCTCCGCCGGGGTCATCTTCCAGTCGATGAGGCCCGTGATCGCCCGCGCCACGAAATCGATGATGAGCGGCCCGCCCGGCGAGCCGAGGGCGAAGCGCAGCCGTTCGGCGTCATCGAGGATGATGGTGGGCGACATGGAGCTTCGCGGCCTCTTGCCCGCCGCGACCGCGTTGGCGACCGGCGCGCCGTCCCGCTCCGGCTGGAAGGAGAAGTCGGTCAGCTGGTTGTTGAGGAAGAAGCCCGCGGCCATAAGGCGGCTGCCGAAGCTGCTCTCGACGCTCGTGGTCATGGAGACGACGGCGCCCCACTTGTCGATGACCACGAAATGGCTGGTGGCGGGCACCTCCCCGCTCAAGGCCGCGGTGCGCGGTTCCGCCCCCGGGGGCGTTCCGGGCGCGGCCTGCCCCATGCTCCGCCGGGGATCGATGAGGGCGGCGCGGGACTTGAGATATTCGGGATCCACAAGCCCGGCGACCGGGACTTTCACGAAATCGGGGTCGGCCACGTAAAGATCGCGGTCCGCATAGGCAAGGCGGCTCGCCTCGGCGAAGAGATGGGCCGCCTCCGCCGAATCGGGGCCGTATGACCCGAGATCGAAATGCTCGAGAATGCCGAGGAGCGCGATCACGGTCGTGCCGCCCGAGGAGGGCGGCGCCATGCCGCAGACCCGGTGCAGCCGGTAAAGCCCGCAGACGGGCGCGCGTTCCAGCGGCTTGTAGTCCTTGAGATCCTGATGGCTCAGCGCCCCGGGATTGATCGGGGAATTGCGCACGGCGTCCACCACCGCATCGGCGATCTCCCCCTCATAGAAGGCGCGCGGGCCTTCCTTCTGCAAGATGCGCAGGGTGCGCGCATATTCGGGATTGCGCAGGACGGTGCCGGCGAACCTTGCCTTGCCGTCCGCGCGGATGAGGTAGCTCCGCGCCTTGTCGAACCGGCGGAGCAGCGGATCGGTCTCGGCGGCGAACTGCAGCCGGGGCGAGATGGTGAAGCCCTGCTCCGCCAGCCGGATCGCGGGGCCGAACAGATCGCCCCAGGGGAGCCGCCCGTGCTTCTCGTGGGCCATGGCCAGCATGGCGACGACCCCGGGGGTGCCGACCGACCGGCCGCCTGCGACCGCATCCAGGAACCCTTCCCGGGTGGGCGGGATCTCGGCGAAAAGCTCGGGCGTCACGGCGGCCGGCGCCGTCTCCCGCCCGTCATAGCTCGTCAGGACCGCGTCCCTGCCGCCCTCGCCGGGCTCGTAATGGAGCATGAAGGCCCCGCCCCCGATCCCGGACGATTGCGGCTCCACGAGGGAGAGCACCAGCTGGATTGCGATCGCCGCATCGACGGCGCTTCCCCCCTTGCGCAGGATCTCGAGCCCCGCCTCGCTCGCATAAGGATTGGCGGCGGCGACCAGATGCTCGGTCGCCTGCAAGGGCGCGCGCGCCGCGGCGGGAGATGCAATCGAAGCGATGACGGCGAAGGCCAGGAGCACGCGCCGGAACGGGCGGGACCCGTGCCGCTCGACCTGCTGCAACCGGGAGTGACGTGACCCGAACATGGCATCAATCCTTCATGGTCTCCGGCCCGATTCGCCGGCTTTTTCTTCAGCGGCCCGAATGTTCTAGAATGCCGCAGCACAAGGGCCTTGCTTCCGCGCGCAAGGCCTCGTTCTGGCGTAAAGGAAGGACGACATATGGTCAAGCCGGGCCCACGCAATGCGCTGGCCGACGTGCCGGGGCTGTTTCTCGGCCATGCGGCGGACGAACTGATCCGCACGGGCGTCACCGTGATCCTGCCGCGGGAGCCTGCGGTCATGGCGGCGGACGTGCGCGGCGGCGCGCCGGGCACGAGGGAGACGGACGCCCTCGCCCCCATATGCCTCGTGGAGCGGTTCCACGGCCTCGTGCTGTCGGGCGGCTCCGCCTTCGGGCTGGAAGCGGCGGCGAGCGTCGCCGCCGTCCTGTCGGAGCGGGGGATCGGCCTGCCCCTTGCGCCGCGCGCGGTGCCCGTCGTCCCCGCCGCTATTCTTTATGATCTGTCGAACGGTGGCGACAAGGACTGGGGCGACCGCCCGCCCTACGACCGTTTGGGCCGCGGCGCCCTCGCCCGGGCGCTCGCCGCCATTGCAGGGGATCCCGCGGCGGATGCCGCCATGGATGATATGGGCAATGCGGGCACGGGCTTCGGCGCCACCGCAGGCGCGCTCAAGGGCGGGCTTGGCATGGCCTCCGCCCGATTCGCCGACGGCGCGACCGTCGCGGCGCTCGTCGCGGTCAATTGCTTCGGCAGCGCCATCGCCCCGAACGGCGCGTTCTTCGCAGGAGATCTTGAACAGGAGGGCGACTTCGGCGGCCGCGGCGCGCTCGCGCCCGAGGGGGTGACGCTCGCCCCCGATCTTCCCAAGGCGCCGGTCCTTGCCGCCAACACCACGATCGGGCTGGTGGCCACCGACGTCGCCCTCACCAAGGCGGAGGCGCAGCGCCTTGCCATCATGGCGCAGGACGGTTTGGCGCGCGCCATCCGGCCCATTCACACGCCGTTCGACGGCGATACCTTGTTCGCCCTGTCCACCGGATTGCGGGAAGCGGCCGAAGGCCGCG
>CAZDSS010000128.1:0-6549 GCA_964508185.1 uncultured Sphingomonadales bacterium
GACGTGAACGTGTCGGTGCGGCGGCCGGGCGAGCCCTTCGGCACGCGCTGCGAGATCAAGAACGTGAATTCGATTCGCTTCGTCCAGCAGGCGGTGGAATACGAGGCGCGGCGCCAGATCGACATTCTGGAATCGGGCGGCGTGATCGATCAGGAGACCCGCCTGTTCGACCCCGGCCGCGGCGAGACGCGGTCCATGCGCTCCAAGGAAGAGGCGCACGACTACCGCTATTTCCCCGATCCGGACCTCTTGCCGCTCAGGCTCACCCAGGAATTCGTCGAGGAACTGCGCCGCACCCTGCCGGAGCTTCCCGACGAGAAGCGCGACCGCTTCGTGCGCGACCTCGGGATCCCGGTCTACAACGCCAGCGTGCTGACGGCCGAGAAGGAAAACGCCGACTATTTCGAGCGCTTCCTTGACGCCATCGTCCAGGAGACGGGCAAGCCGCTTCGCGACATCGCGACCCAGGCGTCCAACTGGATGATCGGCGACCTGTTCGGCGCCCTCAACAAGGCGGGCAAGGACATCACGGAATCCCCGGTGAGCGTCACCGCCGCCGCACGGCTCCAGAAGCTTCTGATCGAGGGCGTGATCTCCGGCCGCATCGCCAAGGAAGTGTTCGAGATCATGTTCGAGACCGGCGAGGATCCCGAGACGATCGTCGAGCAGAAGGGCCTGCGTCAGGTGTCCGACACCGGCGCGATCGAAGCCGCCATCGACCAGGTGCTGGCCGAGCAGGCGGACAAGGTGGCCGAATACCGGAGCGGCAAGGACAAGCTCTTCGGCTTCTTCGTCGGCCAGGTGATGAAGGCGACCCAGGGCAAGGCCAATCCGCAGCTCGTCAACGATCTCCTGAAGACGAAGCTGAACGGCTGACGTCCATCTGCGGCTGCGGCGCCCCCGGCGCCGCGGCGCGCGGCAGAAAGAGGCGGATCGTGGTGCCCTTGCCGGGCTCGCTGTCGATCTGCATGCTGCCGCGGGCGTCGGTCACGAAGCGATAGACGAGGGCGAGCCCGAGCCCGAGGCCGTGCCGCCCGGTCTTGGTGGTGAAAAACGGCTCCACCGCGCGCTTCCTGACCTGCGGCGCCATGCCGATTCCCGTATCCGTCACGGCGAATTCCACATATTGCCCCGGCGCAAGCTCGGCCGGGCGCAGGGGGCTTTGCGCCGTGAAATTGTGGTTCGTCACGCTGAGGGTGAGCAGCCCGCCCTCGGGCATGGCGTCGCGGCCGTTGATGGCGAGATTGACGAGCGCGCTTTCAAGCTTGCTGCGATCGACGAAGACATGCCAGCTCGGGTGCGGGCAGGTCACCCGGAACTCGTGCCGCGCGTCCAGGGTCCGCTGCAGCAGGGCTTCGAGATCCCGGACGACGAGGGCGGTATCAAGACATTCCGGGGCCACGGGCTTGGCCTTGATGAAGCTGCCGAGACGCTGGGTGAGGCGCGAGCTCTTGCGCGCGGCGCTTTGGGCGGCGCCGAGATAGCGCGCCATCCGGCTGTTGGGGTCGGTCGCGCCGAGCGCCAGCTCCAGATTGCCGGAAATGATCGCAAGGTAATTGTTGAAGTCGTGGATGAAGCCGCCCGACAGCTGGCCGAGGGTGTCGAGCTTCTGGATGTGGCGGAGCTGGCGCTCCATCAGGCGAAGCTCGGTCACGTCCGTGGTGATGCCGCAGATGGCGTAGAGTTTGCCTGCGCTGTCGAACAGGGGAAACTTGTTGAACAAGAGGTAGTGCTCCCCCGATTCCCGGTCCACGATCAGCTCGTGGAGCGAGGTGGGCTTCCGCTCGCGAATGACGAAATCGTCCGCTGCGTCGATATCCAGCGCCTCGTCCGGGAAGATGTCGCGGGCCGTGCAGCCGATGATCTGATCCCGGGGCAGGCCCGCATGCCTGCAGAAGGCGTCGTTGACGATGGTGTAGCGGCGGTCCAGATCCTTGACGAAAATGGCGGCGGACGCGCAGTTGATGATGTCGCGAAGGCTCGATTCGTGGCGGTCGAGCTGGCGTTCGAGGTCGCGCCGCCCCGTCATGTCCACGACCGCGAGCAGCACGGCGTCGCGCCCGTGCCAGCGCACCCGCCGGGTGCGCGCCTGCAGCCAGACATGGCGGCCCCGCGGCCGCGCCTCGATCTCGACCGGCGCTGACCGGTCCGCGCGGGCGGCCATCAGCAGCCGCTTCCACGATGCGGGCGTGAGGAACTGCTCCAGCCGGGCATGGACCAGCGATTCCGCCGGCTCGCCGAGGATTTCGCCGAACGCGGGGCTGGCATAGAGGATGCGGCCGCGCTGGAGAACCGCGATGCCCTGTATGGAGCCTTCGATCAGGTCGGCAAGGCTGATGCCGCTTTCCTCAAGCGACGTCGGGACGCCGGATGAACACGGGGAATCCTTGCTTTCGGTCGCTTTCGAACGGCTCCTGGTCATGGGCGGCCTGTACCCTTTCGCCGTATTTCGCGTCCCCGCATTCCCCCGGTTTCAGGGACAGGGAGGTGGAGACGGTGGCCACCCAAGTCCCTCTTATTTTAGGAATTCTTAACACCCACCCTATATAGAAATATAGAAAGGCGCGGCGTTGCGCGAGCAAAAACGCCGCATTTCTTGCATTTCGCGTACCCTTGGAACAGCAGGTGCTGCAACGGCGATGAAATCGATCGGTAGCGAACAGGTCGCCAGGCTTTTTGCACTTGCTCAGGAGAAGTCCGAGAAGTCCCGGCGTCTGCTCGTCGAGAACATCGCCGACCTGTTCCTCGCGCCCGAAGGTCGGCTGACCGAGCATCAGCGGATGCTCATGACCGACATCCTGCACAAGCTCCTGTCGGATCTGGAGCTTGCGGTGCGCAAGGAACTGGCGGCAAGCCTCGCCGCACGGGAAGAGGCCGTTCCCGAACTCGTCAAGCTCCTCGCCAACGACCAGATCGAGATCGCCCGCCCCATTCTCGAGCGATCCGAGGTGCTGCGCGACCAGGACCTCATCGAGATCGTGAAGATGCGGAGCGAGGAGCATCGCCTGGCGGTGGCGATCCGCTCGCGCGTCAGCGAAAAGGTGAGCGAAGCCCTGATCGCCGAGGGCGGGGCAGACGTGATAGAGACCCTGCTCAAGAACCCGAACGCCGAGATTTCCGAGCGGGCCATGGAATACCTCGTCGCGGAGTCGCGCCGGGTGGACCGCTTTCAGGAGCCGCTCCTGTCACGCCACGATCTTCCCCAGGGGCTCGCCCAACGCATGTTCTGGTGGGTGTCGGCGGCGCTTCGCCGCCGCATTCTCGTGCGCTTCTCGGATTTCGACGTCGCCGCTCTCGATGACGCCCTGCAAACGGCGACCCAGCGGGCGATCGCGACCCAGGATGCGGCGCAGGGGCTTGAAAGCCGCGCCAAGGCGCTCGCCGCGCGGCTTCACGAAGCGGGCGACCTCACCCCCAGATTCCTCACGAGCTGCCTCAAGCAGCAGAAAATTCCATTGTTCGTCGCGGGGCTCGCCCATCTCAGCGGCTTGAGCTTGCCCATGACTTGGCGCATCTTCGGTGACCGGGAAGGGGAGAGCTTCGCCGTGGTCTGCAAGGCCATCGAGATGGACCGCAACGAATTCGCCAACATGTTCCTGTTCCTCGCCGAGGCGCGGGGCGGGGAACGTGTCCGCCCGGCGTCCGTCCTCAGGGACGTTCTCGAACTCTTCGACGCAATTTCCGTGAGCAATGCGCAAGCCGCTCTCAAGTACTGGGCGCGCGATCCGCATTATCAGCAGGCCTTGGAAGACATCGGGGATGCTGACTAGAAAGGCAAAGGGCGACTGGCGCCTGCTCGATCCGGAAAAATCGGCCGATCCCCCCGATCGGGTCGACTGGGAGCAATGCGTCGTGCTTCCCGACGGGCAGCCGGTGAACGACGCGCCTCCCGCAGAAAACGAAGCCGAGCCGCCTGCGCAAGGCCCGATGGTGCGCAACATCATGGAGGCGGCGGCAGCGCTCCTCAAGCGCCTGCAGATCGACAAGGACGTGCCGCTCTATATCGCCGACGGGGATGGCAGGCTCGTCTACTGGAGCGAAGGTTACGAGCGGCTGGCGGCGGGCATCGACGGCGCGTCCAGCCTGCGCGCTCCCCGGGAGGGGGCATCCCCCGCGCTCACCCGCATCATCCGGGAAGTGCAAGACCTCGGCCGGGGCATCACCCTGCAGGAAAAGCTCCGCGTCCATGGCGTGATGCGCCACCTGCGCTCCCGCCATTTCCCTATCCGCGACGAGCGGGACCGAATCATCGCGGTCGCCGGAACCTATGCCGATTGCACGGCGGAAATCGAAGCCCTGGCGCGGGCGACGGAGGCCCAGGCCCGATTCCACGACTTCGCACGGGCAAGCTCCGACTGCTTCTGGGAGACCGACCGCGACGGCCGGATCACCATGCTTTCGGACCGCATCACGGCCTTGCTCGGCATCCCCGCGCGGCGGCTCGTGGGGCGGCGACTCGACGAAGTCGGCGTCTTCAAGGCCGCGGGCGAGGATTTCTTCCCGGCGCTGGACGCCATGCGCCACCACCGCCCGTTCCGCGGCCAGTTCCTGGAGCTTGCGGCGGTCGACGGCAGCAAGGTGACGCTGAACCTGAGCGGCGTGCCCATCTTCGATCCCGAGGATGGGAGCTTCCTGGGCTATCGCGGCGCCGGGATGGACGTGACCAACCGGATGGCGGCCGAACGGCTCAATGCCGAGGTGCAGAAAAATCTGGAGCATACCCTCGAGGAGCTGACCCAGAAGAACATGCAGCTTGATCTCGCGTCCGCCGAGGCGGCCCAGGCCCTGCGCGTGAAGAACGAGTTTCTCGCCGCCATGAGCCACGAGCTGCGCACCCCCCTGAACGCCATCATCGGCTTCGCCGAAGCCATGAAGATGGAGCTCTTCGGCAAGCTCAACGACCATTACAAGTCCTACAGCAGCGACATCCTGCAGGCGGGCCGCCATCTGCTCGGCCTCATCAACGACGTGCTGGATGTCGCCATCCTCGAAAGCGACCGCATCGTGCTCGAGCCCGAGGCGGTGAGCCTGCGCGAGATCATCAACGGCGCCCTGAGCTTCGTCGTCATGCGCGCCGACAAGAAGATGCTGGACACCAGCGCCGTGCGCATCGCGAGTGACCGCGTGGTATACGTGGACGCCCGCAGGCTTACCCAGATCTTCGTCAATCTGTTCTCGAACGCTGTCAAGTTCACGCCCGAAGGAGGGCGCATCGGCGTCGACATTTCGGATTGCGACGACGGCGGCATGGTGGCGGTCACCGTCTGGGACACGGGCATCGGCATCCCCGAGGACAAGCAGGAGTTGGTGTTCGAGAAGTTCCAGCAATGCGTGGACAACATCTATTCGCGGCGTGAGGAAGGGACCGGCCTCGGCCTCCATATTTCCCGCCAGCTCGCCCGCCTCATGGGCGGCGAGATCACGCTCGAAAGCCGGGTCGGCGAGGGCAGCCGGTTCACGGTGACGCTCCCCCTCTATCTCGACCGCAAGGATCCGCCCGAGCCCTGATCGTCAGAAGGAGCCGAACTGCTCCTGCAGGATGCGCTCGCTCAGGGTCTGTTCGGTATCGAACATGAGGCGAAGCGACACGTCCCGCTCCTCCCGGATCCAGACTTCCTTCACGTCGCGCACTTCCACCATGTCGGCGACCGCGCTCACCGGGCGGCTTTGCGACTGCAGGATCTCGAGCCGCACCTCGGACGTGTGCGGCAGCAGCGCGCCGCGCCAGCGCCGCGGACGGAAGGCGCTGATGGGGGTGAGCGCCAGAACGTCGGCGCCGAGCGGAATGATCGGCCCGTGGGCCGAAAGGTTGTAGGCGGTGCTGCCGGCGGGCGTCGCCACGATCACGCCGTCGCAGATGAGCTCGCCAATCCGCACCTTGCCGTCGATGGAGATCCGGATCTTGGCGGCGAAGCGCGTCTCGCGGGTGACATAGACGTCGTTCACGGCGAGCGCCTCGACCACGCTTTCATCCTCGCGGATCGCGCGCATGCGCAGGGGATGCAGGACGAAGGTCTCGGCTTTCGCCAGCCGTTCGAACAGGTCGTCCTCCGAATAGCGATTCATGAGAAAGCCGACGGTCCCGCGGTTCATGCCGTAGATAGGGATGTTCCGCTCCATGGTGGCATGCAGCGCCTGCAGCATCAGCCCGTCGCCGCCAAGCGCCACCAGCACGTCCGCCTCCTCGACGCTGGAGATGGGGTAAAGCGCCTTCAGGCGCTCGGCCGCGGCCTTGGCTTCTGGCGCTTCGCTCGCCATGAGGGCGATCTTCGGATGGCTCATGGGCATTGGACCTGGATTGCTTATCCGCCGGTCACGCTCATATGGCGGGCGACGGCGGGCGCCGTGCGGCGGCGGTTGATGACGAAATCGTGGCCTTCGGGCTTGCGCGCGATGGCGGCGTCCAGCGCGGCGTCAAGATCGCCGCCGCTCCGCAGCACGGCGCGAAGGTCGGCGGCATCATTCTGCCCCAGGCACATGTAGAGCGTGCCCGTGCAGGTGAGGCGCACGCGATTGCAGCTTTCGCAGAAATTGTGCGAGAGCGGCGTG
>CAZDSS010000129.1:0-6483 GCA_964508185.1 uncultured Sphingomonadales bacterium
AGACGTTGGAACGGAGGTTCTGGGCGATGGCGAAGACCGCGGCGTTGTCCTTGGCGGACGAAACCTTGAGGCCCGTATTGATGGCGTTCTGGGTCTTGCCGAGGGCGGTGTTGGTGGCGTTCAGATTCTGAAGGGCAATGAACGCACCGGCATTGGTGTTGATTGAAAAAGCCATTTTGCTTTTCTCCTTTTGAGTCTAGCGAGCATTTTGCTCTAGGCGTTTTGCCTTGCCCCTCATGGAGCAAGCGCCGTGCCAATCTTGCCGGGCAAAATATTCCGCCCCCGAAGGCCGCGGATTTCCGCGATTTCTTGAACATCACACGTGCCGCGCATCCTGGGCGGATCCCGGCATTTTTTGCCCATGGCGGCAGGAACGACCCGGCAAAAATTTCCCCTTGGGCAAAATTTGCCGGGGCGGCGCCGGGCGAAGGATGCGGTCCGCGCGCATAAAAAAAGCGCCCCGGGCGGGGCGCGGCCACATCTTCAGGAGCGAGGGAAAATCTGCAGAAGGATATGTGGGGCTCAGGCCGTTTGCGGCTGGATCGCCACCGGCGCGGGCTGGGCCGCCATGTCAGGGCGCGATGCGAGCCCTTCCATTATGGCGCGGTTGACGTCGATCAGCGCGTCGATGTCGCCGTTGCCGCGGATCACTTCGGACGTATAGCGGCTGACCCAGAGCGCGATCGAGATGATGCGCGCGCGCAGGTCCGAGGGAAGCTGGTTGCCCTCCACAGCACAGTCGGTGGAGAAGACGGACCACATGCGCCGGTTCCAGTCGAGCGCATCCACATAGGCGCCGTTCTTCACGCCGCTCTCCTTGGCCCGGATCAGCGCGCCAGTGACCTGGGCGAACAGGCGGTACTCGGTCTCGCGGGGAGACTCAGCGAACCTCTGTGCCTTCTGGTATGCCTGCAGGGACATTACCCAACCTCTCTTCCTCGAACGCGAGCAGCTTTTTGCAGGTCATCAGCGCCCGATAGTAGTTCTGGTTCATGACGTCGGTGCTGATCTCGACGCACTGAGCCAGGGCCACCGGATTCTCGATGGCGTCCATGAATTCGGTCATGCGCCGCACGAACTCTTCGTAGTAGGTGCTGCGCTGCTCCCCATCGAGATACATGAGCATGATGGGGAAATAGATGCGGCGAACCGGGGTGTTGACCTCATGCTCGTGCATGATGTCCTTTTCCCGGAGGATCGAAACCTTGTTCTGGATCACGAGACTCGCCCGCCGCTCGCCATTGGCGATCACGGCGCCGTTCACCACGAATTTCTCGCCCGGCTTCAGGGAGATCTTGAGTGCCATGTTTCCATCCTCGCCGAATTCTGTCGGCCCTGTTTTTCTGAATCTCGGTCCATTCTGCCGCCCCATCCTTAACAAGCCCTAAATGCGCCGTGCGCCCGGTGCGGCGGCCGCGCGCCCACTGCCTTAGGGCTTTCTTAACCCTAAAAATGTTCTGATCCCTGCGCTTTGATGCTTGTCACGTCGTGCACAGGGGATGCGCCGATGGACCTATCTACCGCCCAGAAGACCGGCCCGCGGAAGTCCGGCATGCTCGGCCAGCGCCTGAACCCGGCCGATCGCAGGAAGCTGCAGGAGCTCCTGACGCTGTCGCAGAAACATGCGGCCGAGGGCGACGTGGCGCGGTCGGCGCGTTATCTCGTCGAGGCGTGGAACATGGATCCCCACGACTTCGACCTTCTGATCGCGGTATCCGACTCCCTCGTGCAGCTCGGCGCGCGGGGCGAGGCGCTGGCGCTCCTCGAGCAAGCGCTCGCCCTTCACGGTGCCCATTCCGACATGCTGGCGATCCTTGGCAATCTCGCCATCGATCTCGAGATGCCGGACATGATGGAAAAGATCTTCCGCGTCTATATCGCCCTCAAGCCGGATGATCCCATGGGCTACAACAATCTCGCAAGCGCGCTGGAGAAACAGGACAAGCTTGACGACGCGATCGCCCTCCTCAAGGACATCCTGCCGCTCTTCCCCGAGAACGCCGCCATGTGGAACACTCTGGGGAGCGCGGTTGCAGCCCGCGACGGATACGAGGCGGCGATCCCCTTCTATTCCGAGGCCTACCGCCTTGCGCCGCGGCACTACAACATCCTGAACAACCTGTCGCTCGCCTTCGAGCATACGGGCAATCACGAGGAGGCGATCAGGTTCGCGCGCAAGGCGATCAAGGTGAATCCCAAGCACAGCTACGCCCATATCGGCCTCGCGACGAGCCTTCTTACCATCGGCGAGCTCGCCGAGGGCTGGCGGGAATATGAATGGCGGCAGGATCCGCAGCGCCCGGGCAGCATCATCTTTCCCCACAAGATCCCGCGCTGGAAGGGCCAGGCGCTCGAGGGCAAGAAGCTGCTCGTCGGACCCGAGCAGGGGGTAGGCGACGAGATCCTGTTCGCCCTGAGCTATCGCGGCCTCGCCGCCGAAGGGGCGAAGCTTTTCATCGGCTGCGACCGCCGGCTCGTGAGCCTTTACGCGCGCTCCTTCCCCGACGCCGTGATCGGGCATTACCGGGACGGCATCCGCAACGGCTACCGCTATCGCAGCCTGCCCGATCTCGAGGCGGCGCTCGCGGGCGAGCGGGACGCCCTGTTCATCGAATGCGGCAGTGTGCCCCTTCACCGCTGGAAGCGGCGGGAACAGCTGCCCGACTTCCCCGACGGCTTCCTGGTACCCGACCCCGAACGGCTTGCCCTGTGGGAATCGCGCCTCGCGGCCCTCGGCCCCCGGCCGCGCATCGGCATCTACTGGCGAAGCGGCAAGCAGAATTCGGCGCGCAACAAGAACTACGCGCAGATCTCGTCATGGGAGCCGATCTTCACCCGCTTCAGGGACCGGGTGCATTTCGTCAATCTGCAATATGGCGACTGCGCGGAGGAACTGGCCGAGGCGAAGGAGCGCTACGGCGTCACCATCCATCATTTCGAGGACGCGGATCTCCGCAACGATCTCGAGACGGTGGCGGCGCTCTCCCGCGCCGTGGATCTCGCCATCGGTCCGGCGAGCGCGCCCGGCATGTTCTCCTTCAGCGTCGGCACGCCCACCTGGTGGCTCCTGCCCATCCGGCCGTGGTGGTGCTTCGGCGAGCCGGACAGCACGCCCTTCTTCTCCAAGGGGCGGCTGTTCGTGGGACAGGTGGACAATCCCTGGCCGGACATCATGGGCCGCCTCGGCGAGGCGCTCGAGGCCTTCGTCGCCGAGCGGCGCTAGAAGCTTTCGCCAGCTATGCCGGAAGTGATAAGCTTCCGGCCGATGTTCAGATTCTTCGAACGGCTAGAATTCAATCCGCTGCTGCCGCTCATCGGGCTGGTGCAGGGCTTCGCCCTCTTTGGCCTCGATGCGAAGGATCACATGGGCGGACAGGACATGGACGCCCTGCGCCTTGCGCTGGTCGCCGGGCCCACCGCCTGCATCCTCACCTTGTCCCGCGTTCATTGGCGGCGCGACGTGATCTTTTCCGCCGTGATCGGCCTCATCGTCGGGGGCCTCGGCTGGTGGCTCGCCGTCGGGCTCGATCTTCGGGTGCTGGACACGCCCGACCTCGGCGGCGCCTTCGCCCTGTCCATGCTGGCCTTCGTCATGATCGCCGTCGCCTTTTACGAAGCCTGGCGGCAGGACCCATCATTCCCGCCCGCCCACGACCTGTTGTTCCGCCACGGCTGGAACGATCTTTTGCGCCTGCTGCTTGCCGGCCTGTTCACGGGGGCGTTATGGCTCGTCCTCTATCTCTGGGGCGCGCTGTTCAAGCTGATCGACATCCGCTTCTTCGCCGATCTCTTCGGGCGGGACTGGTTCGCCTGGACCTTCTCGGGCGCCGCCTTCGGCACCGGCATCGCCATATTGCAGGAATTCGACAGCGCCCTTGCGGCGGCGCGGCGGCTGACCTTCGCCCTGTTCCGCTTCCTCGGCGCGGCCCTTGCGCTTGCGGGGGTGCTCTTCCTCTGCGCCCTGCCCTTCACCGGGCTCGAGCCCTTGTGGGCGACCCGCCATGCGGCGAGCATCGCGCTCTGGGTCTGTCTCCTGACGCTCCTTTTCGCCAATGGCGGCGTGCGCAGCCGGCTGGAGCGGAGCCCCAAGCGCTTCTGGCGCATCCTGATGATGCCAGCCCTCGTCCTGCTCCCCGTCTATGGCGGGATCGCCCTTCACGCCCTTTACCTCCGCATCGATCAGTACGGCATGACGCCGGACCGGGTCTATGCGCTGATCCTCGCCGTGGTCGCGACCCTGTTCGCCCTCGTCTATGCGGGGACGGTGGTCGTCGCCCGCGAGCGCTGGACGGAGGCGGTGGCTCAGGTCAATCCCTGGCTTGCCCTGTTCGCCGGTATCGTGGCCTTCGTCATGCATCTGCCGCCGCTCGAAGCCTTCGGCTGGTCCGCGCGTTCCCAGGCGGCGATCCTGCGGGACGGGCGCATCGCGGCGGATGCGTTCGATTTCGGCTTTCTCAAGTTCCGCCTTGGCGCGCCAGGGCGTCTCGCGCTCGCCGATCTGGCGGAAAGCCCCGCGGCCCAAAGGCCGGAGATCGCGGCGGCGCTCGCCCGGCTCGACGACATCGACAGCCTCGCCGACTGGTGGGCCCTTCACAACGGCCCCGCCCGGCCGGGAGTTGAGGCCGATATCGCCGCGCTTCGCGAAACCGTCGCCGTCTATCCGGCGGGCGCCGAAATTCCCGACGGCCTCATCGACCAGCTTGCGGGCGAGCATCGCGGCATGGCCCTCCTCTGCCGGGAGCGGGCGGAGAACGCGCCGCCCTGCACCCTGTTCCGCCTCGACTTCACCGGCGACGGGACGGAGACGGCGGGCTTCTGGGACGGCTACGGAACGGTGCTGGTCTATGCCCGGGACGGCGAAAGCTGGCGATATCTGCGCACCCTCACGCCTTCGGGGCCGCTCGCCTGGCCCGACGCGCGCAAGGCGCTCGACGCCCAGGCGGTGGAGACGGCGCCGCCCGCGTCCCGCGACCTCATCATCGGCGGCACGCGGTTCGAATAACGGTCAGCGCGGGAGATATCCGGTCCGCTGCAGATGGTGGCGCAGCGCATCCTCGAAGCGGGAGAACCGGATCTCCTGTCCCTCGGGGCAAAGCCCCACGGTCTCGACGGCGCAGCCTGCGGGCATGAAGCCCGTATCCGCGCGGTTGACATGGGGGGCCACCTCCTGCAGCGCGGCCTCGAACGCGCCCTGCCGCGCGCGCACCGCCACATAGGCGGCGCAGGCGCCGTTGCGCTGTTCCTCCCCATGATCCTTGCAGGCGGCAAGCGCTTGCGCCGCGAAATCGTCCATCAGCGCGCGGAAGCCGGGGCGGGCCGAAACGTCGGTCACCTCCCCTTCCACCAGATTGAGAATGAGGGGCGGCGCCCAGCTTGCGGCATAGGGCGCGAATTCATAGAGGAGACGGTCGTCCCGCAGCCTGAAGTCGGCCCGGCCGTCGCCATCGAGGTCGGACGGCGCGTCTTCCATCAGATCGCCGTCGAACATGCCGACGCCGATGACCTTGAGCGCGTCGCCCACGGGGGTGACGGCCAGATATTCGGTGCAGCAATGGGCGCCGCCCGTATAGGACTGGATGAGCAGCGACGGCACCGGATCCTCCGCATGGAGCCGGACGACGGCATGGAGCGGCACGGTGCCCGGCGGATAGCTGGTGACGGGGAAGACCACGGGCGCGAACCCCTCCGCCTCCACCCGGGTCTCGATGACGAGCGCGCCGGTCTCCTCCCCTTGCGATTCCGCCGCGGGCCGGAAGGTCACGGTAAGGCCGTCGCTTTCGAGGATTCGCGGCTCGGGCGCGGCCGGATCCACCACCGGCGCGAATCCTTGCGCCTTGGCCCCGCCCGCCGCTGCGAGCGCGAGACAGGCGGCGAGAAATGCTGTGCCTCCGTGGACCATGGACGTCCTCCCGTGAAATGTCAGGGGCCCCAAGTCTGACCAATCGCGGCGGAGTTGAAAAGGGGCATCGGCAATGACAGGAAGACGGGACGATGCGGCGGCCGCATCCCAGCGTTTCCGGCAGTTTTCGGGGGCTCGCGCCTGGCGCGCGCTTGCGGGCCACACGGCCAGCCGTTACTGTGCGCTGAATGTCAGGATTTTGTGATTACGGGATTTGAGATGAAGACCTTCACCGGCACCGATCGCTATGTCGCGACCGAAGATCTGATGATCGCCGTCAATGCCGCGCTCCGGCTCGAACGGCCGCTGCTCATCAAGGGGGAGCCCGGCACCGGCAAGACGGTGCTGGCGGCGGAAGTGGCCCGCGCCCTCGATCGGCCGCTCATCGAATGGCATATCAAGTCCACCACCAAGGCGCAGCAGGGCCTGTACGAATATGACGCGGTGTCGCGGCTCCGCGACTCCCAGCTCGGCGACGAGCGAGTGCACGACATCCGCAACTACATCAAGCGCGGCAAGCTGTGGGAAGCCTTCACGGCGGAAACCCCGCCGGTGCTGCTGATCGACGAGATCGACAAGGCGGA
>CAZDSS010000130.1:0-6451 GCA_964508185.1 uncultured Sphingomonadales bacterium
AACTCAGACTGGCGGTGGTATGCTTCGGGGGCGTGTCCCTGGCCGTTTACATGCATGGCGTCACCAAGGAAATCCTCAAGCTCGCCCGCGCCTCCGCCGCCTATCACAGCGAGCCCGACCTGCAGAAGCGGCGGAGCCTGAGCTACCGGGATCTCGCCCGCGACGGCCATGACGAGATCGACACCGAGGAGATCTATTTCGAGCTCCTCAAGGCCATGGGCGACAAGCTGGATCTCCGCGTCATCATCGACGCCGTGGCGGGGGCGTCGGCGGGCGGCATGAACGCCGTCTTCCTGTCGCGGGCGCTGGCCCATGACCTCGCCTACGATCCCCTGCGCGACCTGTGGCTCAGGGAGGCGGACGTGACGCGGCTTGCATCCCGCGAGCCGCCCGCGGGCTTCTGGTCCCGCTACCTGGTGGACCCCGTCCTGCAATTCATCACCCGGCGCATCATCGGCGCCCGCGGCCTCGGCGAGCGGGTGCAGGAGACGCTGCCGCCGCTCGTCCGCATGCGGCGGATGAAGCCCCTGTTCGACGGCGTCCATCTGGTACGCCTGCTCTATGACGGGCTGATGTCCCAGGGGACGCCCCAGCCGGGCCGCTCCCTCATGCCGGCGGGACACAGGCTCGAGACCTTCGTGACAGTCACCGATTTCTTCGGCTTCGTGCGGCATCTGCCGCTTCACGATCCGCCGGTGATCGCCGAGCGGGAGCATCGGCACATCTTCGCCTTCTCCTACGTCCATTGGCGGAACGGCGAGGTGGAGAGCGATTTCGCGGACGAACAGGTGCCGGGCCTCGCCTTCGCCGCCCGCGCGACCTCGAGCTTTCCCGGCGCCTATCCTCCCGCCCGCATCGCCGAAGTGGAGCAGGTCCTGGAGGAACGGGGGCTCACCTGGCATGGCCGGGAACGCTTCTTCGTGCAGAATTTCAGCAATTATCTCCGCGCCGGGATCGATCCGCGGGAGGGCGCCTTCATCGACGGCAGCGTGCTCAACAACAAGCCCTTCGCCCACGCCATCCGCTCCATCACCGGACGGCCCGCCTTTCGTGAAGTTGACCGCCGCATCGTCTATGTGGATCCCCATCCCGAGGAGCTGATGGTCCAGAGCCGCGGCCAGACGCCCAATCTGTGGCGCACCCTGAAGGCGGCGCTGTCGGACATTCCGCGCAACGAGCCGGTCCATGACGATCTTGCCGAGATCCAGCAGAACAACAAGCAGGTGCGGATGGTGCGGTCGGTGATCGACGCCATCAAGCCGCGGGTCGGCACCCTGGTGGCCGAGATCACGGACGATGCGGCGGGGGACGTCACGGCGGAGACCATCCGGCGCTGGCGCATCGCCGCCAATACCCGGGCCGCCGAGGAAGCGGGCTATGCCTATGAGGGCTATACGCGGCTCAAGATCCAGGCCGCGGTGCGCCATCTGAGCGGCGTCGTCGCCGATATCTGCGGCTTCGCCTGGGATTTGCCCGCCCATCAGAAGCTTGCCGCCGTGCTCGAGGTCTGGGCCTTGCGCGATCCCATCGAACGCCATGGCATCGCGGCGCCGGGGGACGCCTCCACCGCGCCCGAGGCGCTGCCCAACTGGGTGCGCTTCCTCACCCATTTCGACCTCGATTACCAGCGCCGCCGCCTGCGTTACGTCATCAGCGAGCTCAACGGCCTCTATGCGGCGATCGACGACGAGGAGAACGGCATCGACGTCGCGCGGCTCGATGCCCTCAAGGGCCGCTTCTACGATCTTCTCGCCCCCATGCGGCGGATCGAGACCGGCGACTTCGTGACCGACGGCCTGCGCCGCCGCTTCCGCGAAGCCTTCTCCGCGCTCGACGACGACCGCGACCTCATCGACCCCGCCATGTTCTATGCCGCCCATCGAAGCGTGATCGAACAGGCGCTCGCCGATCTCGCGGAGGAAATGGGGCTCGACGAGATCAAGCGCCAGGCGGACGCCATCTTCGCCGACATCCACAACGAATCCTGGCCGCCGCGGGTGAGCCGCACGCTCCTTCTCGCCTATCTCGGCTTCGGCTATTGGGACGTCATCACGTCGTCCATCATGGGGCGTCGCGACATGGGGGAGCTCAACGAGATCAAGATCGACCGCATCAGCCCCAACGACGCCCGCTCGCTCATGGAAGGGGGCGCGGCGGTGCTCCTCAAGGGCGTCGCCATGCGCCATTTCGGCGCCTTCTTCAGCCGCAAGGACCGGGAGAACGACTATATCTGGGGGCGTCTCAACGCCGCCGAGCGGTTGATCGACATCCTGACGGATACGGCGCGGATGGAGGGGGCGGCGCGCAATCTGCGCGGCATGCAGGCCAAGAAAAAGGCCTTCGCCGCCATTCTCGACGTCGAAGAGCCCTACGTGCCGTCAAGCCGCCTTCTGATCGAGCGGCTGCGCGAGCGTCTCAAGGAGCTTTAGGAAGAAGTCCGGCGGGGCGGGATACCCTGCCCCGGCCGCTTCACACATGACCTGATTACACGTGAAACGACTGGCCGCAGCCGCAACGGCCCTTTTCGTTGGGGTTCGTGAAGGTGAAGCCGGAGGAGAACTTGTCCTCCACATAGTCCATCTCGGACCCCAGGAGATAGAGGACCGAGCTTCCGTCCACATAGACGCGGACGCCCTTGTCCTCCACCACCTCGTCGCCGGGCTGGGGCTCGTCCACGTAATCGACGGAATAGGACAGGCCCGAACAGCCCCGGGTCTTGGTGCCGAGACGCACGCCGAGGCTCGGCTTGCCCCGGCGTTCGAGCAATTCGCGGATGCGCGCGGCGGCGGCATCCGTGATGGTCAGGATATTCTTGCTGGCTGTCTGCATCATGCCTTCAACCTAAGATCACAGGAAGCCCAGTTCAAGGCGCGCGGCCTCGGACATCATGGTCTGGTCCCAGGGCGGATCCCAGGTGATTTCCACATTGACGTCGTTGACGCCTTCGACCCCGCGCACCTTCGTCTCCACTTCGCCGGGGAGGCTTTCGGCCACCGGGCAATGGGGGGTGGTGAGGGTCATGACGATCTTCACGTCACCCCGGCTGTCCGCGGTGACCTGATAGACGAGGCCCAGTTCATAGATGTTCACCGGGATCTCGGGATCGTGAACGGTGCGCAGCATGTCGATGACGCGCATTTCGAGATCCTGGTCGCGATCCTCGGTCGCCTCACCCGATGGGGATTCCGCCGGCCCCTGAGCCGCATCATCGGCGACCGGATTGTCCGGGTCCTGCGGCCTCTTTTCGAGAAAAGCGTCGAGAAAGCCTGGCTTGTTCATCTGCACCTGTCCTCATCCTGCCGGGCGGCCTGCGCGGCCGTTCAGGCGAAGATCTTTCTCACCTTATATAGGGCTTCGATCAGCCGGTCGACATCCCCCGTCGTCGTATAAAGTCCGAAGGATGCCCGGGCGGTGGCCGGCACGTCGAAGAAGTCCATCACCGGCTGGGCGCAATGATGGCCCGCCCGCACGGCGATCCCTTCACGGTCCAGAATGGTGCCGATGTCATGGGGATGGGCGCAGTCCATGACGAAGGAGATGAGCGCCGCATGATGGGCGGCGCGGCCGACGATCTCGAGCCCGGGCACCTCCCTGATGCGCTCCCAGGCGTAGGCGAGGATCGCCTGTTCATGGGCCGCGATCCGGTCGAGGCCGATCGCCTGCATGTAGTCAATGGCGGCGCCAAGACCGATAGCGCCTACGATATGGGGCGTTCCCGCCTCGAACCGCTGGGGCGGGGGTGCGAATTCGGTCTTCTCGAAGGTGACCGAATGGATCATCTCGCCGCCGCCCTGATAAGGCGGCATGGCGTCGAGAAGCTCCGCCTTGGCGTAAAGCGCGCCGATGCCCGAGGGGCCATAGAGCTTGTGCCCGGTAATGACATAGAAATCGGGGTCGAGGGCCTGGACGTCCACCGCCATGTGCTGGGCCGCCTGGCAGCCGTCCACCAGAACCCGCGCGCCCGCGTCATGGGCCCGGCGGATGATCTCCGCGATGGGCGTCACGGTGCCGAGGGAATTGGACACATGGGTGATCGCCACGAGCTTCGTCCGCTCGGTGAGGAGCTTCGAGAACTCGTCGATGAGGAAATTGCCCTCGCGATCAATGGGCGCGACCTTGATGACGATGCCGATCTGGTCGCGCAAGAGCTGCCAGGGCACGATATTGGCGTGATGCTCCATGCGCGACAGGATCACCTCGTCCCCGGCCTTGAGGAAGGTGCGGCCCCAGCTCTGGGCCACCAGATTGATGGCCTCGGTGCCATTCCGGACGAAGACGATCTCGGAGGGCGATGCCGCATTCAGAAGGCGCTGCACCTTGGCCCGGGCGTCCTCGAACGCCTGGGTCGTCTTCTGACTGAGGTAATAGACGCCGCGATGGATGTTGGCGTAGTCCTCGGCATAGACGCGGTTGATGACGTCGAGCACCGCCTGCGGCTTCTGGGCGCTCGCCGCCGTATCGAGAAAGGTCAGGGGCTTGCCGTAGACGGTCTGGCGGAAGATGGGGAAGTCGGCGCGGATCGCCTCCACGTCATAGGGCCAGTTGCGGCGGCCCGCCTCCATCCCTTCGGTCGGAGCGGTCATGGTCATAGCTTTTCTCCCCGCTCTCCCATCCAGCGCGACACCCGGGCCAAAAGCTGGTCCGCAAGTTCGGGGGCATCCTCGAGGACGCCGGCGACGAAGGCCTCCACCAGCATGGCGCGGGCCTCGTGGCGCGGAACGCCCCGGGCTTCGAGATAGAACAGCATGTCGGCGTCCAGTTCGCCCACCGTGGCGCCGTGACTGCATTTCACGTCGTCCGCATAGATCTCGAGCTCGGGCTTGGCGTTCGCCTCGGCATTGCGGTCGAGCAGGAGATTGCGGCTGGACTGGTTGGCATCGGTCTTCTGCGCGCCCTCGCGCACCAGGACCCGGCCCTGGAAGGCGCTGGCCCCGCCCTGGTCCACCACGCTGCGGAACATCTGGTCGCTCCGGCAATGGGGGACGGCGTGATCAACCGCCGTATAGATCGCAAGGTTCTGGGACGCGGCCGCGAGAGTCGCGCCCTTCATGGCGACCGAAGCGTTGGGGCCCGCGAAATGCACCCGCGCCTCGTGACGCGCCGTGCGCCCGCCGTCCACAAGGACCCAGCTTTCGGCATTGCCGTCCCGCGCCACGTCGAGGGCAACGACACCCGTATGCATGGCGCGCAGGTTTTCATCAACGAGGGTCACGAGCCGCAGCCGCGCATTCGCCCCGACGGAGAAGCGACGCACGGGATTGACCCAGTGGGCGGCCTCGTCACGCCCCCGATAGCGTTCGAAGACGGTGATCGAGGCGCCTTCCTGAAGCCGCAGGATGATCCGGCTGTGGACCGCCTGCTCGTCCGCGGCGTGGGACACATGATCGATGACCAGGGGCGCCGCGATCCGAGCGCCCCGGGCGACCTCGATCAACAGCGCATCTTCCAGAAGCGCCGCGTTTAGCGCCATCAAGCCATGGTCGTCGGGGTGGAGAAGATCGTCGGAAATGTCGTCGCTTTCGGCGAGATTGCGGATGACGAGGCCTTCGGGCAGGTCCGACGGCCGGTCGGTGACGCGGCCATTGTCGAGCCGCACCGCAAGGACCGGCCCCGCGAAAGCCGTCAGAGGCTCCGCGACCGGCGCGGCCACGGCCGGGGCCGGGGCATGGGTCGCGCGGGTCAGGGGCGCCGTGTTGGTGTAGCGCCAGTCCTCGGACCGGACGGTCGGGATGCCGAGCTCGCGGAAGCGGGCATAGGCGGCCTCGCGCAGTGCGCCAAGCCAGGCGGGATCCTGCGCCGCGCGCGCCGCGACCAACGCTTCATAGCCGAGGCTGTCGACCTCGGCCCGCTCCCCGGCAACGACGGGCCGGTCGCGGAGATTGACGGGTGAGCCGGTGGTCATGCGGCGGCCTCCGTGAAGGCGGCATAACCTTCCCGCTCCAGAATCTGGGCGAGGGACTTGTCGCCCGACTTCACGATGCGGCCGTGGGCCAGCACATGAATGACGTCCGGCTCCACATAATCGAGAAGCCGCTGATAATGGGTGATGAGCAGAAGCGCGCGATCGGGCGCGCGCATGGCATTGATGCCCTGGGCGACAATGCGGAGGGCGTCGATGTCGAGGCCTGAATCCGTCTCGTCCAGCACGGCGAGCCTGGGCGCGAGGACCGCCATCTGCACCATCTCGTTCCGCTTCTTCTCGCCGCCCGAGAAGCCGACATTCACCGAGCGCTTCAGCATCTCGGGATCCATCTGCAGCGCCTTGGCTTTCTCGCGCACGAGCTTCAGCAGTTCGCCCGCGGGCATTTCCGGCTCGCCCCGCGCCTTGCGGACGGCGTTGACCGCGGTCTTCAGGAAATTGATGTTGCTGACACCCGGGATTTCCACCGGATACTGGAAGCCGAGGAACACGCCCAACGCGGCCCGCTCCGACGGCTCAAGATCGAGCAGG
>CAZDSS010000131.1:0-1566 GCA_964508185.1 uncultured Sphingomonadales bacterium
GTCCGTCTCCACCTTGAAGGACAGGGGATGCATGGGGTCGGTGACCACGCGGCTCAGCCGCGCGGTGTCCAGAATCCCTTCTTCCTGGTCGAAATCCCAGCTCCGGGTCTGCTGCGCCATGAGCAGGCGCTGCAGCCGGTTGGCGAGCTTCCCCACGGCGCCCTGAAGGGGGGCGAGCTGATGGTCGAGGCTGCGGCGAAGCCGCGCGAGTTCGTCGCCGTCGCAGAGGTCCTCGGCCGGCACCACCTCGTCGAAGGTGGTGCAGAAGGCGCGGTAGCTTTCGGGCAGATGGTCGCCCGCGAAATTGGGCCGGAAGGGCGTATGGCCGGACGCTTCCTGTTCGCCCGCCGGCGAGCCTTCCATCTCCTCCGCCATGACGTCCACGGTCTCGGACTGGCTCTCGTCGCCCGCAGCATCCACGAAATCGGCGGAGACGGGCGATGCGCCGTCGGTCTCGGGGCTCTGCTCGCCCTCGCCCTGCTGCTCGTTCTCCTCGGGCTCGTCGCCCTTTTCCTGTTCCTGCTCCTCGGGCTCGACCTCGGGGGGAAGATCTTCCGCAAGCTCAAGATCGGCGATGATCGCCCGCGCCACCCGGGCGAAGGCCGCCTGGTCCGACAGCGCCTCGTCCAGGGCGTCCATGTCCGCCGCGGCGCGGCTTTCGATCCATTGGCGCAGCTGCTCCACCGCGGGCCGCGCCGCTTCCGGCGCGGGCTTGCCGGTCAGGCGTTCGCGCGCAAGGAGGCTCACGATCAGCGGCAGGTCCGCTTCCTCTGGCCGGCTCGACGGCTTCGGCACATAGCGGCTGAGGCTCCGCTCGAGGGCGGCGTCCAGATTCTGGGCGCAGCCCTTCATCTCCCGCCCGCCGAGCGCCTCGACGCGGGCCTGTTCGAGGGCGTCATAGACGGCGACCGCCATCTCGCCCCGGGGCTTCAGCTGCTGGTGCAGCTTTTCGTTGTGATAGCGGCGGCGGAGCGCGAAGGCATCGGCGACGCCGCGGATCTCCGCCGCTTCGGCGATGGATACCTCGCGCGAGGGCAGGGGCAGGCGCGCGACCTGTGCGGCGGGATCGCCCCGCTCGCCGCCGAACGCCACCTCGATCTCGGCGTCGCGCGCGATCGCCCGCAGCGCCGACGTCACCGCGATTCTGAACGCTTCCGATGGATTGTTGCTGTTCACGTCCGCCCGAACCTACTGCGCCGCCAGAACCGGGCGCTTCACCGCCGAATCCGGCAGCTCCTCGCCGAAGCAGCGCTGGTAGTATTCGGCGACCAGCGGCCGCTCCAGCTCGTCGCACTTGTTGAGGAAGGTGACGCGGAAGGCGAAGCCGATGTCGCCGCCGAAGATCTCCGCATTCTGCGCCCAGGTGATGACCGTCCGCGGCGACATGACGGTCGATATGTCGCCGTTGATGAAGGCGGAACGGGTGAGATCCGCAAGGCGCACCATGTTGGCGATGGTCTGCCGGCCCTCGGGCGTATCATAGGCCGGCACCTTGGCCAGCACGATCCGCTCCTCATGGGCGTGGGGCAGGTAGTTGAGGGTCGTCACGATGTTCCAGCGGTCCAT
>CAZDSS010000131.1:1583-6430 GCA_964508185.1 uncultured Sphingomonadales bacterium
CTGCTGGGTGCCGTGATAGAGGCCGCTCGTGTCGCCAAGCCCGATGGTGTTCGAGGTCGCGAACAGGCGGAACGCCGGATGGGGCCGGATCACGCGATTCTGGTCGAGCAGCGTGAGCTTGCCTTCCACTTCAAGGACGCGCTGGATCACGAACATCACGTCGGGCCGCCCCGCGTCGTATTCGTCGAAGACGAGGGCGGTCGGATGCTGCAGCGCCCAGGGCAGGATGCCCTCGCGAAATTCGGTGATCTGCTGGCCGTCGCGCAGCACGATGGCGTCCTTGCCGACGAGGTCGATGCGGCTGATATGGCTGTCGAGGTTGATGCGGATGCAGGGCCAGTTGAGGCGCGCCGCCACCTGCTCGATATGGGTCGATTTCCCGGTGCCGTGATAGCCCTGGATCATGACGCGCCGGTTGAAGGCGAAGCCGGCAAGGATCGCGAGCGTGGTGTCATGGTCGAAGACATAGGTCGGGTCCAGCTCGGGCACATGCTCGGTGGGTTCCGAAAAGCCCATCACCGTCATGTCGCTGTCGATGCCGAAGGTTTCGCGCACGGAGACCTTGCGGTCGGGCAGGCTGCTGTAGCTGTTTTCTGGGTTGCTCACGGTCATCGATCTTCTTCTGAATTGTCCGGGGGTCCGTTATACCGACTCGCGCCACGCGGCGGCAAGGTGGCGATAGGCGTCGGCAATGATCCTGAAGCGTTCGGCAGTTTTCCGATCGTTCCCGGCGACGTCGGGATGATACTGCTTCACCAGCTTCTTGTAGGCTTTCTTGATGTCGTCCCGGGTCGCGCCCGCTTCAAGGCCTAGGGCATTGAGCGCCTTCTGATCCTCGAAGGATACCGCGTTGCCGCCGGGATGGAAGCGGCCCTCGGTATTGGCCGTGAATTCCTCGCCGAAACGCTCGCGCAAGAGGTCGAAGGGATCGCTGATATGGATGCGGCGGGCGCCCGTCGGCGCGCGGCGGCCGCTGCCCATTTCCCATGTGGGCCGCTCCCAGCATGCGCGGGCGCGGTGGAAATCGTTGATGTCCTTCTGGTTCTTTCCGCGGAAATAGTCCCAGTTGGCGTTGTAGGCGCGCACATGCTCGAGGCAGAACCAGTAATGCTCGTCGAGCCGGTCGGTGGACTTGGGCGCGCGATGGGTGCCTTCCGCCGTGCAACCGGGATGGTCGCAGGCGCGAACATGGGCATGAGGCTCCCCATCGAGCGAAAGATAGGCTGAACGCAGGCTTTCGGGATTCACTTCGGGTTCAGGTCCCTGAAACATGACCATTGCTTCTCTGCCGGCCGAGGTCCGGCGGCGGTAGTATAATCACTCCGGTGCCCTTATGTTTCCAGACGGAACACCCTTATGGTGCCAGTCAGGATATTGTCTCAGGGTCAAGGAGTTCGCATGACCGTCGCCGAGCGCATGAAGGACAAGATCGAGCAGGCCTTTCAGCCGGTGAAGCTCGACATCGTCAACGAGTCCCACAAACACAAGGGGCATGGGGGATATCATCCGAGCGGCGAGAGCCACTTCCATATAACCATCGTCTCGGACTTTTTTAAGGGCAAATCCCGCGTGGAGCGCCAGCGCGCCGTCTACGCGCTTCTGGACGCGGAGCTGAAGGAGACGGTGCACGCCCTGTCGCTCGTCACCCGCACGCCCGAGGAAGCGGGGCTCTAGCCCCTCAGATCAGGAAGGCCAGCACCACGGGGATGGTGACGAAGGTGAGAATCGTGGAAAGAAAAACGAGGCTCGCCACGAAATCCGGCATGTGGTTGAACCGCGCGGCGAGAAGATAGTTCATGACCGCGATGGGCATCGCGCCCTGGATCACCGCCACCCCGTAGGCGGCGCCGGACAAGCCCAGAAGCTCGGCAAGCAGCACGCCGATGCCGATCCCGATCGCGTGGCGATAGATCACGAAGGGCGCGGCCTCGCCGAGCCGGGTCGCCCTGAGGTTCGCGAGCGACGCGCCGAGGGCAAGGAGCATCATGGGAATCATGAAGCCGCCCACGAGCTCCGTGGTGTTCGAGAGCCAGCGCGGCGGCGTCGTGTCCGTGAACAGGAAGACCATGGCGAAGCCCACGGAATAGACGACCGGCATGCGCGCAAGCAGCATGGGCCGCCAGCTGCCCGACGCCATCAGCAGGCCGAGGGTCAGCTGGGTCGTGGAACTTACGGCATAGAACGCGATTGCAAGGGCAAGGCCCGTATCGCCATAGGCGAAATAACAGATGGGAAGGCCGAGATTGCCCCAGTTGGGGAAAGTGAGGGGTTGCAGCCACTGGCCGAGCGGCCGGCCCATGAAGCGGAGCGTGACGGCATTGACGGCGATCAGCAGCAGCAGCGTCGCCACGGCGGCGAAGACCAGGAGCGCGAACAGCTCGCCGCCTGCCTCCATGCTCGTGAGGCCCGAAAAGACGAGGGCGGGAGATCCCACATTGATGACGAGGCGCGAGACGAAGGTGGCGTCGAAATCCAGCTTCATCCGTGCCCACAGGAAGCCGATTCCCACCGTGATGAAGACGGGGGCGACGATGTCGAACAATTCACGCCACATGGAGCGGCCCGGGGCTCGGATGATGATGCATTCGGCAGTGATAGGGCCTAACGTCAGGAACGACAATGCAATCTTTGACCGGAGCTCCCCATGCCGCAGCATGAACTGACCCCGATCCCGCCGGGAAAGCTCGCAAGCGTCGTCACCTTCCTCGAGATGCGCGAGCTGGCGCAGCCGGACCCCGCCGCCCTCGAGCGGGACGATCTGGAGCTGCGCCGGGTCAGCCGCCCGACGCCCGCATGGTACCGGGAGCTGTTCCTGGCCGTCGGGCGGGAATGGCTGTGGTTCAGCCGGTTGAGACTCGATGATACGGCGCTCACCGCCATCATCCACGACCCGGCGGTGGAGATATACGCCCTTTACCGCGCGGGGGAGGACGCGCCCAAGGGCATGCTGGAGCTCGACTTCCGCAAGGCGCCCGATCTGGAGCTCGCATTCCTGGGTGTGACCGCCGACATGGTGGGGCAGGGGGGCGGGCGCTTCCTGCTCGCATCGGCCCTGCGCCGCGCGCGGGAGATTGGACCTGCGCGCTTCTGGCTTCATACCTGCAATCACGACAGCCCCCGCGCGCTGCCGCTTTACCGCAAGGCGGGGTTCGTGCCCTACGAGCGGGCGGTGGAGATCGTGGACGATCCGCGCCTTGACGGCACCCTGCCGCGCTCGGCCGCGCCCAACATACCGATCATCTGACGGCGGCGAGCATCGGCGATGCGGCCGCTTGCCATCTGTCCCGGGTGAAGTCGGTGAAGCGGTCGAGCAGCGCCTGCTTGTCCCGGTTCCATTGCGGTTGGCCGAAGCGCAGGCCGATGCGGCGGCTGTGGTCGTAGCCCACAAGCCTGAGCTTCGTGACCCCCGGATGGTCGTAGCTTGCGGGAAGCGTCGTGAAGCCGACCCCCGCCGCCACCATGGAAAGCGCCCGCTCGTCATGGGACGTGCGATAGACGATGCGCGGGCGCACGTTGCGGTCGGTGAAATAGCGGCTGGTCTCAGGCAGGATCTCGCAGCGCGTGCGCACGATGGTGGGCTCGTTCGCGAGAAGCCGGCCGTCCACCGCCTTTTCCCGGGCGAGCGGATGGGCGGCGGGGAGCGCCAGCATGTAGGGCTCGTCATAAAGCGCGAGGCCGTCGTCGTCCCGCAGGATGGTGAGCGCCGCATCCATGCCGCCACCATCAAGCCGGTTCAGGATTTCCTGTTCCGTCCCTTCGAAAAGCTCGATCACCATCTGGGGTTCGGCCTCGCGGAACGCGCCGAGGAGGTCGCTCATCCGCGCCGCCGGAATGGTCATGAGCACGCCGAGGCGGAGGATCTTGGGCGCCTCCAGTTCGCTCAGCTCCAGCTCGGCGAGGCTGCATTGATGGAGAATGCTTTTCGCCCGCTCCAGGAACTGCGCGCCCGCTTCCGTCAGGAACACGCGGCGGTTGGAGCGGTTGACAAGGCGAACCTTGAGCGCCGCTTCGAGCTTCTGGATACCGGCGGAGAGCGTCGGCTGGGTCACGCAGCAGCGCTCCGCCGCCTTGGTGAAGCTGCCGGTCTCCACGACCGCAAGGAAATAGCGCAGCTGATAGAGCTCGAACATAGAAACGGTCGATGCAAATGATTAAGACAAAAAATTTCATCTATTCTGGGAGGCGGATTAGACTTCTGTCAACAGCGAGAGGCCAGGGGGCGGAATGACCGTACTTGACACTGCGATCGACAGCCGGAGCGCCGCTTTCGCCGAGAATGCGGCGCATATGGAAGAACTCGTCAGCGACCTTCGGCAGAAAGTGGCGGCGGTGAAGGAGGGCGGCGGCGCAAAGGCGCGGGAGCGGCATCTCTCGCGCGGCAAGCTTCTGCCCCGGGACCGGGTGCGGGCGCTCCTTGATCCCGGAACGCCCTTCCTCGAACTCTCCCAGCTCGCGGCCCACGGCGTCTATGACGAGGACATCCCGTCGGCCGGCATCATCACCGGCATCGGGCGCGTTGCCGGGCAGGAATGCGTCATCGTCTGCAACGACGCCACGGTGAAGGGCGGGACCTATTATCCGCTCACCGTCAAGAAGCATCTCCGCGCCCAGGAGATCGCGCGGGAGAACCGGCTGCCTTGCATCTATCTGGTGGATTCGGGCGGCGCCAATCTTCCGAACCAGGACGAGGTGTTCCCCGACCGCGACCATTTCGGCCGCATCTTCTACAACCAGGCGACCATGTCGGCGGCGGGAATCCCGCAGATCGCGGTGGTGATGGGGTCCTGCACGGCGGGCGGCGCCTATGTGCCGGCGATGGCGGACGAGAGCATCATCGTGCGCAACCA
>CAZDSS010000132.1:0-6403 GCA_964508185.1 uncultured Sphingomonadales bacterium
CGGGGCGGCTCAATGATCTCAGGCACATCATCTACAAGACCGCGGACACCCCCTGGCGGTGGGCGCGCAACAATCTCGGCCTCATGCTGCGCGAGGGGCTGCTGAAGGAGAACATCGACGGCGAGGCGCTTCTCTGGGCGCATAACCGCATCATCGGGCGGCCCGAGGAACGGCGCATCCTGATGGTGATCTCCGACGGCGCGCCGGTCGATGACAGCACCCTGTCGGCCAATCCGGGCAATTACCTCGAACGCCATCTGCGCGAGGTGATCGAATGGATCGAGACGCGCTCGCCGGTCGAACTCATCGCCATCGGCATCGGTCATGACGTGACCCGCTACTATCGCCGCGCCGTCACCATCATGGACGCCGAGCAGCTGGGCGGGGCGATCACCGAGCAGCTCGCCGAACTGTTCGACGATTCGCCGCCGCGCCGGGGCCTTGCCCGCGGCGCCCGGGCCGCGCGCGGCCTGCAGCGCGCCGTTCTGCGCTAGGCCCGCTGCCGCCGGGTGACTAGCTGGCGGATCCAGCCATGGCCGCTGACGATGGTGATTCCTGACAGCACCAGCACCGCGCCGACGATGAAGCCCTGCTCGATGGGTTCATCAAGCAGGACCGCGCCGAGCACCACGCCGATGAGCGGCGTGAAGAACGAGAAGATGCCGAGGGGTGCTGCGAGATAGTGCCGCAGCAGCCAGAACCATACGAGATAGCTGAAGAAGGACACCCCCACCGCCTGGAAGGCGAGCGCCCCGAGGGCCAGGGGCGTCGGATTGAAATGGGTCTGGCCGAGGACGATGGCGGCAAGCCCGATGATGACGAAGGCGCCGACGAGCTGATAGAGGAGCGTCTCCGCCGCCGGGCGTCCCGCAAGCGCCGTAGTCCGCACGACGACCGTCGTCGCCCCCCAGAACAGCCCGCCGAGGAGGCCCAGGAAATCGCCGAACAGGTTGGCGCCGCCCGGCGCGGCGGCGCCGCTCCCGTCGCGGCCGAAGAAGGCGACGGCGATTCCTGCGAAGGCGATGAGGATGCCGCCCCACTGGGCGAGCGCCAGCCGCTCCGTCGGAAGGAGGAGATGGAGGCCGAGGGCCGCGAACACCGGCGCCGTATAGAGGAAGACCACCATGTGGGACGCCGAGGTATGCCGCAGCCCTTCGCCCACGAACAGGAATTCGAGCGCAAACAGGACGCCCACCACCAGCCCCGGCCGCCAGGCGGCCGAGGCGAGGTTGAGGCCGGCCCCCGTGATCTTCATGAACAGGACCACGAGCACCGCGCCGATGCCGGAGCGGACCGCAAGCTGCAGGACCGGCGCGATGTCCCCGCCCGTCGCCTTGATCGCCACCTGCTGCAGGCCCCAGATGAGGCAGAGGAGAAGCATGATGCCGCCGGCCCTGAGGTCCAGAGGCTGGCGAATGTCGGGTGACTGGCGATGATCCACGGCGCCGCAGGCTCCTCATGACGGCGGCCCGCGCCGGGCCGCGACTTACTGGCGCCGGAGCCTACCCCGCCCCGGGGCCGCTGCCAAGCGGGCGGAGATCCCGCTCAGCCCGCGAGATTCGCCTTGAGGAACGCCGTGCTGCGCTCCCAGGCGAGGGCGGCGTCGTCCGCGTCATAGGCCGCGCCCGTCGGATTGGCGAAGGCGTGGTCCGCCTCGTACCAGTGGACGGTGAGGGGCTTTCCCGCCTTTTCCATCTCGGCGGCGAAGCCTTCCACCATCTTGCGGTCGATATGCCTGTCGCGGGTCGCGAAATGGCCGAGCACCGGACCTTTGAGCGCACGGAGCTCCTCCGCCTTGCGGGCGACGTTGCCGTAATAGATCACGGTCGCATCCACGGGATGGACCAGCGACGCAGCCAGCGACCAGCCGCCGCCGAGGCACCAGCCCATGGTCGCCAGCCTGCCGTTGCAGTCCTGCGATTCGCCGAGCCAGCGGAACCAGGCGCGGATGGTCTCCCGCGCCGCCGATTCGTCGATTCCGGTCACGAGCTTCCGGGCCTCGTCCGGATTGTCCGCGACCTTGCCGTCATAGAGATCGACGGCGAGCGCGAGATAGCCCTGCTTGGCCGCGAGATCCGCGGCCACTGCGCGAATCTGGTCGTTGAGCCCCCACCATTCGTGAAACAGCAGCACGGCGGGGGCGGGAAGGGTCGCCGGGCGGAAGCAGGCGGCGCGTATCCTGCGGCCCTCGGCGGTCGTTATGGTCAGGTCTTCTCCGGCCTCCGCCACAAGCCCTGCGAGGCTGGTGCCGGGGACGAGAAGATGGGCGAGCGGCACGGCGGCCAGCGCCTTGAGCGCCGCGCGGCGGCTTGCGACAAGGCCAGTTGGCGGGAGTTCTTCAATCTTCATGGCAAGATCCTTTGCTAGGCTGTGACAGGATTCTCATTGACGATCCGACGCCCCCCACCTATTTATCTGCATTACCGATGGTAAATTGGGGGAAATGGGGCCTTCGCCTCATATTATTGCCACTATTTGCTGGCACTGTCGGCAGGTTGGCTGGGCTATCCACAAGAACGGAATTGAAAGCTGCGATGAACGGCTTGTTCGCATACGGTAAGAAGTCCCTCGTCGCGGCTTCCACCCTCTGCCTGCTGGCTTTCGCCCACGTTCCGTCGGCGCTCGCCGCCGAGGCCACCCCCATCATCATTTCGCCCGAACGGGTCGGCGGCGCCTTTCAGGAAAGCGCCATCACCGCCCAGGCCGTGGGCCTTCATTTCGAAAATCCGGAGCGCACCCGCGTCGGCCGCCTGTCGTTCCTTGGCAGCCTCGAGCTCAGAAGCGAGGATCCCCGATTCGGCGGCCTGTCCTCCCTTCAGGTATCGCCGGACGGCGCCCGCTTTCTGGCGGTGAGCGACGCCGGATACTGGATCGGCGGCCTGCTCGACCATCAGGGCGACCGGGTGATCGGCGTGCGCGACGTCGTGATCGCGCCGCTCCTCGATCTTGACGGCCGGCCGCTCGCCGAGTCCAGCAAGGAAGCGGGCGACGCCGAGGCCTTCGCCGAAATCCCCGGCTCGGGCATCATCGTCTCCTTCGAGGGACGCGACGCCCGCCTGTGGCACTACGGCGTCAGCATGACCGACTATGCCCGCCCGGTGACGCCCCGTCCGCTGCCCATGCCGCTCGACGTGGTGCGGGAGATCAAGTCCCTGCCCTGGAACGGCGGGATCGAGGCCATGACCAGCCTGCCCGGCGGCACGGTGATCGCCATCGCCGAGGACAGCAAGGTGTCCGACGATCTTCTGGACGGCTGGATCATCAGCTCGTCCCAGATCGCCAAGTTCAAGTACCGCATGTCGGACCAGTTCCGGCCCACCGATCTCGCGACGCTGCCCGACGGCAATCTCGTCCTCCTGGAGCGGCGCTTCAATCTTCTCTCTGGCCTCGCCGCGCGAATCCGCATCATCAGGACCGAGCAGCTGCTCGACGGCGGCCCCGTCGAGGGCGAAGAGATCGCGACCCTCGCCTTCCCGTTCAATGTGGACAACATGGAAGGCATCGCCGCCCGCGCCAACGAGCGCGGCGAGACCATCATCTATCTCGTGTCCGACGACAATTACCATCCGCTGCAGCGGACGCTTCTCATGAGCTTCAAGCTCGAGGACGAATACTATTTCGGCGACGAGCGGCAGGTGGCCCGGGCCGACGAGAAGAAGAAGACCGATATCCCGATCCAGCCCTGACGGCCCGCTGACCGGGATCGCTCCCTGCAGTCCTTCAGGATTCCCCCCAATACAAGAAAGCCGCCGGTCGCCCGGCGGCTTTTCTCGTGAAATTCCGGATTTCGGAGAATCAGGCGGCGGCTTCGCCGGCCTGCTTCTTCTCGATCAGCTTCTTCAGGCGGCGCGCCTTGATGGAGAGGTCGGCGTCGCGGCTCTTGAGCAGGAAGTTGTCGAGGCCGCCGTTATGCTCCACCGAACGCAGGGCGTTGGCCGAGATGCGGAAGCGATAGATCTGGTTGAGCGTGTCCGAGATCAGGGACACGTTGTTCAGGTTCGGCAGGAAACGGCGCCGCGTCTTGTTGTTCGCATGGCTGACGTTGTTGCCGTACATCACGGCCTTGCCGGTGAGCTCACATACACGTGACATTTCCTGTCCCCGTTCCTAGCTTTAAAAATTCAAAGCCGCGCTTGATGAGCACGGCCGTTCGAGAGGCCCATATACGCGACCGAGCCTGTTCCGTCAAGGCTGGAGCGGCGGTTTCTCGCCGCTGTCACCGCGTTCGAGGAAAAGCGCGAGCACCGCTTCCGCGGCGGCCCCGGGCGGCAGCCGGCCTTCCACAACCGCCCGCTCGTATTCGTGAACCGCGTCGGGATTGGCGGCGCGCACGCGGTCCAGAAGCTGGTCCTGGATTTCGGACCACATCCAGGCGCGGGCCTGCTCCGCGCGGGTCGCGGCAAGCTCGCCGGATTCGGAAAGCGCCTCGCGATGCTTCCGGATCTGCTGCCAGACGGCGTCCAGCCCCGTGCGCTTCAGGGCGGAGGCGCGCAGCACCCGCGGCGTCCAGTTGGGGCTCTTGGGCCGCATGATGTGAAGCGCCCCGCGATATTCCGACTGCGCCCGCCGCGCCGCCTGTTCGAGATCGCCGTCGGACTTGTTGACGACCACAAGGTCGGCGAGCTCCATGATCCCGCGCTTGATGCCCTGCAGCTCGTCGCCGCCGCCGGGGGACACCAGCAGGATGAACATGTCCACCATGTCGGCGACCGCGATCTCCGACTGGCCGACGCCCACCGTCTCGACGATGACGACGTCATAGCCCGCAGCCTCGCAGAGCAGCATGGCCTCCCGCGTGCGCCGGGCGACGCCCCCCAGGGTCCCGCCCGAGGGCGAGGGGCGGATGAAGGCCTTGTCACGCCGCGACAGCTCCTCCATGCGCGTCTTGTCGCCGAGGATGGAGCCGCCCGAGCGCACCGACGACGGGTCGATGGCAAGGACCGCGACTTTAAGCCCGAGGTCGGTCAGATAGACGCCGAACGATTCGATGAAGCTCGACTTGCCGACGCCGGGCGGGCCCGAGAAGCCGAGGCGGATCGCGCCCCCGGTCTTCGGCATCACTTCGGTTATCAACGCCTGCGCCGCCGCTCGGTGATCGGGCCGCGTCGATTCGACGAGGGTGATCGCCTTGGCAAGCGCCCGCCGGTCGCCGGCGATGAGCCGGTCAGAGAGAGAAGAGCTTTCGGTCACGATCCCCCCATCCGCCTGTGCGCCGCGGGCCCATGTGCTGCGGCGCTTCGGATGAACAAGGTTACGCCTTCACCCCGCGACGCGCCTTGACGAGCGAAAGAAGCTCGGCGGCCGCTTCGACGATATTGGTGCCCGGACCATAGATGGCGGCGACACCGGCCTTCTTCAGGAAGTCGTAGTCCTGGGGCGGAATGACGCCGCCCGCGATCACCAGGATGTCGTCCGCGCCCTGGCGCTTCAGCTCGTCGATCAGGGCGGGCACAAGCGTCTTGTGGCCCGCGGCGAGGGACGAGACGCCGATCACATGGACGTCGTTCTCGATCGCCTGACGGGCCGCTTCCTCGGGCGTCTGGAACAGGGGCCCGACGTCCACGTCGAAGCCGAGGTCGGCATAGGCCGTCGCCACCACCTTGGCGCCGCGGTCATGGCCGTCCTGGCCCATCTTCACGACGAGGATGCGCGGACGGCGGCCTTCCTCGGCGGCGAAGGCATCGATTTCCTTCTGGAGCTTCGCGAAGGCGTCGTCGCCTTCATAGGCCGAGCCATAGACACCGGACACGCTTCTGATCTCCGCCTTGTGACGCCCGAAAACGCTTTCCATGGCGTCGGAAATTTCGCCGAGGGTCGCCCGTGCCCGCGCCGCCTCGACGGCGAGCTCCAGGAGATTGCCGTTCTTCGCCGCCCCTTCGCGGATCGCGTTCAGCGCTGCGTCCACCCGCGCCTGATCGCGGGTTTCGCGGATCTTCTTCAGGCGGGCGATCTGCGCCTCGCGCACCGCCGTGTTGTCCACCTCGAGGATGTCGATGGGGTCTTCCTTGGCCGGGCGATACTTGTTGACGCCGACCACCACCTCTTCCCCGCGGTCGATGCGCGCCTGCTTGCGCGCCGCCGCTTCCTCGATCCGCAGCTTCGGCAGACCGGCCTCGACCGCCTTGGTCATGCCGCCCATGGCCTCCACTTCCTCGATGAGCTTCCAGGCCGCGTCCGCCAGTTCCTTCGTCAGGCTTTCCACATAATAGGAGCCGCCGAGCGGGTCGACCACCTTGGTGATCCCCGTCTCTTCCTGCAGGACGAGCTGGGTGTTGCGGGCGATGCGGGCCGAGAAGTCGGTGGGGAGCGCGATCGCCTCGTCAAGCGCGTTGGTATGCAGCGACTGGGTGCCGCCGAGTGCCGCCGCCAGCGCCTCGATCGTCGTGCGGATCACGTTGTTGTA
>CAZDSS010000133.1:0-6381 GCA_964508185.1 uncultured Sphingomonadales bacterium
GGGAAGCTGTCCCATGGTCCCGATCACCTCGGGATGGCCCGCATGGCCGATCAGGATGATGTCGTCGCTCACCTGATAATGCCGCTCCGCCTCGCGATGGACCTTGCTGACCAGCGGGCAGGTGGCGTCGAGATATAGGAGATTGCGCGCTTCCGCCGCGGCGGGCACCGATTTCGGCACGCCGTGGGCGGAGAAGATCACGGGCACATTCTCCGGCACTTCGTCAAGTTCGTCCACGAACACCGCTCCGCGCCGCTCGAGGCTTTCCACCACATAGCGGTTATGCACGATCTCGTGCCGCACATAGACGGGCGCGCCGAACTTCTCGAGCGCCCGTTCCACGATCTGGATGGCCCGGTCGACCCCGACACAGAAGCCGCGGGGATTGGCGATCAGCACCTTGAGGGGGCGCAAGCTCGGGGCCGCGTTCGCGGCATTTTCCTGGTGATCCGTCATCATGGCCGCCTTATACACCCTTTCGCCGCCCCCGGCGAGGGGGCAGAAGGGTGAACGGCGCCCGTGAGGCCGGTCAGAACAGCGAGAGCTGGTCGGCGGCTTGCCCCGGCTTGCGGAACAGGTCCGACCGCAGCCTGCGCCGCGTCTCGTTGAAGCCGAGACGCTTCGCGGCCTGGCGGAAGCGCAGGGCGAGCAATTCGCCCTCCACCCCCTGCGCCCGCATGCGGTGGCCGAAGCGCGGATCGTTCTCGCGGCCGCCGCGCATGGCGCGGATGCGGTTCATGACGCGCCGGGCGCGGTCCGGGAAATGCTCCTCCAGCCATTCCTTGAACAGGGTTTTGACTTCATGGGGCAGGCGCACGAGGATGTGGGCGGCGGTCTCCGCCCCGGCGTCCCGCGCCGCGGTGAGGATCGCTTCCATCTCGTGATCGTTGAGGGCGGGGATGACTGGCGCCACCATGACGCCCACGGGAACGCCCGCCGCCGCCAGTTGACGCACCGCATCCAGACGGCGGCCGGGGGTCGCGGCCCGCGGCTCCATGATGCGGGCGAGATGGGAATCGAGGGACGTGATGGAAAGCGCGACCTTCACGAGATCGAGCCGCGCCATTTCGCTCAAGATATCGATGTCCCGGGTCACCAGATGGGACTTGGTGACGATGGTCACGGGATGGCGCGTCTCCCACAGCACTTCAAGGATGCCGCGCATGATGCCGAGCTTGCGCTCCACCGGCTGATAGGGATCCGTATTGGTTCCCATGGCGATGGGCGCGGCCTTGTAGCTGGGGCGGGCAAGTTCCCGGCGCAACAGGGCGGGGGCGTCGAACTTGGCGGTGAGCTTCGTTTCGAAATCGAGCCCCGGCGACAGGCCGAGGAAGGCGTGACTGGGCCGCGCGAAGCAATAGATGCAGCCATGCTCGCAGCCGCGATAGGGATTGATGGAGCGGTCGAACGGAATGTCGGGCGAGCTGTTGCGGGCGATCACCGTACGGCTCGCATCCGCGCTCACCATGGTGCGGATGGGCGCGCCCTCGTCGGTTTCCGATGTGATCCAGCCGTCGTCGAAGCCGACGACCTCCAGGCTGTCATAGCGGCTCCCCGGCGCGCTCACCGCCCCGCGCCCGTGGCGGAGCGCGGCGCTGACCCTGGTGCTGTCCGGCAGATGGCGCATGGGGCGAGCCTTTCGATTCGTGCCCCCTCATTATGCGCCCGAAGCAAGAACAAAACAAGAACATTTGGGGCAAACGCCAAGGCCGCTGCGGTTGCGGGCATGTCCGGATGAGGGAGGAGAGGGGCCTACCGCTCCTTGAGGCGGGGCATGAGCTCCACGAAGTTGCAGGGGCGGAAGCGGCTGTCGAGCTGGTCCTTGAGGATGAGGTCCCAGCCGTCGCGGCAGGCGCTGGTGCTGCCGGGCAGGGCAAAGAGATAGGTGCCGCCCGCCACCCCGCCCGTCGCCCGCGACTGGATGGTGGAGGTTCCGATGATCTTGTAGCTCAGCATGCGGAAGAGTTCGCCGAAGCCCTCGATCTCCTTGTCATAGACGGCGCGGAAGGCTTCGGGCGTCACGTCCCGGCCGGTGACGCCCGTGCCGCCCGTGGAGATCACCACGTCGATCTCGGGATCGGCGATCCACTGGCGGAGCTTGCCGACGATCGCTTCCCTGTCGTCGGGCACGATCGCCCGGTCGGCGAGCTTGTGGCCGGCGTCATCGAGGCGCTGGACCAGCAGGTCGCCCGACCTGTCGTCCTCAAGCGTCCGGCTGTCGGATACGGTCATGACGGCGATATGGATCGGGATGAATTCCCGCGTCTCGTCGATCGGCATCGGCTTCGCTCCGGGGGCTCGCTCAGTGCTTGTCCTGGGGGATATAGACCGGCCATTCGCCCGCGGCCACCGCGTCGAGCGACGCCACGCTCTGGCCCATGCGCATGCGGTAGATCCACATGTTGGCGATCACCTTCTCCACATAGTCCCGGGTCTCATCCAGCGGGATGCTTTCGATGAAGAGCAGGGGATCGTTCCTGAAGTCGATCCGCTGCAGCCAGCGGGAGAGATTGCCGGGGCCGCCGTTATAGGCGCTGGCGATGAAGAAGAGATTGCCGCCCATCTCCTCCTTGGACATGAGGTATTCGATATATTGCTGGCCGAGCGCCATGTTGTAGGCGGGGTCATAGAGCCGCTCCTTGTTGCGCTGGAGCGTGCGGTCGCGGCTGATATAGCTTGCGGTCGCGGGCATGAGCTGCATCAGGCCGCGGGCCCCCGCATGGCTTTCGGCGCGGGTGAAGAATTCTGATTCCTGCCGCATGAAGGCGAAGATCAGGGCGCGGTCCAGCTTGAAGCCGCCCGCGGGCTGCCAGTCCGGCACGGGGTAGAGGGTGCTTTCCGGCAGCACGATCTGCTTGCGCTCCAGAACCTTGGCGCCGCGCACCTGGGTGCTCGGGAGGTTGAGGCGGGACGCAAGCCCCAAAAGCGGCGGATGGATTTCCTCGCTCTTCGCCCGCCGCCAGACGTAACGCATCTCGAGATCCGCCCATTCGGCGCGGCCGACCTGGGCGAGGGCGATCGCCCGGCGCACGCCCGGCTCCCGCGTCACCTTCTTGAGGTCCTGCTCGGAAAGGGGCGGATAATCCCAGGAAAAGACGATGTCGCGGCCGAGCTGGCGCATGGCGACGAGGCCGTAGAAGGTGCGATTGTGACGCGCCGCGGCATCGAGCAGGGCGTTCACCTTCTCGGGCTCGCGGCAGGCGAGCCGGGCGCGCGCCGCCCAGAAGGCCGCGCCGGCCATGTCCCACGGATTGGCGTCGCCCGCAGCCTCCGCCGCCTTCTCGAAATGGCCGGCGGCGCGCTTGCAATCGTCGCTCCGCCAGGCGGCGAGGCCTGCGAACCAGTTGCCGAGATAGCGGCCGCGGCCCTCGGTTGCGCCGCTCAGGGTGCCGAGCGCCATGGCCTTGGCGTTGTCGCCGTCGAAATAATAGCTCGCGGCGATGGAAGCGAGCGTCCGGCCGAAGGTCTCGCGATCGAAGAGACCGCGCTGTTCGGCGGCCCAGAACCGCTTCTCCGCCTGCGGCGTCTCCGAGCGGCGGAGGAGCTGGCGAATGGTGGTCTGGGTCTGGCGCAGGTCGCGGATCCGCGCCAGTTCCTCCTTGGTGTAATGGACGGGCTTCTGGGGCGGCGGCGGTGGATCGATGGGGACGGGCGCCACGAGCTTCGGCCCGCCCTTCACGCGGCGCAGCTGCCCCAGGCGATAGATGCGGTCCGCGCCCGGATGGTCCGCATAGGCCTGCATCCAGGCCGCCGCCTCGTTATAGCTCGTGCGGTAGGCGGTCGGGTGCATGTAGCGCTCATAGAGCACATGCCCGAGGAGCACGCGATCCTGCAGGCGCTTGACGAGCTTGTCGGCGGTCGCCCAGTCGGCCCGCGCCTGGGCGTCGAAGATCGCCTTGTAGGTCTTCACGTCCTGGTCCGACAGGATGCGCACGGCGGCGGCCGGCGCGTTATTGCCCGATCCGGGCAGCGCCACCTGAGCCTGCGCCTGCTCGTGGAAGACCGGCGCGCCGAGCGCAAGCGCGCACAACATGCCCATCGCCGGAAGCGTCCTTCCGGCAAGACCCGTCAACCAACCCCTCTTCATGTAGCCGTTTCCGCCCTTCATACTCGTCCGGTGCCGCCGCTCACGTCCCGCGTCACCCAGCGACCTCATTCCGGTCCTGTTCCATTGTCTCCAGCCGCGCGGCAATTTCCAGAAAATCATGCCAGCTGTCCCGCTTCAGATGAGGCTGGCGCAGCAGATAGGCCGGATGGAAGGTGGGCATGACCGGGATCGCGAGGCCCTCCGCCGGGTCGCGATATTCGGTCCAGCGCCCGCGCAGGCGCACGATGCCGACCGTGGTATCCAGGAGCGCCCCCGCCGACGTGCCGCCGAGACAGACGAGGAGCCGCGGGCGGGCGAGCGCGATGTGCCGGCGAATAAAAGGCATGCAGATCAAGGACTCCTGCGGCGTCGGCTTGCGATTGCCGGGCGGCCGCCAGGGCAGGATGTTCGAGATGTAGGTGTTGCTGCGGTCGCGTCCGATGGCGGCAAGCATGCGGTCCAGAAGCTGGCCGCTGACGCCGACGAAGGGCTTTCCCTGCCGGTCTTCGTCGGCCCCCGGGGCCTCGCCCACCAGCATCAGGGGCGCTTCCGGATTGCCGTCGGAGAAGACGGTGTTCATCGCCGTTTTCTTGAGCGCGCAACCCTCGAACGCGCGAATCGCCTGTTCGAGCTCCGCGAGCGTGCGGGCTTCGGCGGCGAGCCGCTCAGCCGAGCGCGCCACCTCGTCGGACGAGGGAAGGGCGGCGGCAGGAGGTGTGGCGATTGCAGCCGCCGGCGGAGGCGGCGGCGCATCCGCCGTGGGTCTTGCATGCGCGGCCCGCGCCGCGGCGGGCTCTGCCGCTTTGGCCAGGCGATCGACGGGGGAGTCCAGATGACATTCGTCGGCGCCGCTTGCCACATACCAGGCGAGAAGCCCGGCATCCGCCCGGATGGCGTCCCATGGATCTGCGGCGTTATTCGGCATCGAGCTCATGAATCCCGGCAATGACAAAGATGATGGCGGACGGGTATCGGCGCAGCCCGCATCGAGCCTGACCCGCATGTGGCGCCCCGCGGCGCTGTTCCCGGAACGGGCGATCCTGCGCGCATCGTTCCGCATCCCAAGGATGGCGAAACATGGGGCAAAAGGCAAGGATCCCCCATGATCCGCCGCGTCTCGTCCCTTGGGCGTCGGCGGTTGCACGCCGTTGACCCATGGCATCCGAGCGGGCATAAACGTCCCATGCGCGTGACCGGGAGTGCTTTGGGTCAGCCAGCGGCAGAAGAACAACAGACAAGAAAAGAGAGATACGGATGGAACGGGAATCGATGGAATTCGACGTGGTCATCGTGGGCGGCGGCCCGGCGGGGCTATCCGCCGCGATCCGGCTGCGCCAGCTGGCCGCTGAAAAGGGGCAGGACATCAGCGTCTGCGTCGTGGAGAAGGGCTCGGAAATCGGCGCCCATATCCTCTCGGGCGCGGTGATCGACCCCATCGCCCTCAACGAGCTCATCCCCGACTGGAAGGAGAAGGGCGCGCCGCTGAATACCCCGGTGACGGACAACCAGCACTGGCTGCTCACCGAGAAGAAGAAGATCGACATCCCCCATTTCCTGCTGCCGCCGCTCATGAGCAACGACGGCAACTACATCGTGAGCCTCGGCAACGTGACCCGCTGGCTCGCCCAGCAGGCGGAGGAGCTTGGGGTCGAGATCTATCCGGGCTTCGCCGCCGCCGAGGTGCTCTATCACGAGGACGGCAGCGTCAAGGGCATCGCCACCGGCGACATGGGCGTGGCGCGCGACGGCAGCCACAAGGACAGCTACATGCCGGGCATGGAGCTCCATGCCAAATACACCCTGTTCGCCGAAGGGGCGCGCGGGTCGCTGACCAAGGGGCTGTTCGAGAAGTTTCATCTCCGCGACGGCGTCGATCCCCAGACCTTCGGCCTCGGCGTCAAGGAACTGTGGGAGATCAAGCCCGAAAACCACAAGCCGGGCCTCGTGATCCACAGCCAGGGCTGGCCGCTCGACAACAGGACGGCGGGCGGCGGCTTCATCTATCACCTGGAGAACAACCAGGTGGCGATCGGCTTCGTCACGGCGCTCGATTATGAAAACCCCTACATCTCCCCGTTCGAGGAGATGCAGCGCTTCAAGACCCATCCTGCGATTGCCCCCATGTTCGAGGGCGGCCGGCGCATCGCCTATGGCGCCCGCGCCATCAACGAGGGCGGCCTGCAGTCGATCCCGAAGCTCGTCTTCCCCGGCGGCGCTCTCATCGGCTGCGCCGCGGGCTTCGTCAACGTGCCGCGAATCAAGGGCAGCCACAACGCCATGAAGACCGGCATGCT
>CAZDSS010000134.1:0-6334 GCA_964508185.1 uncultured Sphingomonadales bacterium
CCTGCGCATCAATCCCGGCAACATCGGCTCCGCCGATCGCGTGCGCGAGGTGATCAAGGCGTCCAAGGACCATGGCTGCTCCATGCGCATCGGCGTCAATGCGGGGTCGCTCGAAAAGGATCTCCTCGAGAAATACGGCGAGCCCTGTCCCGAGGCCATGGTGGAAAGCGCCCTCGACCACGCGCGCATTCTGGAAGACAACGACTTCTTCGACTTCAAGATCAGCGTCAAGGCGTCGGACGTCTTCCTGGCGGTCGCCGCCTATCAGGGGCTGGCGGATGCTTGCGACTATCCCCTGCATCTCGGCATCACCGAGGCCGGGGGACTTCGCACCGGCACGGTGAAGTCGGCGATCGGCATCGGCTCCCTCCTCTGGGCCGGGATCGGCGATACCATCCGCGTGTCCCTTTCCGCCGATCCGGTGGAGGAGATCAAGGCCGGATTCGAGATCCTGAAGTCCCTGGGGCTCCGCCATCGCGGCGTGCGCATCGTCTCCTGCCCCTCCTGCGCCCGCCAGGCCTTCCCGGTGATCCGCACGGTGGAGGTGCTGGAACAGCGCCTCGCCCATATCTCGACGCCGCTCACCCTTTCGATCATCGGCTGCGTGGTCAACGGCCCGGGCGAGGCGCGGGAGACGGACATCGGCCTCACCGGCGGCGGCAACGGCAATCACATGGTGTATCTGTCGGGCGTTGCCGATCACAAGATCGACGACGCCCATATTGTCGACCATATCGTGGAACTGGTGGAACGGCGCGCCGCCGAGATCGCGGCGGCGGACGCCGCCCTCGCCCCGGCATCCTAGATCAGCAAGCGGGAGACTTTCGTGACGCGACTGCAACCGGTGCGCGGCACCCATGACATATTGCCCGGCGAGGCCCGGCGCTTTCGCCATATCACCGAAACCTTCCGCCGCGTCGCGGAGGGCTACGGCATGGCCGAGATCGCAACGCCGATCTTCGAATTCACCGAGGTCTTCGCGCGCTCGTTGGGCGATACGACCGATGTGGTCACCAAGGAGATGTACACCTTCACCGACCGCAGCGGCGATTCCATCACGCTCCGCCCGGAATACACGGCGGGGATCGCCCGCGCCTTCATCTCCAATGGCCTGACCCAGGACGCGCCGTGCAAGTTCTTCGCCTGGGGCCCCATGTTCCGCCACGAGCGGCCGCAGAAGGGGCGGCTCCGCCAGTTCCATCAGCTGGACGTGGAAGTGCTGGGGGTCGCCGAACCGCAGGCGGATATCGAGGTCCTCGCCCTCGCCCATGATCTTCTGACCGAGCTCGGCCTTGCCGACAAGGTGACGCTGGAACTCAATTCCCTGGGCGACGGGCCGAGCCGCGCCGCCTATCGCGCGGCCCTTCTCGACTATCTGCACGCCCATCGCGACGGACTTAGCGAAGACAGCCTCAACCGCATGGATCGCAATCCTCTGCGCGTCCTTGATTCCAAGGACGAAGGGGACAGGCGGATCGTCGCTAATGCGCCGATCCTCACCGATTATCTGAGCAGCGAGGCGGCCGATTTCTTCGCCGCCGTGCGCGAAGGGCTTGCCGCCCTCGGCATCCCCTTCACGGTCAATCCGCGGCTCGTGCGCGGGCTCGACTACTACACCCACACGGCCTTCGAATTCACGACCGACGCCCTCGGCGCCCAGGGCACGGTGCTGGCGGGCGGGCGCTACGACGGGCTCATCGAACAGCTCGGCGGCCCGGCGACCCCGGGCATCGGCTGGGCGAGCGGCATCGAGCGCCTCGCCATGCTCATCGACGAGCCGCCGGCGGCCCCGCGGCCCGTCGCCATCGTGCCCCTCGGCGCGGCGGCGGAGGCGCGCGGCCTGAAGATCGCCCATGATCTCCGACGCGCGGGCTTCATCGTGGACATGGGCTATCGCGGAAACATGGGCCGCCGCCTGAAGCGGGCCGACAAGATCGGGGCGCGGGCTGCGGTCATCATCGGGGACGACGAGCTTGCCCGCGGCATCGCCACCGTGCGCGATCTCGACAGCGGCAGCCAGAGCGAGGCGTCGCTCGACGGGCTCGCCGGCGCGCTCGCCGCCTTCCGCCCATAAGGATCCCGCCCCATGATCCCCGAGGAAAGACTGACCCAGCTCATCAACCGCCACCAGTATCTCGAGCATGTGATGGCCGAGGGCGGCGGGGGCGACGACTTCGTCAGGAATTCCCGGGAATATGCGGAGCTCACGCCTATCGTGGAGGTGGCGCAGGAGCTGCGCCGCCTGCGTGCGGAAGCGGCCGATCTCGAGGCCATGCTCGCGGACCGCACGACCGATCCCGAAATGCGGGCCCTCGCCGAAGAGGAACTGCCGGCGATCGAGAAGCGCATCCCCGAGCTCGAGCGGCAGTTGCAGATCCTGCTTCTTCCCAAGGACGCCGCCGACGAGAAGGGCGCGATCCTTGAAATCCGCGCCGGCACGGGCGGCGAGGAGGCAGCGCTGTTCGCCGCCGATCTCTACAACATGTATCAGCGCTATGCCGAGCTTCAGGGCTGGAGCTTCGAGCCCATCAGCATGTCGGACAGCGATCTCGGCGGCTTCAAGGAAGTGATCGTCGCCGTGCGCGGGCGCGGCGTCTTCGCCCGCCTCAAGTTCGAATCCGGCGGCCACCGCGTGCAGCGCGTGCCGGAAACGGAGGCGGGCGGCCGCATCCATACCTCCGCCGCGACCGTCGCCGTGCTTCCGGAGGCCGAGGAAGTGGACATCGCCATCGACGAGAAGGATCTGCGCATCGACGTCTTCCGGTCGAGCGGCCCGGGCGGCCAGTCGGTGAACACCACCGACAGCGCCGTGCGCATCACCCATATCCCGTCAGGCATCGTCGTCCAGCAGCAGGACGAGAAGTCGCAGCACAAGAACCGCGAGAAGGCCATGAAGGTGCTGCGCGCTCGGCTCTATGACATGGAGCGCACGCGGCGGGACGCCGAACGGTCCGCCCTGCGCAAGAACCAGGTGGGGAGCGGCGACCGTTCCGAGCGCATCCGCACCTACAACTTCCCGCAAGGCCGCGTCACCGATCACCGCATCAATCTCACCCTCTACAAGATCGATCAGGTGATGAACGGCGAGGCGCTGGATGAGATCATCTCCGAGCTCATCACCCACGATCAGGCGGAACGCCTTGCCGCCATGGAGGCCGAAGGCTGACCCGGGACCGCGAACCCCCGCCGACCGTCGGCGCGGCCCTGCGCGCCGCAATCCGCGCCTTGCAGGAGGCGGGCGTTGCCGAGCCCCGGCTCGACGCCCAGCTTCTGATGGCGGCGATCCTCGGCTGCGAGCGGCCGGACGTGATCGTGCGCCAGAACGACGCGCTCGATCCTGACGCCCACGCGCGGTTCAAGGACCTCGTCGCCCGCCGCGCCGCCCGCGAGCCCATGTCCCACATCCTCGGCCGGCGCGAATTCTGGAGCCTGCCCTTCCTTGTGACCGCCGACACCCTGGCGCCGCGGCCGGACAGCGAATGTCTGGTGGCGAGCGCCGTCGAAAGGTTGCGCGCCGATCCGCCGCGCCGGATCCTCGATTTCGGGACCGGCACGGGCTGCCTTCTCCTTGCCCTTCTGTCCGAATTCCCCGGCGGCTGGGGCCTCGGCATCGACCGCAATCCGGGGGCGGCGATGGTCGCCCGGCGCAATGCGGTGGCGCTCGGACTGGATGATCGCGCCGCTTTTCTCGTCGGGGACTGGGCGTCGGCCATCAGCACCGATGCGCGCTTCGACCTCATCGTCTCCAACCCGCCCTACATCAGGCAAAGGGACCTTGCCGAGCTTCCGCCCGAGGTGCGGGACCATGAGCCGCGCCTCGCGCTCGACGGCGGCGCGGACGGGCTTGATGCCTATCGCGTGCTGTTTCCGCTCATGGCCCGATTGCTGACGCCCGGCGGGCTCGTCGCCCTTGAATTCGGCCTCGGCCAGGGATCGGACGTTTTAGCCCTTGCGCAAGCCGCCGGTTTCACCCATATGGAATTGCATGCGGATCTGGAATCACGTGAACGCGTGATCGTCGCCATGGCTCCCATGGCGTTTCGGTAAATGATCCGACGGCCGGAATCGCTTTTGATCCGGCCGCCAATTCCGCCGGAACCCATAAAAAAACGGTTGGAAACGATCAGTGTTCACGCTAGTCTGGCCCCGCAACGGTGATTTGTGCGGCCGCGAAAGAGCGGCCCCGGAACCATCACACAATCGACATCATCATCAATGATTGCTGCCAAATGGGCGGCGGCCCCGGGTTTTCACCGTCAGAACGCCGGGACGTTCCGAAGCGGCAAAGAACGGCTGATTATTCATGAGAAAGGGTCCAAACCCGCGCCGTCAACGTGGGCGTAATTCCGGAGGCCGGAATATGGGCGGCGCCAACAATCGCCCCAACGCCAACAACAATAATCATGGGCACGGCAACAATGGTCGCATGCGGCGGCCGCAGAACCTGCTCAACCGCCAGATCGAGAGCAACGGCCCCGAGGGCAAGGTGCGCGGCACCGCCCTGCAGCTTTACGAGCGTTACAAGAATTCGGCGCGGGAAGTACAGTCGTCCGATCGTATTCTGGCCGAAAGCTTTCTGCAGTTTGCCGAACATTACTATCGTCTTGCGGCCGAATACGGCGCCTTCGATCATGAACCGCCGCGCCGCGATGAAGATCTGAACATTCAGGACGACCAGGAACTGGCGATCGACGAGCCGGCCCATGAAGAGGCCGCGCCCGAAGCCGTCGTGCCGGCGGACGATGAAGCGGTCGAGGAGCAGCCCGCAGCTCTTGCGGCGCCCGTCGCGGAGCCGGAGCCTGCCGTTGAACCCGCGGCGGCGGACGGCGAGCAGCCTTCCTTCCTGTTCGATGGCGAAGATGCCGCGCCCAGGCTTGCGGCCAATGGCGAAGAAGCGGCGCCCGCCCGGCGGCGGAGCACCGCGGCCCGCGCGGAAGCGGCGCCCGTCACCGGCCGCCTGTCGCTCAACCGCGGCAACGCGGATGCCGACGAAGGTGCCGATGCGGGCGACGATCCCCATACCCCCGCTTTCCTCAAGGTGGAAGTGCGACGCCGCCGCGGCCGTCCGCGCAAGGACGAAGCCGCCTCTGCCGATGCGGCGAGCAGCGCGGAAGCGCCCGCCGCTGCGGACGGCGTCAACGGCGCGGCCGCGGATGCGGACGAAGCCGCAGCCCCCGCCCCGCGCCGCCGCGGCCGCCCGCGCAAGACCGCGGTTGACGCGCCTGCCGTGGAAACCGCCGGGGACAAGGCCACCGCCTGACCGGCAAAGAGATGAAATTCAGACAAAAACGGCCGCAGGACATGCGGCCGTTTTTTTATGTGCCCCACCCCTTTTGTTGCCGAACTGCAACACCTATCTAAGGCGTAAGCCGCCCGTGTACGGCTTGACGAGGTGCGGAGGCATGTCACCATGAAACCTCCGGCCGTCCGACGAGTTCCGGAGAAGCAGGCGGGCAACGGCAATCGGCGAATTCTCGGTCGAAGGGGTAATCACCATGGACTTCGAAAAATATACGGAGCGGGCGCGCGGCTTCATCCAGTCGGCCCAGGGGCTTGCTCTCCGTTCCGGCCATCAGCGTTTCACGCCCGAACATATCCTGAAGGTTCTGCTCGAGGACGAGCAGGGCCTGGCTTCCGGACTCATCCAGGCGGCGGGCGGCGATCCCAAGCGGACGCTTGCCGAGGTGGAGCGCAAGCTTGCGGCCCTGCCACGCGTCGAAGGCAGCGGCGCGGGCCAGCTCTATCTCGCGCCCGAGACCGCCCGTCTCTTCGACAATGCGCGCAAGATCGCGGAAAAGGCTGGCGACTCCTACGTCACGGTCGAACGGCTGCTGGTGGCGCTCGCCCTCGAGAAAGGGACGGACGCCGCCGAGATCCTGCGCAATGTGGGGGTGACCGCCCAGTCGCTGAATGCCGCCATCAACGAGATCCGCAAGGGCCGCACGGCCGATACGGCGACGGCGGAGGACGCCTATGACGCCCTCAAGAAATTCGCCCGCGACCTCACCCAGGCGGCGCGGGACGGCAAGCTCGACCCGGTGATCGGCCGCGACGAGGAGATCCGCCGCACCATCCAGGTCCTGTCGCGCCGCACCAAGAACAACCCCGTGCTGATCGGCGAGCCCGGCGTCGGCAAGACGGCCATCGCCGAGGGGCTCGCCCAACGCATCGTCAACAAGGACGTCCCCGACGGCCTGCAGGGCAAGCGCATCGTGCAGCTCGACATGGGCAGCCTGCTGGCCGGCGCCAAGTACCGCGGTGAGTTCGAGGAGCGCCTCAAGGCCGTCATCCAGGAGACCACCCACTCCGATGGCGAGATCATCCTGTTCATCGA
>CAZDSS010000135.1:0-6197 GCA_964508185.1 uncultured Sphingomonadales bacterium
CGGATGCGCCCTCCGCAAGCATGCATCTGGGGCAGCGTTGGCGGGACCTGCGCCGGGCGCGCGGCGGGACGCTGGCCGAGGCGGGAGCGGCGGCGGGGGTCGCCCGCTCAACGCTTTCCAAGGTGGAAAACGGCCAGATGTCGCCGACCTATGATCTTCTCATCAAGGTCGCGAACGGCTACGGGGTGGACCTTGCCGATCTTTTCGCCCGCTCCTCGGCCGAGGCGCAGCGGGTCGCGGCAGGTCCCGCCAATCCCGCAAGCGCCGGGCGGCTCGCGGTCACCCGCGCGGGGACCGGGCGGCTCCATCGCGCGCCCTTCTACGAGCATGAGGTGTTGGCGACGGCGCTCCGCCACAAGCGCATGATGCCCTTCCGCACGGTGATCCGCCCGGCGGCGCCCGGCGAGGCGCTCGATTGGAGCTCTCACGGCGGCGAGGAATTCGTCTATGTCATGAAGGGCCGGGTCGCCTTCCATACGGAGCATTACGAGCCCGTGATCCTGGAACCTGGCGATTCCATCTATATCGACAGCGGCATGGCCCATGCCGCCGTGGCGCTGGACGATGCGCCCGCCGAGGTGCTGTGGGTCTCCGCCTTCTGACGGCGGTCAGTTGCAGCGGCTGATGGAATCGGGGCCGCAGACCTTCGTCCCGTCCACCCATGTGGCGCCGGTGAGATCCGCGCCGAGGAAATCGGCGTCGCCCAGGATCGCCCCGGTGAAATCCGCGTTGCGCAGGTTGGCGCGGAAGAAGATCGCCTGCCGCAGGGTGGCGTTGCGGAAGGAGGCGTCCATCAGGTCGGCGCGGGTGAAGTCGGCGGAGGACAGGTCGGCGCCGTCGAACACCGTGCCCTGAAGCCTGCCCGAGACGAACTTGGCGCGCCGCCCGTCCACGCCCTGAAGCCTGCTGCCCGACAGGTCCGACCGCGCGAAATTGGCGTTCCGCAGGTTGGCGTCCGTGAGATCGACGGCGGTGAAGCTGCGGCCGCCCTGGGCGCAGCGCTGCCAGTCGACGCCGGGCGCGGCGGGGTCGGAACAGTCGGCGGCGGCATCTGCTGCGGCAAGCATCCCGGCCAGGCCCATGAGGATCGCGAGCCTCCGCGCCATGGCCCCCGCCTTCATGCCGATGCGAACCGGGGCTTGCGCGGCCGGATGCCGATCTTGTGGCCGATCTCCTTGGGCCGCGCGATCTGCTTGTGCAGGGCGAGAAGGTCGGTCAGCCGCTCGATCACGGGCGCGGGCATGGACAGGCTTTTCCGCGTCTCGAGATCCACATGAACGGCGATCTGTTCGGACGTGGCCGCAAGAAACCCGCCGTCCTCGTTGTATAGCTCCATGAAGCAATGGATGCGCTTGCGGTCGCGGTCGAGGAGCTGAAGCCGGATGGCAAGACGGTCGCCCGCCAGGAGTTCACGCTGATAGGTGAAATGGCTTTCCACCACGAAGAGGGCGCAATGGCAGCCCAGGGTATAATCGCGGCCGATGCCCATGCGATCGAAGAAGCGGTCCAGCGCCTGATCGAAGGCGGCGGCGTACCAGGCGACGTTCATGTGGCCGTTGGCGTCCACCCATTCGGGCAGCACCGTCGCCTGGTGGACCAGCATTGGGGTTGAATCGATCATGGGTTACGAAAGTCTGTCTCTGTGGCCGGCCGAATGCCCGTATCCTGTTCCTCGCACGCCTGAACTCCCTCCCCCGTGCGCGCCTGCTTGCTGCAATGCGTCATGCTTTCGCCTTAAAGACTTGCTAGCATCTGCTTAACCCATGATCCAATAAATTGCTATGTTCGTATCGCAGGAACTCCTCTCGTCTCGCATTCGGGCCCTGCGTACGCACAACGCACAGGAAAGCGTTTCGGGTACGGGAGGAAACGGGTAGGCCATGTTCCGCGGTCTATTCAACGGAAAGGAAATCAGGACGTGCGTCTGAAGAAGGTCCTCATTGTCGCTGCGGGGACCGTGGGCCTTCTCGTGCTTGCCGCCCTGGTGATCCCGAGCTTCCTCGACTGGAACCATTACCGCGCCCAGATCGAGGACATGGCGGAAGCGGCCACGGGTCGCGACGTGCGAATCGAAGGCGACGTGTCGCTGCGCCTGCTGCCCGCGCCGTCCTTCACCGCGAAGCTCGTCTCGGTCGCGAACATTCCCGACGGCACCGGCGACAACATGGCGGAGCTCGAGGCGCTCGACGTGCGGGTCGCGCTCCTCCCCCTCCTGTCCGGCGTCATCCAGGTGGAAAAGATCGTGCTCGTCCGCCCGGTGATCCATCTGGAGCGGCTGGCCGACGGCCGCGTCAACTGGGACTTTCTCGACGACGAGGAGCGCGGCGGCGCGCGCCGCGAAATCCGTCTCGACCGCTTCGTGGTGGAGGACGGGTCGCTGAGCTATCTCGACCATATGGAGAAGCGGGTCGAGACCGCGAGCGCCATCGACGTGCTGGTGACCGCCGAAAGCCTGCGCGGGCCCATCAAGCTCACGGGATCGCTCCTTTACCGCGACGTGCCGCTGGCCCTCGATTTTTCCATGGGTCGGCGGAGCCAGCAGGACCTCGCGCCGGTCACCGCCGATCTTCACGTCGCCCAGGCGAAGCTCGGGATCAGCGGCATCGTCGCCTTCGGCGACCGCCCGGGGTTCGAGGGGAACCTCACCGTCAACGCGCCCGATGCGGGGCAGGCCCTGACCTCCATCCTTCGCCTGCTGAGCGACGAGACGCCGCCCGCCTACGCCCTCGCCCAGCCTTTCGACGCCGCGCTCCGTCTCAAGGCGGCGCGGGACGAATTTTCGACCTCCGCCTTCAATTTCGCCCTCGGCGACAGCAAGGGGACTGGGGAAGTGGCGGCGCGCCTTGCGGACAAGCCGGAACTGCGCGTCGCCTTCGCCTTCACGACGCTGGACGCCGACGTGCTGATCGCCGCATTGCCCAAGGACGCGGCCGACGCGCCGCCCGCGCCGGCTGCGCCCAAGGCGAAGGACGAGGCCAAGCTTGATCTAGGCCAGATTCTGTCGCTGCTCGATCCCCGCGACATGGTGGGGGAGGTGCAGCTCACCGCCGACGCCATACGCCACAAGGGCCGCATCATCCGCCAGGCGGAGATGACGGCGACCGCCGCCGACGGCAAGCTTACGATCCGCAAGTTCCACGCCCTGCTGCCCGGCGGGTCCGACCTTGACCTCGCAGGCTATCTCACCGGCGGGGAGACGCCGCGCTTCTCGGGCCGCATCGCCGCCGCCTCGAACAATCTTCGCGGCCTGCTCGACTGGCTCGAGATCGACGTCCGCAACGTGCCCCCGGCGCGGCTTACCGCCTTCGCGGTCGCAAGCGGCGTGACGCTCGAGCCCGCGCGGGTGACGCTCACCGACAGCAGCTTCCGGCTCGATACCATGACGGCGCGGGGCAATGCGGTCTACGACCTCGGCCCCAATCCGCGCCTCGCGGTCACCGCGGAGCTCGACCGTCTCGACATCAGCGACTATCTCGCGCCCGGCCGCACCTGTCTCGGCCCCGAGCCGGGGGCGGCGCAGCCTGTCGCGACGCGCGGCGCATCCACGGCGAAGTCCGGCACTGAAGCCGCGGAAGAGGCGTTGGGCGGCCTTACCGTCGTCTTCCGTTTCAGCGTCGACCGCCTGAGCTGCCGGCCGCTCGAGGGGGAGAAGGTGGCGCTCGACCTCATGATCGACGGCGGGCGGCTTGAGATCACCTCGCTCGAGGCGCAGCAGTTGCTGGGCCTCGCCATGGAAGCGTCCGGCACCATCGACGACTTCGCGGGCAAGCCGCGCTTCGATCTGGCGCTTGCCGCCAGGGGGCCGTCGCTGCTCGCCGTCGAGCGCGCCTTTCCCAACATCCTGCCCGCGCCCGCGCGGCGGCTTGGCGCCGTCGATCTCAAGGCGGGGCTCAAGGGCGGCGCCAGCGACCTCCGTTTCGCGACCAGCGGCAGGGTGGGGCAGACGAGCCTCAAGGCCGAAGGCCGCATGAGCCGCGACAGCGGCAAGGTGAAGGCGCTGGACCTCGCCTTCTCCGGACGCAACAGCAGCCTTGCGGCGCTCATCGATCAGTGGGATCTGGGGCTTGCGCCCCCCGCCCAGCCCGACGACCGGCCGGTCGCCGTCGAGGGCACGGTCAAGGGCGAGAGCAGCGGCTACGACGTGAAGCTCAAGGCCGATGTGGCGGGCGCGGAGGTGACGGCGGGCGGCAAGGTGACGCCGGTCGCCCAGGGGGATGACACGCGCTTCGATTACGATCTGACGGTAAGCGCCATGGGCGACGATGCGCGGGGCTTCCTGCGCGGTCTCGGCGTCGGCTTCGGCGAGCAGGTGACGAATTTCGGCCCCGTGGACTTCATCGCCGAACTGCGCGGGAACGGCGACAACATCGCGGTGCGCAATTTCGGCGGCACCTTCGGCCCCGTGGCCTTCAAGGGTGCGGTGGACGCCCGGCTCAAGCCCGGCAAGCCGAAGATTTTGGGCGAGCTCAGGACCGGCCCCATCCTCGTCGACCGCTTCATGGGCGAGGGGCCGAAGGACAAGAAGGCGAAGGAGGAGTGGTCAAATGATCCCTACGACCTCGCCTGGCTCGAGGCGTTCGATGCGGAGGTGAAGGTCGCGGCCGAGCGGCTGACGGCGCGGGACTATGTGTTCGATGCGCCGGAAATGACCCTTCTCGTGCAGGACGGCCGCCTTGCGGTGCGGGGGCTCACGGGCAAGCTCTTCAACGGCGACGTGGCCCTCGATTTCGCGTTCGGCGGCGCCAAGGGCGAGACGCCCGCCATGACGCTCGCCTTCGATCTCCGGAACGCGTCCATGGAGCAGGCGCTGGCCACCGCCGCGGGCTACGAGGCAGTGACCGGCAGCATCAACATCAAGGGCAATTTCCGCGGCGCGGGGGCGAGCCCGGCGGAACTCGTGAAGTCCCTGAGCGGCGACGCCGACTTCACCCTGTCCGAAGGCGTGCTCCGGGGCATCGATCTGCCGCGCCTTGCGGCCGACATTTCGGCGCTGCAGGACGCCAAGGGGCTTGGCAAGCTGTTGACGACCGCCCTTGCGGGCGGGGAGACGAAGCACAAGGGCTTCGCGACCGTCATCCAGGGCAGGGACGGGGTCCTGAGCCTCGCCGATCTCGTGGTAAGCCTCGATGCGGGCAAGGCGCTCTTCGGTGCGACGGTGGATCTGCCGAGCTGGACCGCCAGATCCAGCGGGCGGCTGCAGCTTGCGGCGCATCCGAGCGCCCCGCCCATCGGCTTCGACATCGCGGGCGCCATCGACGCGCCGAAGGTGAGCTTCAACAGCAAGGAATTCCAGACCCACATGGTGGCGGAAATCTCCCGCGCCCTCATCGAACGGGCGGCGGGCGCGGCGGCGGGCGAGAAGCCGGCCCCTCAGCAACAGCCGCAAGCCGCCCCCCAAGCCGCTCCCAAGGCCGAAGCCCCGCAGAAAAAGCCCGCGCCGCAGCAGAAATCGGCGACGGAGCCGCAGCAGGAGAAAGGCGGCAAGGTGCTGTTCGACCGCCTGCTCGAGCGGCTCAAGGAACGGGAAGCGGAAAAGTCGCGCTGATGGGGCAGGGGCCGTCGTCAGAGACGGTCGCGATGATGCAGCACATAGACGCGGATGGCGCTTGAAAGGTTGCCGCTCCGCTCGGCGTCGATCAGGGCGATCAGCCGGTTGACGGAAAGGCCCTTCTGCGCCGCGATGCGCGTCAGGGCCTCCCAGAAGGCATCTTCCAGGGAAATGCTGGTGCGATGCCCGGCGATGGTCACCGATCGCTTGCGAATGGCGGTCGGGTCCCGCTCGGGCATCGCATCACGCTCTCTTTACGCCTTGTCGGGGCCAAGCATGGTTTCGGGCCGCACCACGCGGGCGAAGGTCGCTTCGTCCACGAGGCCGAGCTCCAGCGCGGATTCAAGGAGCGTCGTGCCCTTCTTGTGCGCGTTCTTCGCCACCTTGGCCGCATTGTCATAGCCGATTTCGGGCGCGAGCGCCGTCACCAGCATGAGCGAGCGGTTCATGAGGTCGGCGATGCGCTCGCGGTTCGGCTCCATGTCCTTGAGGCAGCGGTCGGTGAAGCTCACCGCGCCGTCGGCGATGAGGCGGATCGACTGCAGCACGTTGTAGGCGATCACGGGCTTGTAGACGTTGAGCTCAAGATGGCCCTGGCTGCCGGCGACGGTCACGGTCATGTGGTTGCCCATGACCTGCGTGCAGAGCA
>CAZDSS010000136.1:0-6110 GCA_964508185.1 uncultured Sphingomonadales bacterium
ATGTAATTAAGGTGGAACCCCAGGTAAGGCGGTTATTAGAGGAAGCAGATATTGAAATAAAAACCATAGCCAGAGCTATAGATGTGATTATGGATGAAGGGAAAAGCAGTGAAGGTAATTCCGTTATGAAAGCTGTGGTTTTGGCGGATGGAACAAGGATCGAAGGAGATGTCTTTGTAGAATGCACGGGTTCCACAGGACCTATGGGGAACTGTCTAACCTACGGCAACGGATGCTGCATGTGTATCTTAAGGTGTCCGGCTTTTGGTCCTAGAGTTAGCATCACGCAAAAGGCAGGCTGTAATGATATTATGGGGCAAAGAGCAGACGGGGCCTTTGGGGCCTTTAGCGGCTCTGGAAAATTAGAAAAAAGCTCATTGTCAAATGAAATACAAGAGGAACTAGAAGAAAAAGGTGTCGTCGTGATTCCATTAAAAGAGGAAGAAGTGGTCAAGGAAAAATTAGATTTAAAGGTGTGTCAGCAGTATGCTTTAAGTGAGTATGCAGAAAATATTATATTGTTAGACACGGGTTATGCAAAGATTATGACGCCATTTTTTCCACTAGCAGAGCTAAGGCAAGTGCCGGGCCTTGAAGGTGCAAGATATGCAGACCCTTACGCAGGGGGAAAAGGAAATTCCATTCGATACCTTTCCGTTGCAGAAAGAGATAATCAGATGAAGGTAAAGGGGATTGAAAACTTGCTATGTGGAGGGGAAAAGTCCGGTTTGTTCATAGGCCATACGGAAGCTATTTCAACAGGCACCTTAGCGGGCTATAATAGCTGTAGATACTTAAAAGGAATTCGCCCTTTAGAGCTACCAAGACAGTTAGCAATAGGAGATTTAATCTCTTTTGCTAATAAAAAGATTAAAACTAAGGCAGGGCTTATGAGCCGTTATACCTTTGCAGGGGCCGAGTTTTTCCAAAGGATGCAAGAGAAAGGCCTTTATACCACGGATTCTCAGATAGTGAGAAAAAGAGTAAAGAAATATGACCTGGAAAATATATATAAAGAGCCTATTATATAAAATGATGATAGTATCAGAATGAGCCATGGGGCCGCTTGCAAAATGTTAAGCAGTCCCACTTATTTTTTTTGTAATGAGTAAGAGCTGATGACGCCGGAGCCGTCGTTCACCGCATTGACTGCATCCAGGATGTCCTGGCGGCGCTGCTCCATGTCGTCGTCGGGGCCGATGCAGATGCCCTTCACCGCCTGCTGCGGGCCGACCACATGCTCCGTCGCCGCAATGAACTCGTCGGCGAGACGACCATGGGTGACGAGTACCATCCCGATCATCGAATATCTCCAAGAACCATGTCGGTGGGCTCCAGCGCGCGGTCCAGCTCCCGATGCAGGACATTGACCCGGTAGTCCAGCGCCCTGAGCGTGCTTGCCAATCGCTCCGCCAGCAGCACCGAGCGGTGCTTGCCGCCGGTGCAGCCGAAGGCGATGGTGAGATAAGCTTTACCTTCCCTCTTGTAGTGGGGCAACAGCGAGGTGACCAGGTCCTGGAGCTTATCATAGAACGGCTGGAAGGCCGGGTCGCGCTCGATATACTCCGCAACCGCCGGATCGCGCCCCGTGAGCGGCCGAAGCTGGCTCACGTAATGGGGGTTGTGCAGGAAACGGACGTCGAACACCAGGTCCGCATCCCGCGGCAGGCCGCGGGGAAAGGCGAAGGACGCAACCGTGATGACGAGACGGTCATGGGACGACAGGGCGGGCGCGCCGAAGGCGTGGGTCACCGCCCGCTTCAGCTCGTGGACCGAAAGGTCGGTGGTATCGAACACATAATCCGCCCGGGCGCGGATCGTCTCCATGGCCAGCCGTTCGCGGGTGATGCCGTCGATCACCGGCCGGTCCACCGCCATGGGATGCCGCCGCCGGGTCTCGGTGAAGCGCTTCACCAGCACGTCGTTGCTGCAATCGAGGAAGACGAGGGTGAGCGCCAGATCGTCCCGCGCCCGAAGCCGCTGCAGCTCCTCGTCGAAACGGTCGGCGCGGAACGCCCGGGTGCGGGTGTCGATGCCGACGGCCAGGGCATGGGACGGCTGATGCTCCGGATTGTCGTCGATGACCGCGATCAGCTTCGGCAGCAGCACCAGCGGCAGGTTGTCCACCGCCTCGTAACCGATGTCTTCCAGCGCCTTGAGGGCCGACGACTTGCCGGCGCCCGACATCCCGGTCACCACCAGCACATGGGTGCGCTTGTCCGGGGCTTCCACAGCTTCATCCATTTCCGCCATTGCGGGACGTTCCTTGGTCATAGGGGCGCATTCTTGCAGGCCGTGACGATTGCTGCAACTTTCGCCGCGGCGGAGGCCTCGAAGGGCGCGATCCGCCAGGCGGGAAGGTCGATTCCGTCAAGACGCACGGTGATCTGCTCGGGCATGCGCTCGACCTCGTCGGCGGCGACGAGATCGATCACGCAATGGAGCGCCGTCGCCCGCCGCGCGGGCACCGTGACGATGCCGACCCCCCGCACCTCCATGCGGCCGCGGATCGCATCGGGCGCGATGGCGTAAAGCCGGCCGCCTTCCGCGCCGACCCAGACATAATCGTCGCCGACGAGCCGCGCGCCCTCATGAATCAGGCGCAGGGCGAGGTCGGACTTGCCCGCACCCGAAGGGCCGCGGATCAGAAGACCGCGCCCGGCATAGTCGATGCAGGTGGCGTGAACCAGTTCCATGGCGCGTCCCCGAATTTCCGATGATGCCGCCTCAGGCCAGCGGCAGGCGCACCCTGAAGCGCGCGCCGCATACCATGCTGTTGCCGCTTTCATCCTCTTTCAAGCGGTTCTCGGCGGCGATCGTCCCCTGATGGGCCTCGACGATGCGTTTCGATATGTTGAGTCCGAGGCCCGAATGCTTGCCGAAGCTCTCCCGCGCCGGGCGTTCGGAATAGAAGCGGTCGAACACCGCCTCGAGCTTGTCGGGCGGGATCCCAGGCCCCTCGTCCTCCACGGAGATTTCCGCGAAATTGCCGCTTTTCGCGAGCGACAGCACCACCGGCCGGTCGGGCGGGCTGAAGGACAGGGCGTTGTCCACCAGATTGCGCACCACCTGCCCCAGGGCGTCGGGCAGCCCGATCACCTCGAGCCTGGCAAGGCCATGGTCCTGCAGGTGGAGGGGCGGCGTTCCCGGCTTGGCGACGGCTTCATAGACCTCGACCATGTTGCGGGCGAGGTCCAGAAGATCCACCCGCTCCTTCCGCGCCCGGGACATCTGGGCGTCCAGCCGCCCGGCGGCCGAAATGTCGCTGATGAGCCGGTTCAGGCGGCCGACGTCATGGGCGATGACGTCCAGAAGCTTCTGTTTTTTCTCAGGATCCTCGGTGCGCGCCAGGGTCTCGAGCGCGCTGTGGATCGAGGTCAGCGGGTTCTTGAGCTCGTGACTCACGTCGGCGGCGAGTGATTCGACCGCATCCAGCTGGCGGAACAAGGCCTGGGTCATTTCCTTGAGGGCGAGGGACAGGTCGCCGATCTCGTCCTTGCGATGGCTGAAATCGGGGATTTCCACCGCGCGCCCGCCGCCGGGCCGCACGCCGTCGGCCGCTTCCGCCAGCATGTGGATCGGGCGGGCGATGGTGCGCGACAGGAAGAAGGAGAGAAGGAGCGTCACCACCAGCGAGATGCCGAAGATCTTGAGGATCGCCACCCGTTCCTTGCGCACCATCTTGTCGATGTCCGCCGTGTCCTTGGAAAGAAGCAGCACGCCGAGCACGCGGCGCAGCCGCTGCACCGGCACCGCCACATTGACGATGGTCGTCCCCTCCCGGCTCGCCCGCAGGATCGCCTCCACGTCGCCGTCGAGGGCGGCGATCACCTCCGGATAGTCGGCGGCGGTCTGGTGCAGCTTCTCCACATAGGGCTCGAGCCTCTCCTTCTTGGCGATCATGTCCACCGCCGCGTGGAAGCCGTGGGAGATGCGCTTGGCGAATTCCTTGACCGTACCGATGGGCGGCAGCTTCTTGGTGACGATGAGTTCGCCCACCGCAAGGTCGCGGCTGTCCACGAGAAGCTTGCCGTCCACGGAGAACAGGCGGGCGCGGATCTCCGCCGGGACCACGAGGCGGGCCAGGATCTGCTCCGCCATCTCGACCTCGATATCGTCCGATTCCGGCCCCTCGGTCGCCGCCTCGCTGAGCGCCCCGGCGATGATCTCGCCTTCGATGCGCAGCTCGAGGAGGCGGGAATCGATGAGGCTCTGGCGGAACTGGTCGAGATAGAAGACGCCGCCCACGAGGATCGCGAGGGCGATCATGTTGATCGCCATGATGCGCCGCGCGAGCTTCGATCGGGACCGCCGCCGTCGGCGCGGCCTGGCGGACAGTCCTTGCGCGATCACGTTCAAGCTTCGCTATAGCGGTAGCCGACGCCGTACAGCGTCTCGATGCTCTTGAAGTTCTCGTCCGCGGCGCGGAATTTCTTGCGCAGGCGCTTGATGTGGCTGTCGATCGTCCGGTCGTCCACATAGACGTCGTCGGCGTAGGCCATGTCCATGAGCTGCTCGCGGCTCTTCACATGGCCCGGGCGCTGGGCGAGGGCCTGCAGGATCAGGAACTCGGTCACCGTGAGATTGATGGGATGGCCGTCCCATTCGCAGATATGGCGCACGGGATCGAGCTTGAGCTTGCCGCGCACCATCAGGGTCTCGCCGCCGTCGGCGCTCGCCGGCTCCCGCGCCGCGTCCGCCCGGCGCAGCACGGCGCGGATGCGCTCGATCAGCAGTCGCTGGGAGAAGGGTTTGCGGATATAATCGTCCGCGCCCATCTTGAGGCCCAGGACCTCGTCGATCTCGTCGTCCTTGGAGGTGAGGAAGATCACCGGGAAATCCTGCTCCTGGCGCAGGCGGCGCAGGAGCTCCATGCCGTCCATGCGCGGCATCTTGATGTCGAACACGCCGAGGTCCGCGGGGTTCTTGCTGAGGGCGGAAAGCGCGCTGGCGCCGTCCGTATAGCGTTCGACGGTGAATCCTTCGGCTTCCAACGCCATGGAGATGGAGGTCAGAATGTTCTGGTCATCATCGACGAGCGCGATCTTCGGCATGTCGCTGCGGTCCCTCCTGTTGTTCTTGACCCGCGGGGCATGGCCCGTCGCAGGCGGAAACGGCCAATATATAGCCGCCTTCGAAGCCTGCGCAAAGCCCATGCGGCGACACCCGCGCATGTTGGGGTCAAATTTGGCGGGAAGCGGCCGTGGGCGCGCACAAGCTAGTGGACAAATGCCCGACGGAATCTTAGTGATAGTCTCCCATGGGTTGAAGACGCGCGGAGGGCGACGGTCCTCCCCTCGAACAAGGATTGATCGATCGTGAATAACCAAGGGCCCCACATCAGCAAGAACGGCATCGAAAAACAGGGCATCCGCAATGCGCAGGCGGTGTACTGGAACCTCGGAACCGAGCCGCTTTACGAAGCGGCGATTCGCCGGGGCGACGGCGTCATGGCGGAGGGCGGCGCCCTCGTGGTGCGCACGGGGCAGCATACGGGCCGGTCGGCCAGCGACAAGTTCATCGTCGAGGAGCCTTCGAGCAAGGACAACATCTGGTGGGGCGACGTGAACCGTCCCATGAGCGAAGCCCATTTCGATGGCCTTCATGCCAAGGTCCTCGCCTATTTCCAGGGCAAGGAGCTCTATGTGCAGGACCTCTGGGGCGGCGCCGAGCCGGCCTATCGCCTGCCCGTCCGCGTCATCAGCGAAAGCCCGTGGCACAGCCTGTTCATCCGTCACCTTCTCATTCGTCCCGACGGGGCGTCGCTCGAGAATTTCGATCCCGAGTTCGTGATCCTGCACGCGCCGAACTTCTTCGCCGATCCGGCGGTGGACGGCACCCGGTCGGAAACCGTGATCGCGGTCCATTTCGGCAAGAAGATGGTGATCATCGCCGGCACGTCCTATGCGGGCGAGATCAAGAAGTCCGTCTTCACCATGCTGAACTATCTGCTGCCCGAGAAGGGCGTCATGCCCATGCACTGCTCGGCCAATATCGGCAAGGCGGGCGATACGGCGATCTTCTTCGGCCTGTCGGGCACCGGCAAGACGACCTTGTCAGCCGACCCGAACCGCGTCCTCATCGGCGACGACGAGCATGGCTGGTCGGAT
>CAZDSS010000137.1:0-5966 GCA_964508185.1 uncultured Sphingomonadales bacterium
CAAGGTGACTTTGTCGAGGGAAGTGTCATGGGAGCCATCTCGCATTCCATCACGCCGGACATCAACATGGAGCTCAACCCCTATGTGGGTCGCATGGCGAGCCGCCTCGTGCGCAGCTTCACGAGCGAAGGGAGCGACGCTGACCGTTGGGCGCTCATCACGGAAATCCTCGGCTTTGCGGCCGAGGCCGAGCAGCTGCTGACCGAGCAGCGCGAACGCATCGCCGAGCTTGAGTCCCTCGCGACCACCGATCCCCTGACCGGGGTCGCCAACCGCCGGGGCTTCGAGAGCTTCCTGCAGCGCGCGCTCGCCAACGCCGATCGCCACGGGGAGACGGGGATCGTCGCCGTGATGGACCTCGACGGCTTCAAGAAGATCAATGACCGCTATGGCCATCTCGTGGGGGACGAATGCCTCCGCCTCGTCGCCCGGCATCTGTCCGACAGCCTGCGGGTGACCGACCTGGTGGCCCGCCCGGGCGGCGACGAATTCATGGCCGTCCTCACCCACTGCCGGGCCGAAGACGGGTTCAACCGCATGGAAAGCCTGCGCCGGGAGCTTGACCGCCTGACGCTTCATCACGAGAGCGCCGAAATCCCCCTGCGCGTGAGCCTCGGCATGGCGGCCTATGGTCCGGGGATCAATCGGAGCGCGCTTCTCGCCGCGGCGGACGCCGCCATGTACCGCGACAAGCGCCGCCGCCGCGCGCGGCGGTAAGCCCAAGGGATCAGGCCAGTTTCTCCTTTGCATGGGAGGGCCAAAGGGACTACCTTCCGGGTGCAACCCACAAGCGTATGAAGGAGAGTTTCCGTGGCCAGTCCCGAAGATCGCCTGAAAGAACTTGGCATCACCCTTCCCGAAGTCGCCGCTCCCGTGGCCAATTACGTGGCCGCGGTGCAGACCGGCAATCTCCTGTTCCTGTCAGGGCAGGTTCCCATGCTTGAGGGCAAGGTTGTCTATACGGGGAAAGTCGGCGGCGAAGCCACCGAGCAGCAGGGAACGGAAGCCGCGCGTCTTTGCGCCATCAACCTGCTCGCCCAGGCGAAGAAGGCGCTTGGCGACCTGTCGCGCATCAAGCGGCTGGTGAAGCTTACGATCTTCGTCGCCTCCACCCCGGACTTCACCCGTCAGCCCTTCGTCGCCAACGGCGCGTCGGACCTCATGGTCGACGTGTTCGGCGATGCCGGCCGGCATGCGCGGGTCGCGGTGGGCACCAATGTGCTGCCGCTCGATTCGACGGTCGAGGTTGATGCCATTTTCGAGATTGCCTGACCCCTCCTCCGGCTGGATCGACGCGCTCGAAATTCCGGCCTGGCTCTATGAGCGCCCCTTCGCCCATCGCGGCCTCCATGACAAGACCGCGGGGGTCGAGGAGAACAGTCCGGCCGCCTTCCGCGCGGCAATCAGCGAGGGATATGGCATAGAGCTCGACGTCCAGCTGTCGGCCGACGGCGTCGCCATGGTGTTCCATGACGGGGACCTCCGGCGCCTCGCCGGACGCGAGGGCCATGTCCGCGATCTGAGCTCTGGGGAGCTTGCGGCCGTGCCCCTCACGGTCGGCGGCGAGCACATCCCCGCTTTACGCGACGTCCTTGCCCTTGTGGCGGGACGCGTGCCCATTCTCATCGAGATCAAGTCCCGCCCCGGCGCCACCGGCCCGCTCGAGGCGGCGGTCGCCCGGGATGTGGCGGACTACAACGGGCCGTTCGCGGTGATGTCCTTCAACCCCGAAAGCGTCGCCTGGTTCCGGGAACGGCGGCCGCGCTTCATTCGCGGGCTCGTCGCGTCCCTTCGATACCGGCGCGAGCTTGGCTTTCGTCTCACCACCCAGCGCGGGCAGGTCCAGGCGCTCGACCGCACGGCGCCCCATTTCGTCGCCTACGACATCCGCTGCCTGCCCAACGACTTCACCCGCGCCTGCCGGGCGCAAGGCCTGCCCCTGCTGACCTGGACGGTGCGCAGCGACGCCGAGCGCAAGCGGGCGGAACAAAACGCCGACAACATCATTTTCGAGAAGTCATGAGCGTGTCCGGGGATTTGCGGCCGTCCTTCCATGCGGCGATCGCGGAGATCGACCGCGCCGAATGGGATCATTGCGCGGGAGATGATTGCGTAGGCGGGGGCAATCCCTTCGTGGCCCACGACTTCCTGTCGGCGCTCGAGGACAGCGGCGCGGTGTCGCCCACCGCAGGCTGGGGGCCCCGCCATCTCGCCCTGCGTGACGCCGCGGGTCGGCTTGTGGGCGCGGTGCCCCTCTATCTCAAGTCCCATTCCCTCGGCGAATATGTGTTCGATCAGCCCTGGGCGGATGCCTACATGCGCGCAGGCGGGCGCTACTACCCAAAGCTTCTCGCCGCCGTCCCCTTCACGCCCGTCACCGGCCCGCGGCTTCTCGCGGCGCCCGAAGCGCCCGACGATGCGCGCGAAAGCCTCGCCCGCGCCGCGGCGAAATTTGCCGAGGAGCATGGCCTCTCGTCCCTCCATGTGAATTTCATCACCGCGCAGGACCGGGAGCTTCTCGCGCGCGCCGGCTTCCTCCTTCGCGCCGACACGCAGTTCCATTGGGAGAACGAGGGCTACGGCAGCTTCGAGGATTTTCTCGCGAGCCTTTCGTCGCGCAAGCGCAAGGCGATCCGCCGCGAGCGCCGCGACGCCCTAGCGGACGGCATCACCGTTGAAATCGTCACTGGAGCGGATCTTCGCGAAGAGCATTGGGACGCCTTCTTCGCGTTCTACATGGACACCGGCTCGCGCAAATGGGGACGGCCATATCTCAACCGCCTGTTCTTCTCCCTCCTCGGCGAGCGGATGGCGGACCGGGTGGTGCTGATCCTCGCCCGCCGCGCCGGGCGCTATATCGCGGGCGCCCTCAATCTCGAAGGGGGCGGCATGCTCTACGGCCGCTACTGGGGCGCCATCGAGCATCACCCCTTCCTGCATTTCGAGGTCTGCTACTATCAGGCGATGGAATACGCGATCGCCAGAGGCCTCCGCCGCGTGGAGGCCGGCGCCCAGGGCGAGCACAAGCTCATGCGCGGCTATCTTCCGAACACCACCTGGAGCGCCCACTGGATCTGCGATCCCGGCTTCCGCGCCGCGGTCGCCCGCTTCCTCGCCGAGGAGCGCAGGCTGGTGGCGCAGGACCAGCGCATCCTCAGCGAATACGCGCCGTTCAGGAAGGATTGAGGGTCACCACCTGATCGGTGAGCCGCGCGATCTCGGCGCGATCGTGACTCACATAGAGGATCGGCAGGCCGAATTCCCCGGCAAGGTCGTGAATGAGGCCCAGCATGTCCTCCTTCCGCGCGCCGTCGAGGGAAGACAGGGGCTCGTCCATCAGGAAGAAGCGCGGGCTTGCAAGCAAGGCCCGGCCGATCGCCACCCGCTGCGCCTCGCCGCCCGAGAGTGTATTCGGCATGCGGTCCATGAGGTGATCGATTCCGAGGAAACCGAGCACCCGCTCGGGCGCGATGCGGCGCTCGGCGGGCGGGGTCAGATTCCAGCCATAGAACAGGTTGCGCCGGACCGAGAGATGGGGAAACAGCCGCCCGTCCTGGAAGATGTAGCCGACCCGCCGCCGCTCCACGGGGAGATCGATCCCTGCCCCGCTGTCGAACAGTGTCACGCTCCCCACCCGCACATGGCCGGAATCGGGCGGCAGCACGCCGCTTACCATGTCGAGGATGGTGGTCTTGCCCGCGCCCGAGGGGCCGAACAGCGCGACGATCGGGGCGTCGTTCCGGAAGGCGAGGCTGAGATGCAGGGCCCCGAGCCGTTTTTCGACCGCAATGTCAAAGCTCATGGCGCGAGCGTCCCCGGCGCAGGCGGCGGCTGAACCATTCGGAGCCCACAAGCGCCGCCATGGAAATGACGATGGCGATGACGGAGAGGCGGAGCGCCGCCCCCTCCCCGCCCGGGACCTGCAAGGCGGAATAGACGGCGATGGGGAGCGTCTGGGTCTCGCCCGGAATGTTGGAGACGAAGGTGATGGTGGCGCCGAATTCCCCGAAGCTCTTGGCGAAGCACAATATGGCCCCGGCGACGATCCCCGGCAGGGCAAGCGGCAGGGTGACGGTGAAGAAGACATGGGAGCGCCGCGCCCCCAATGTGCGCGCCGCGACCTCGAGCCGCCGGTCGATGTTCTCGATCGAAAGCCTGATCGCCCGCACCATGAGCGGCAGGCCCATGACCGCCGCGGCGATCGCCGCCCCGGTCCAGCGGAAGGCGACCGTGACGCCGAACAAGCCCGCAAGCAGCCGCCCGCCGGGACCGGTGGCGCCGAAGAACAGCAGCAGGAGATAGCCGATCACCACCGGCGGGAGCACCAGCGGCAGATGCACGAGCCCGTCGAGGAGGGCGATCCCCGGAAAGCGCCGGCGCGCCAGAATGTATGCGAGAAACAGGGCGAGCGGCAGGCAGCCGAGGACGCTCCACAGGCTCACCTTCAGGCTGAGGCGCACCGCCTCCCATTCGGCCGCGGTCAGCGGCCCGATGAAAATCGCCCCCTCCGTCATGGCAGGACGAAGCCGAACTGCTCGAAGCGCCGCCGCGCCGCGTCCGACGACAGATGGGCGAGGAACGCCCGGGCGTCCTCCCCCGCTCCCCTGACGAGGGCCGCGGGGTAACGGATGGGCGGATGGCTTGTCCCGGGAAACTCGGCGGCGATGGCAACCGCATCCTCGGCCAGGGCGTCGCTTGCATAGACGATTGCCGCCGCGACCTCCCCCCGGGCGACGAAGGCGAGCGCCGAGCGCGCATTGTCGGCCCGCACCACCCGGCGCTCCACCGCATCCCACAGGCCGAAATGCTGAAGCGCCGCACGGCCGTAGCGGCCGACCGGCACGCTCGCCGGTTCGCCCATGACAAGGCGCCGTCCGCCAAGGAAGGCAAGAATATCGAAGTCCCGCGATATTCCGACTTTCCGCGCGTCCCGCGCCGGGGTCACCAGAACCAGCCGGTTGCCAAGCAGCACCCGGCGGCTTGAGGCGTCGATCTTCCCCCGGGCCTCCAGATAGTCCATCCAGTCCTCGTCGGCCGAGATGAAGACACCCGCGGGCGCGCCATGCTCGATCTGCCGGGCGAGCGCGGAGCTTGCGGCGAAGGACAGGACCGGCCGGGCGCGGCCCATTTGCCCGTAATCATCCGCGATGGCATTCATGGCATCCTGAAGGCTCGCCGCGGCGAAGACCAGCAGGCGGTCGCGGGCAGTCGCCTCCCCCGCCATGCCGAAAAGCGCCCAGCACGCCAGCGCCAGAATGCCGAAAATGCGAGCCATGCCTGATCCTTCACCCATGCCCCATAGATAGCGGGGATGACCGGCGCAGACAAAAGGAAACCCCCGGCTCGATGAGCCGGGGGTCGGTTGAGATATTCGGCTGTGTCAGACCAGCTCGGGCTTCTTCTTCCGCCCCGTGTCCTTGGACTTCTTCGGCGCAGGCGTGATATCCAGCACCGGCTTGTCCTCGGCGATCCGGATCTTGACCTCGCCGCCATGGAGAAGCTTGCCGAACAGCAGTTCCTCCGCCATGGGCCGCTTGATATGGTCCTGAATGACGCGGGCGAGCGGGCGCGCGCCGTAGGATGGATCATAGCCCTTCTTGGCAAGCCAGGTCCGCGCCTCAGGCGTGAGCGACAGCTGGACGTTCCGTTCCTCGAGCTGGACTTCGAGCTCGACGATGAACTTGTCCACCACCCGCTCGATGACCTCCATGGGCAGCGGCCCGAACGGCACCACCGCATCCAGCCGGTTGCGGAATTCCGGCGTGAACATGCGCTTGATGGCTTCCTCGTCGGCGCCTTCCGTGCTCACGTCGCCGAAGCCGATGGCCGCCTTGGAAAGCTCCGCCGCCCCGGCATTGGTGGTCATGATGAGGACCACGTTGCGGAAGTCCACTTCCTTGCCGTTGTTGTCGGTCAGGCGCCCCGCATCCATCACCTGCAGCAGGATGTTTAACAGGTCCGGATGG
>CAZDSS010000138.1:0-5891 GCA_964508185.1 uncultured Sphingomonadales bacterium
GCGGCGCGTTGTATTCGTTCCACTTCAGGATGTAGCGGAAGTCGCCGATGCCGGACGCGGCCAAGGTCTTGATGGGACCGGCCGAAATGGCATTCACCCGGATGCGGTCGCGGCCCAGGTCCTTCGCCAGATACTTGACGCTGGTCTCGAGCGCCGCCTTGGCCACGCCCATCACGTTGTAGTGGGGCATCACCCGCTCCGCGCCCGCATAGCTGAGCGTTACCATGCTGCCGCCGTCCTTCATGAGCTTTTCAGCCCGCTGGGCGACGGCGGTGAAGGAATAGCAGGAGATGTTCATGGTGAGCAGGAAGTTGTCGAGGGTGGTATCGAGATACCGGCCCTTGAGCTGCTCCTTGTCCGAATAGGCGATGGCATGGAGCAGGAAATCAAGCTTGCCCCAGCGCTTCTCGATCTCGGCGAAGGCCGCGTCGATGGATGCGGGGTCCGACACGTCGCAGGACACGAGGAGATCGGATCCGATGGAGTCCGCCAGCGGCCGCACGCGGCGCTCCAGCGCCTCGTTCAGATAGGTGAAGGCGAGCTCCGCGCCCTGCGCCGCCGCCTGCCGCGCCACGCCCCAGGCGATGGAGCGGTCGTTGGCGACGCCCATGATCAGTCCCTTCTTGCCCGCCAGCAGACCCGATCCTGAAGTCATCGGTTAATCCCTTTAGTTGTGCCGCAGTAAAGAAATGCCTGCGCAAAGTCAGAAATATGTTGCGCGCATCCTACACCAACGCCCGCTCAATTCAATGTTCCTTGGCGCGGTCAGGGCGTCTGTTCGGGGTGAAGCGCCGCGGTTTTCGCCTTGTGACGGCGCTCCGCATAGATGGCGTTGAGCTCGGCCCCCAGGAGAAATCCCGCATTCACCAGATAGAAGAAGATGAGGGCGACGATCGCCCCGGCGAGGCTGCCGTAGGTCACGTCGTATCGGGCGAAATAGCGGAGATAGAGGGAAAACCCCGTCCCCACCATGAGCCAGAGGAAAAGGGTCAGCAGCGCGCCGCGCCAGACCCGCACGAAGCGCCCGCGATAGCGGGGCTTGAGCGCGAAGAAGAGGGCGGAGATCGCAAGGAAGAACAAAAAGGCGGTGGCGAGATAGCGGACGATGGCCGCGGCCTCGGTCCATTGCTCGAGGGGCGGCACGAAATAGATGACCGCGCTCCAGACAAGCGGCCCCAGGACGAAGGCCGACATGCCAAGAAGGATGCCGATCCCGGCGAACAGCACGAGCCCGATCCCCTGCAGGCGGCGGAGCCAGAAGGCGGGCGGGGTATAGTCCTCGAACGCCCGGTCGGTCGCCCGCTGCGCGGCTTCGAGCGCCGAGGACGCGGCCCAGATGGCGCCGACGAGGGCAAGGGTCGCAATGCCGCTCTTGGAATTGGCGATGATGCCGCTCACCGGGCTCTGCATCACCTCCTGCAGCTCCTCGGGCAGGCTTTCGAGAAGGAACAGGATGGCGTGCGCCCCCGCCTCCGTATGACCCACGAGCCCGGCCAGCGACACGAGAAAGATGAAGAAGGGGAAGAGCGAGAGAAGGGTGAGGTAGGAGAGATGCCCCGACACCATGGGCCCGTCATGCTTCAGGAACCGCAGGACGGTCTGAACCAGGGAGAAGGAGGCAACCGTTTGCCCTAGGTCGCCGAGGAACGCCACATCCTACCTCACTTCGTCACGCACTTCGTAGCTGTGCCGCCTGGACCAGGCCTCAATGGCCTTGCGCAGTTCGTCGTCGATCACGTCCGGCAGCATGACCTGGATCTTCACATACTGGTCGCCGCGCACACCGTCCGGCCCTTCGGCGCCCCGGCCCTTGAGGCGCATGATCTTGCCGGTGTTGCTGCCCGCAGGAATGGTCATGTTGACCGCGCCGTCGATGGTGGGAACGCGCACCTGCCCGCCGAGCACCGCTTCGGCGAGGGTGATGGGCAGGTCCACATGGATGTCGTTGCCCTCGCGCCGGAACCGGGGGTGGGGGGTGATCTTGACCTCGATCAGCGCATCGCCCGACGGGCCGCCGTTGACGCCGGGGCCGCCCTGGCCCTTGAGGCGGATCTGCTGACCTTCGCGCACGCCCTTCGGGATGGTCACGTTTAGGGTGCGGCCGTTCTCCAGCGAGATGCGGCGCTTGGTGCCCTTGACCGCGTCCATGAAGTCGATGGTCACCTCATAGATGCGGTCGGCGCCGCGGCTCGGGGTCGGCCGCCGGCCGCCGCCCTGGCGCAGATTGCTGAAGATGTCGCTGAACAGGTCCTCGGCGCTGAAGCCCGAAAAGCCGCCGCCGAAGCCGCCCTCGAACCCGCCTTCGAAACCGCGGCCGCGCGCGCCCGCGCCCGCCCGCTGGTACTGGCGGTAGGCGTTCTGGAAGCCGCCATAGCCGCGCTCCACCCCGTTCTCGTCGATCTCGCCCCGGTCGTAGCGGGCGCGCTGCTTCTCGTCGCCGAGAATGGCGTAGGCGGCGGACACTTCCTTGAAGCGTTCGGCGATCTTCTGATCTCCGGGATGGAGATCAGGATGCAGCTCCTTGGCGAGCTTGCGATAAGCCTTCTTGATCTCGGCCGCCGACGCGGTCTTGGGCACGCCGAGGATGCTGTAAAGATTTCTCATCGCCTGCGGAGACCTCAGAAAAAGTCGAAGCTACTCTAACATCAAGCTGTTAGATAGGACGAGTCACGAAAGTGTAAAGATCACCCGCCAAAGGCGCAGATATCCCCGCGCGGCGCAGGGCGAAGGCCGCGGCGCCGAGGGGCGCGGCGGGCCTTGTTGCCCGCCGCCCCGGCTCGAGATCCCGCGGCTTACTTGCTCACGATGACCCAGGTGCCGTCGCTCTGACGGCAGGCGGTGCGATAGCCGGTCTGGGTTTCGCCCCCGGCGGTCACCGTTTCCTGATATTCGCGGCAGGGCTGGCCTTCGGCGTTGCGATAGGCTTCCTGCGGCGTCACCGAGCCATGATTGCCGGTATCCGGGTTGCGCCAGCTCTGGGTCTGCCCGGTGGGCGCGGTCTCCAGCGCCGACTGGGTGGTCGTCTGCATGGTGTTGCGGTCCTTGTTGTCGAGCGTCTTGCCCAGACGTCCGCCGAGATAGCCGCCGGCGATGGCGCCGACCACGGTGGCGAAGGTGCCGCCCACTTCCGATCCGATGACCGCGCCCGCCGCGGCGCCCGCAAGGGTGCCGCCCTGTTCGCCGCGCCGCCCTTCCTCGCAGGCGGCGAGGCTGAGCGACAATGCGGAGATGATGATGATTGCTGTCTTGCGCATATCGATAAATCCCAGTTGGGGTTAAGGGCTTGGGCTATTATACATAAAGCCGGTTCCATGCCCAAAGTATAGCCGAAGGTGTCTGCCCATGAGCCCGCCCGCCGATCCCCTGACCCTGTTCGAGTCCTGGTTTGCCGATGCCCGGGCGGGCGAACCCGAGCTTCCGGAAGCAGTGGCCCTTGCTACCGCAAACGCGGCGGGGCGGCCTTCGGTTCGGATGGTGCTGCTCAAGGCCTGGGGGCCGGAGGGTTTCGTGTTCTACACCAACCTCGAAAGCCGCAAGGGGGTGGAGCTTCAGGAAAACCCCTTCGCCGCCCTGTGCTTCCACTGGAAATCGCTGAAGCGCCAGATCCGCATCGAGGGGCCCGTGACCCGGGTGAGCGATGCGGAGGCCGACGCCTATTTCGCGTCCCGCCCGCGCGACAGCCGCATCGGCGCCTGGGCGTCGAAACAGTCGCGGCCCATGGACGGGCCCCTGCGGCTCGAGCGGGAGGCGGCGAAATACGCGGCCAAGTTCGGGATCGGCGAGGTGCCGCGGCCGCCCTACTGGACGGGCCTCCGGGTCCGGCCCGAAGTGATCGAATTCTGGCGGGAGAAACCTTTCCGTCTTCATGAACGTCTGGTCTATCGGCGGAGCGGCGACGGCTGGATTCAGGAATATCTCTTCCCATGACGGCGGAAGCGGACAGGCAGGCGAAGATCACGCCGTTGGAGCGGGCGCAGCTCATGCGCCGCGCGACCTATGCGTCCGTCGCGGTGGCCGTGGGGCTCGTCGCCATCAAGGTGGTGGCCTGGGCCTATACGGGATCGGTCGCGCTTCTCGGCTCCCTGTTCGATTCCTTTCTCGACGCCCTCAGCTCCTCCATCATGCTGCTCGCCGTGAGCCATGCGCTCGCCCCCGCCGACGCCGACCATCGCTTCGGCCACGGCAAGGTGGAGGCGATCGCGGGCCTCGGCCAGGCGGCGCTCATCACCGGCTCCGCCCTCTATCTCTTCGGCGAGGCCATGGTCCGCTTCTTCGAGCCGCAACTCCCGCGCCACAGCGACATCGGGATCGTGGTGATCGCCGTGTCCATGGCCGCAACACTTCTCCTGCTCCGCTACCAGCGGCATGTGGTGGCGAAGACCGGGTCCCTCGCCATCGGCGCCGACAGCCTGCATTATGCGGGCGACCTTCTGATGAATGGCGGCGTCGTTCTGGTCTTCATGTCGGCCGAGTTCGCGCCCTGGCCCTATGCGGACCCCGTCGTCGGCGTGGCGATCGCCGGCATCCTCATCCGCAGCTCCTGGGCCATCGCGCGGCAATCCTTCGACGTGCTCATGGACCGCGAGATGGGCGACGAGGAGCGGCAGCGCATCACCGAGATCGTCATGTCGCACAGGGAGGTGCGCGGGATCCACGATCTGCGCACCCGCACCTCGGGCCTCAACAGCTTCATCCAGTTCCATATCGAGCTCGACCCCGACCTCAAGCTGAGCCGGGCGCACCGCATCTCGGACCGGGTGGAGCTTGCGGTCGCCAAGGCCTTTCCCTCGGCCGACATCATCATCCATGTGGATCCCGAGGGGCTGGAGATGCCCCTCGACGTCACGCCCTTGCCGCAGGAAGTGCCGCTTGCGGGAGACGAAGGAGAACGAAAATGATCACGGTCTACGGGATTTCCAACTGCGATACGGTGAAGAAGGCGCGCGCCTGGCTGGAGGCCCGCGGCATCGCCTATCGCTTCCATGACTATCGCAAGGACGGGCTCGACCCGGCGCTCCTCGAAGCCTGGGTGGACGAGCTCGGGCATGACGCCCTCGTCAACCGCCGCGGCACCACGTGGCGGGGGCTTGCGGATGCCGACAAGGCGGATCTCAGCCGCGAGCGCGCGATCGCCCTGATGCTCAAGCATCCCGCCCTCATCAAGCGGCCGCTCTTTGATTTCGGCGACAGCCGCAGGGTCGGCTTCGATGCCACGGTTCAGGAGGCCCTTGCCGCGCCGGCGTGATCGGGTCAGGATACGCGGGCCGGGCCGATCCTTCCGGCCATGAACGTTTCGGGGGATTCCTGCCATGGAGAACGAACGCAAGACGCTGGTGCTCACCGGTGCGAGCCGGGGGATCGGACACGCGACCGTCAAGCGCTTCTCGAGCGCGGGGTGGCGGGTCATCACCTGCTCGCGCCAGGCCTTTCCCGAAGGCTGCCCGTGGGAAGCCGGGCCCGAGGATCACGTCCAGATCGATCTCGGCGATCCGGCGGACCGCGCCCGCGGGGTGGAGGAGATCCGCCGCCGTCTCAATGGCGGGCCGCTTCATGCCCTCGTCAACAATGCCGGGATCTCGCCCAAGGGCGAGGGGGGATCGCGCCTCAATACCCTCAACACCGCCGAAGCGGACTGGCACAAGGTGTTCGAGGTCAATTTCTTCGCCCACATCATGCTCGCCCGCGGCCTCATCGAGGAGCTGAAGCGGGCGCAGGGGGCGGTGGTCAACGTCACCTCCATCGCTGGAAGCCGCGTCCACCCCTTCGCCGGCGCGGCCTATGCCACGTCGAAGGCGGCCCTTGCGGCGCTCACCCGCGAAATGGCGGCGGACTTCGGGCCCTATGGCATCCGCGTCAACGCCATCGCGCCGGGGTATTTCGAAACCGACATC
>CAZDSS010000139.1:0-5796 GCA_964508185.1 uncultured Sphingomonadales bacterium
CCCGACGTCTATGAGGGCGCGCCGACGCCGGTCACCGCCTTCTTTGCGGTTGCGCCCAAGATCGCGGCGCTCGCGCTCTTCGCCCGCGTGGTGCTCGGCCCCTTCGCCGACCTCATCATGGAATGGCGGCAGATCCTGGTCTTCATTTCGATCGCCTCCATGGTCCTCGGCGCGGTGGCCGCGATCGTGCAGACCAACATCAAGCGCCTGATGGCCTATTCCTCCATCGGTCACGTGGGCTATGCGCTGATCGGCCTCGCCGCCGGGACGCAGGAAGGCCTCAAGGGGCTTCTGGTCTATCTCGCCATTTACCTTGCCATGAACATCGGCACCTTCGTCGTCATCATCTCCATGCGGCGCAAGGAAGGCCCCACCGAGAACATCAGCGATCTCGCGGGGCTCGCCCAGACCCGGCCGATGATGGCGGCGGCCATGGCGATCTTCATGTTCTCGCTGGCGGGCATTCCGCCGCTCGCGGGCTTCTTCGCCAAGCTCTACATCTTCATGGCGGCGATCGATGCGGGGCTCGTGACGCTTGCGGTGATCGGGGTGATCACCAGCGTCATCGGCGCCTACTACTATCTCCGCATCGTCAAGGTGATGTATTTCGATGCGCCCGCGGGCGAGTTCGAAAAGCCCCTTGGCCGCGAGATGGCGGCGATCCTGCTGGTCACCGCCGTCGTCACCGCGCTCTTCGTGCTGAGCCCGGCGAGCATCGTGGCTCCCGCCGCGACCGCCGCCGCGACGCTCGTGCCCTGATCAAGATCGCCTTGACCTTGCGATGAACGACAGCCCGGAATCCCTGACCTTGTCCGGCGGGGTTCCGGGCTTCTTCTTTTCCGTCCTCGACGGCACCAATGCCGAGGCGCGTCGCCGGATCGCGGCCGGCGCTGCTGCCGACTGCTGGATCATCGCCGAGCGCCAGACGGGCGGCCGGGGCCGCCGCGGCCGCGCCTGGCTGTCGGAGCCCGGCAACATCTACATCTCCCGCCTGATGCAGCCGGGCTGCCCGCCGGCCCGGGCGGCGGAGCTTTCCTTCGTCACCGCCCTTGCGGTCCATGACCTCGCGCGCGGCGAACTGGGCGCCAATGCGGATGTCGCATGCAAATGGCCGAACGACGTCCTCGTCCGCAGGCGGAAGCTTTCGGGCATTCTCCTTGAAAGCGAAGGGGCGGGGGACTGGCTCGTCATCGGCATCGGCATCAATGTGGCCCATGCGCCGGAGGGGGTTGAATTCCCCGCAACCTGCCTCATGAACGAGGGCGGCGCGCGCAGCGCCCGCGAGCTGATCGCGCCGCTTGCGGCCGCGTTCGACGCCCGCCTCCAGCAATGGCGGGAGGGCGGCTTCGCGGCCATCCGCGCGGCCTGGCGGGAAGTGGCGACGGGGATCGGCGGGCCTGTCCGCGTGCGGCTTCATGACCGGGAAATCCACGGCCGCTTCGACGACATCGACGAGACCGGCGCGCTTCTTCTCACCCGCGCCGACGGGGGGACTGAACGCATCGCCGCCGGCGACGTTTTCTTTCCATGATTCCGCCCGCGCGGGTATAACTGCCGCAATACAGGGAACCACAACCGGACCAAGGGAGGGAATTGCATGCTGCTGGCCATAGATGCCGGAAACACCAATGTGGTATTCGCCCTGCTGGATGAAGGCGGGGTGCGCCAGCGCTGGCGCATCTCCACCTTCGCCAACCGCACGGCCGACGAATACATGGTCTGGCTGACCCAGCTCATGCGGCTCGAAAATCTGGAGCCGTCGGTCGTCACCGGCGCGATCATCGCGACCGTGGTGCCCCAGACCCTGTTTCCGCTGCAGCTCCTCTGCCGCCGCTACTTCAACTGCGACGCCCTGGTGGTGGGGGACCCCGAGGTGAAGCTCAATATCGGCGTCAAGGCCCGGGATGTGGGCGCTGACCGCCTGGTCAACGCCGTCGCGGCTCACGACCTCTATGGCGGGCCGCTCATGGTGCTCGATTTCGGCACCGCCACCACCTTCGACGTGGTGGACGGGGCAGGGGACTATCTCGGCGGCGTCATCTCCCCCGGCATCAATCTGTCGCTTGAGGCGCTGCACATGGCTGCGGCCAAGCTGCCGCGCATCGCCGTGGAGCGGCCGGAGCGCGTCATCGGCAACAACACCCTGACCGCCATGCGCTCGGGGATCTTCTGGGGCTATGTGGGGCTGATCGAGGGGATCGCCAACAGGATCCAGGAAGAATACGGCGCGCCCATGAAGGTGATCGCCACCGGGGGGCTTGCCACCCTGTTCGGCGCCGCGACCCCGATCATCAACGAGGTGGACCAGGAACTGACCATCCGCGGGCTCTACATGATCTACAAGGCGAATTGCGCGACATGACGGAGGAGCTTGTATTCCTGCCGCTCGGCGGCACGGGCGAGATCGGGATGAATCTCAATCTCTACGCCTATGGCGATGCCTGGATCATGGCCGATCTCGGCATCTCCTTCGCCGATCCCTATCTTCCCGGGGTCGACGTCATCATGCCCGAGCCGCAATTCATCGTGGAGCGGCGGGACAAGCTCCTCGCCCTGTTCGTGACCCACGCGCACGAGGATCATGCGGGCGCCGTCGCCCATCTCTGGCCGCGGCTCCGCTGCCCGGTCTATGCGACGCCCTTCACCGCCGCCATCCTGCGCGGCAAGCTCGCCGAGGCGGGGCTCATCCATGAGGTGCCGCTCCATGAGGTGCCCCTGGGCGCACGCGTCGATGCGGGGCCGTTCCGGGTCGATTATGTATCGCTCACCCATTCGATCCCCGAGCCCAACGCGCTGCTCATCGAAACGCCCGCGGGCCGGGTGTTCCATACGGGGGACTGGAAGCTCGACCCCGATCCGCTCGTGGGCCTTGCGACCGACGCCGACCGCCTGAGATCGATCGGCGACCAGGGCATCCTCGCCATGGTCTGCGATTCCACCAACGTCTTCAATCTCAAGGCCTCGGGCTCCGAACTCACGGTGCGGGAGGGTCTGACAGAAGCCGTCAAGGGGCATCCGGGACGCATCGTCATCACCACCTTCGCGTCCAACATCGCGCGGCTCGGCTCCATCGGCGCGGCGGCGGCGTCCGTCGATCGTCACGTGTGCCTTGTGGGCCGGGCGCTGGTGCGCAATTTCGAGGCGGCGCGGGCCCTCGGCTATCTCGCCGACATGCCGCCCATCGTGAGCGAGGAGGATGCGGGCTATCTCCCGCCCGACAAGGTGCTCTATGTGGCGACCGGCTGCCAGGGTGAGCCGCGGGCGGCGCTGTGGCGCATCATCAGCGGCCAGCATCGCAACGTGGTGCTGGAAGCCGGGGATCTCGTCATCTTCTCGTCCAAGATCATTCCCGGCAACGAGATCGCCATCGGCCGCATGATCAACGAGATGGCGCGGAACGGCGTCAAGGTCATCACCGAGCGCGACGCCTTCGTCCATGTCTCCGGCCATCCGGGGCAGGAGGAGCTGCGCCAGATGTATGAGTGGATCCGGCCCGAGATCGCGATCCCCGTCCATGGCGAGCCGCGTCACCTGTTGAAACATGCGGAGCTTGCCCGCGACTACGGCGTGCCGCAGGTGATAACGGCGGGGAACGGCGCCATGGTGCGCCTTGCGCCCGGGCCCGCCGAGATCGTCGACTGGGTGGAGACGGGACGGCTTGCGCTGGATGGCATCCATCTGGTGCCGGCGGACGACGAGGCCATCGCCGAGCGGCGGCGACTGATGTTCAACGGCTATCTCGGCATCGCCGTCGCGGTTGACGCGCAAGGGATACTTGTGGCAGAGCCAAGCCTTGACATGCAGGGGCTTCCCGTGGCGGACGCCAGCGCCTTCGCCGCCGAGCTGCGGCAGACGGTGACCGCCGCCGTCGAGCGCTTCGGCCCGTCGAGCGGCCGCGACACCGACCGCCTCGCGGAGGCGGTGCGCGTTGCGGCGCGGCGGCTCGCCCGGGCGGTCACCGGCAAGACGCCGGGTCCCGTCACCCGCGTCCATGTGGTGCGGGTCTAATCACGATCGGTCTGGAGGAAACATGATGATCGGACGTCTCAATCATATCGCGATCGCGGTGCCCGACCTTGCCGCGGCCTCGGCCCTTTATCGCGACACGCTGGGCGCCAAGGTGTCGGAGCCCGTGGACCAGCCGGACCATGGCGTGATCACCGTCTTCGTGGAGCTGCCCAACACCAAGGTGGAGCTGCTGCATCCCCTGGGCGAAAATTCGCCCATCGCCAATTTCCTCGCCCGCAACGCGGCGGGCGGCATTCATCACATCTGTTACGAGGTGGACGACATCATCGCCGCCCGCGACGCGCTTGTCGCCAAGGGCATGCGCATTCTCGGCGACGGCGAGCCCAAGATCGGCGCTCACGGCAAGCCCGTGCTGTTCCTGCATCCCAAGGACATGCTGGGCACTCTGGTCGAGATCGAGCAGGCATGAGCGACCTTCCCCTCGCCAGCCATGTGGTGGTCTACATCATCGCCTGGTGGCTGATCCTGTTCATGCTGCTGCCCGTGGGCGTCAAGACCCATGACGAAAGCGGCGAGGAAAAGCCGGAGGGCGCGGCGGACAGCGCGCCCGTCAATCCCGGCATCAAATGGAAGATGGCGGTCGCCACCGTCCTTGCCTTCGTGGCCTGGGGAATTTTCCTGCTGATCGCGAGCCTGGATCTCGTCAGCTTCCGCTGAGGGGAAGGCAGACAATCGTGGGGCGGCGCCACATAAGAGAAAAGCAAGGTTGACGAGAACCTTGCTTTCCACCTTTTATGATTTTTTCTTCTTTTGTTTGGCGCGACGTTCTGGTCTTTTTCTAGAAACGTCCTCCCGAAACTTGGGCCCCTCAGCGATGACCTGAAAGGGACGATAAGCGACCGGAAACGCGCTGTGAAGCAGGATTATTGCGCCGAAGGGGGTCGATTGTCACATTTTCGAGAATTGTGGCATAATCGACACAGAATAACGGTCGAAAGGGGGCTCATGGCCGGAATTTCCAGGCATTTCCCGCATATTCTCGCCGTCTGCGCCGTCCTTTCCGCAAGCGCGGCGCTCGCCGGAGGACAGGTGGTGATCCGCGCCGAGGATTGCAGCGCCTTTGTCCCCCATGTTGCGGCGGGCGACGTCCATTACCGGCCGGAAGCGGACGCGGCGCGGGGGATTGTGCCCGCGGATCTTCCCTCATCCGGCGCCGCGGCCTGGCGCGAGGAGCTTGATTACCTCGCGCGGAATTTCGAGTTCGCCGTCTGGCGCGACCTGCAGATGGGGCGGCGCGGGCCCCGCGCCACGGGCATCGATGCGGTCATCGCCTATGTGGAGGTGCGGGACGGGTATCCCTACGTCAACGGCCTGCCGCTTTCCGGCGACGACCTCAATGCGGCGATGGCGGCCTGCCGGAAAAGCGCGGACGATGCCGACCAGAAGGATGCCGACCAAACCGGCGGCGGCCAAAAAGATCGTTGAAGACCCCGGGCCGCTCCTTTAGAGAGGAAGGCGACCTGGTTCCCCGGATTTCTGATAGAGAAGGCGACCGTCGTCCATGCGTCTTTCCCGTTATCTCCTGCCCATCCTCAAGGAAAATCCCGCCGAAGCGCAGATCGCTTCGCACCGTCTGATGCTGCGCGCCGGCATGATCCGGCAGGGCAGCGCCGGCATCTATACCTGGCTCCCGCTGGGCCTCGCAGTCCTGCGCAAGATCGAGAAGATCGTGCGCGAGGAGCAGGCCCGCGCCGGGGCCGTGGAGCTTCTGATGCCCACCATCCAGTCCGCCGACCTGTGGCGGGAGAGCGGGCGCTATGACGATTA
>CAZDSS010000140.1:0-5753 GCA_964508185.1 uncultured Sphingomonadales bacterium
CATCCCAGGGCGTCCCAGGCCGGCTGGGCTTTTCGCGCGGCCTCGATCGCAGCTTCCGCCTGCCGCCGTGACGCGCGGGCGACGCTTGCGAACCTGTCGCCCGTGGCGGGGTCGATCACATCAAGGATGTGGTCGCCCTCCACCAGTTTTCCGTCGATAAGCAATCTTGATCCGAATTTCATGTGAATCTCCAACTGGCAATGTCGCTTCGGGGGTGCCGGGGGGTGGCTAGGGGTGATGTTTGATGCCGCTGCCATGCTCGCGAATGATGCGCCAGCTGTTGCCCGATCGCCGCCAGACGAGGCTCGACAGCGTGTGCACGTGGCCTTCCTGGCCCTCGGCGGTGACGAAGGAGGTGATGAACTGCACGGTCATGACGGCGAGGTCGCCGGACACGATGGGGCGCGGTTCGCCGATCATGACGTTGGTGAGACGTTGCAACCCGGGGATGACCGCGTCCCAGATCGCGGCATACTGTGCGGCCGACAAGTTGATGCGCCGCCGCTGATCGAAATCATCGAAGAACTGCGTGTCGCCGGACCACCAGTCATAGAAGCTGCCAAGGCGCGTGTAGAAATCAAACGGATCTTCAGGGGTGTGACGCCAGCCGAGTTCAACCCAGTTTCGGGCAAGATCCATGAGATCCCTGACGTCGTCTTTCAAAAATACTTCATATTTCGGCATGTTCGATCCCCGTATTTATTTTGCGGTAGATGTCGAAGATATGCCGACGACCTGCGGATGATAATTGCGGCCGTTTTGATTTGACTATTCGGCTAGGTCGAACAATGCAGGGCGCGTAAAATGGCGCCGCATGCGCGTCCGCTTGCGGATGCAGGCCGCCCCGGCAGGAGGGAAGGGATGGATCGATTTCAGGCCATGGAGTTGTTCACGCGCGTGGTGGAAGCGGGAAGCTTCCGGCGGGCGGCCGAGACGTCGCGCGTGCTGCCTTCCACCGTGACCAAGGTGGTCAAGGATCTGGAAACGCATCTCGGCGTGCAGCTTCTGAAAAGAACCACGCGGGCGATCAGCCTCACCGATGCGGGGCTGCGCTATTACGACAGCTGCAAGGCCATTCTGCGCGAATTGCAGGCGGCCGAGAGCGCCGTCGCGGGACGGGGCGGGACGATCCGCGGCGCCATCCGGGTTGGCACCACGCCGTCCCTTGCCCGTCGGTTCATCATCCCTGCGCTGCCGGAGCTCGCCGCGCGGCATCCGGAGATCGAGATCGATCTGCATCTCAGCGACCGGCTGTCCGATCTCATCCAGGAGAATATCGATTGCGTCATCAGGGCGGGAGTGCCGCAGCCCTCGAGCCTCATCGTGCGTCGGCTCGCCCATTTCCACTGGTATGTGTGCGGATCACCCGACTATCTCGAGCGGCACGGCACGCCCACCTGCATCGCCGATCTTCGCGAGCATGTGGCGGTGGGCTACACGGACAGCCGCACCGGCCGTCCCTGGAACTGGACCTTCGGCAAGGACGAGAGATCGACTTCGGTGGCCATGGCGTGGCGCGTCACGGTGAACGACACGGACAACTACATAGCCGCGGGGATTGCCGGGCTCGGCCTCATCCGCGCGGCGAGCTACATGGTGCACGAGCCGTTGTCCGACGGACGCCTTGTGCGGGTCCTCAAGGATGTGGAGGCGGCGACGGATCCGCTGTCCATACTGTATCCATCAAGCCGCCATCTCGCGCCTGCGGTGCGCGCCTTCATCGACTGGTGCGTGGAACTCATCGGCAAGCAGGCGGTGACCTGGTAGGTCACCCGATCCGCGCGCAAGTTGCCAGATCTTGCCGCCCCGCGAATGTGCGACGCGGGCTGGAAGACCGTATGCTCCAGCCCGCGCCGCGAAGGGTCAAAAGCGGTAAGCGATGCCGATCAGGGCCTGGTGGCGGTCCAGCTTGCCGTGGCCGTCGCTCAGATCGGAATAACGATATTCGATGCGGGTCGAGATCCGGTCGGTGAAAGCATGTTCGACGCCGCCGCCCACGAGCCAGCCGTCGCGGTTCCCGGTGGCGGAGCGGACGCCGGCCTCCTCCTTGATCGAGGTGCCGATCCGCGCGTTGGTGTAGCCGCCGCGCGCATAGACCAGGGTGTTGTCGGTCACGAGATAACCGACCCGCGCGGTAAGGTCGATGGACCGCTTCGGATCGATCGCCAGGAGCGCGCTGCCCGTATCGCGGGCGAAGCGATCGTCGATGCCGAAACTGAGACCTGCCTCGGCGCCGATGACGATGCGCGGAGCGACCCGATAGTCGTAGCCCACGAACAGGCCGGCCGAGGCCGCATCATGGGAGCGGCCCGCCGCCACATCGCCGAGCGGGGAGGAAAACGTTCCCGCACTGTGCTGGGTCCAACCCGCCTCGGCGCCCGCATAGAACCCGTCGAACGACTGGGCCGATGCGGCCTGGCTCAGACCTGCGGCGAGCACCGCCGCGCCGAACGAAAGTGCAATCTTCTTCATCTTGATCTCCTCGATTCGCGCCCCGAACGGGGCCTTGGATCCGAGGATTTGTGGATTGCGGGCGCGGTTTGTAGGCCGAAAAACGGAAAGTCACTATTCGCGATTTCTGAACGCTGCTGCCCCCGGCCATCTCCTGGCGGGCGGGATCATGCCGGCGCGGCAACCTCATTTTCGTCCCTTTGACCCACCGGCGCCGGGGCTTTGCCAAGGACATGTTCTTCGCCCCATTCCTTGAGCGCCCGGATCACCGGCTCGAGGCTGCGGCCCCGTTCCGACAGGCTGTATTCCACCTTGGGCGGCACTTGCGGATAGACGGTGCGCAGGATGAATCCGTCGGCTTCGAGCTCGCGCAACTGGTTGGTCAGCATTCTTTGCGTGACCCCCGGCAGGCGGCGGCGGATCTCGTTGAAGCGCATCGTCCCCTGCAGGAGATGCCACAGGATCACGCCTTTCCACTTGCCGCCGATGAGCGAAAGCGTGGCTTCCACCGGGCATCCGGCGCTGCAATCGAAACGTTCGTGCTTTGCGCGTGGCATGTAACGGTATCCTTTTTGACACTATATGCAATAAATGTGCGTACTTGCCAATAATACTCCAAGGTGCGATTTCGGACCAGACATCAATCCTTCAATCGAACTCAAGCGAAAGGAGTAGAAGATGCGTGCCGTCGGCTATCAGACCCCGCTCCCCGTGGAGGCCCCCAATGCGCTCGTCGATATCGAATTGCCGCGCCCCGCGCCCAGGGGACGCGACCTTCTGGTGGAAATCCGCGCCGTTTCCGTCAATCCCGTGGACACCAAGGTCCGCGCGGGCGTGTCGCCTGCCGAAAACGAATGGAAAGTTCTGGGCTGGGACGCGGCCGGCATCGTCGTCGAGGCCGGGCCGGATGCAAGCCTGTTCAAGCCCGGCGATGAAGTGTTCTACGCCGGCGCGCTGACGCGCCCCGGGAGCAACGCCGAATTTCAGCTGGTCGACGAACGCATCGTCGGGCCGAAGCCGAAGACCCTCGGCTGGGCGGAGGCCGCGGCCCTGCCCCTGACGGCGATCACGGCCTGGGAGACATTGTTCGACCGACTCGATGTGAAGGGCCGCGCCGTGCCCGGAGCGGCGCCCGCCATCCTCATCATCGGCGGCGCGGGTGGCGTCGGCTCCATCGCCATCCAGCTCGCCCGCAAGCTGACCGACCTCACCGTCATCGCGACGGCGTCGCGGCCGGAAACCCGGGCATGGGCGGCCGAGCTCGGCGCCCATCACGTGGTCGACCATTCGAGGCCGCTCGCGGAACAAGTCGCCGCCCTCGGCATCGGCGCGCCCGCCTTCGTCTTTTCGACGACGGGGACTGACCGGCATCTGCCCGAAATCGTCGAGCTGATCGCGCCCCAGGGCCGCTTCGCGCTGATCGATGATCCTGCGTCACTGGACATCCTCCCCTTCAAGCGGAAGAGCGTGTCGACCCATTGGGAGCTGATGTTCACCCGCTCCCTGTACGATACCGCCGACATCGCGGAGCAGGGCCGCCTCCTTGCCGAGGTTGCGCGGCTTGTGGACAGCGGGACGATCCGCACGACGCTTGCGGAGAATTTCGGCCCGATCAATGCGGCGAATCTCAAGCGGGCCCACGCCCTCATCGAATCCGGACGCGCGCGGGGAAAGATCGTGCTGGAAGGATTTTGAGGCGCAGGTCCTTTGCCGCGCGGAAGGCCGATCCGGGCGCGCCCGGCACGCATGCCGGGCACCGTCTCGGGAACTGTCCGCATGAATCCGCGACATGCGCCGCCCTTCCGCCCGCGCGTTGCGCCCGGACGAGGCATGGGAGGCGCCCATCTGATGGGACGGAACAGGGGCGCCACGAATCGCGAAGGGTCGGCGCAAACGGCGCGCAGGCCGCGAAGGCGCTGTTCAACGATCGTCTTGAAGGCTTGCGGGAAGTGCTTTGAAATAAAAATGGCGCGCCCGAAAGGATTCGAACCTCTGACCCCCAGATTCGTAGTCTGGTGCTCTATCCAGCTGAGCTACGGGCGCGCGTTCGGCGGTGCCGAAATGCAGGCGGAACCTAACGGCTCGTGACCAAAATGGCAAGGCCTCTTCGCGCCCTTTCTGCAAATTTTTGCGTATGGGCGAACGGCGGGGCCGGAGTGCGGCCCGGAAATGGCCTTGTCCGCCGGCGGGATGTTCGCCTAAAGTCGCCGTCGCCGAGGGAGCCCTGATGATGTTGAAGTCATTCACCGACCGCCGTATGGCGCATGCCGCATGGGCGTCAATCCTGTCCGCGCTGCTGCTTGCCGGCTGCGCTCCCGGATCCTGGCCGCAGCTCGCATCCGTCGAGCGTCCGGCGGACGCCGCAAAGCCCGTCGTGCTCGATCCCATCGATGGGGCGGACGGGGCGGCGGGGCCGGCCAATGCCGCGCCACCGGCTGCGGGCGACGCCCTCAAGGATGCCGGGGCCGACGACGGGCTTGCCCCCATCCGCCAGTCCGCCGCCCTTGCGGAAGAGACGGCGGAGCGCACCTGGAAGGCCTATCTTGACGCCCTCGACCGCCTGCTCGCCGCCGGCACGGACGAGGAAGAGCTCATCAGCCGCTGGAGCACGGCGCAATCGAGCCTCAGCCGCTTCAGCATGGCGGTCGACATGCTGCGCGATCTCAGGGACGAGGCGGCGCGCCAGGCGCTGCAATTCTCGTCGGGCGAAGCGGGGCGACATGATCCCGCCCGCCTCATGCCCACGGGCGAGCTGCTCGCCGCCCTCGGCACCGCCGCCGAATACCGGCAAGGGCAGATGGCGCGGGAGAACAATCGCCTCGCGGTCCTGACCCCGCCGTCCTTCGGCGCGCCCGGCCCGGCGGCCATCGCCGACGGCGGCCGCACGGCCTTCGCCGTCATCGATTTTTCGAAAGGCAATACCCGCTATGCGGATCGCTTGACGGAAGCGGTGCGCGAGGTGCGGGCGCTGGTGCCGGACGTGGCGCTCGACATCGTCGCCCATGGCCCCGCGGACCGGGTGGCGGAGCGGCAGACGGCGCTGCGCCGCGTGCTGCGCGACCTGCGCGGAGCGGGCGTCAGCATGGACGCCGCCGCCGTGGCGCTTGGGGATGTGTCCGAGCGGGTCGAGGTCCGAATCTATCTGCGGAAGCAATCCCTGTAGGATTTCCGGTCGCCGAGGCTTTCGGCGGCAAGAATCCCCCGCACCACGGCCCGCGCGACGCAATCGGCGGCAACCGCGCCGAGCCGGGTCAGCAGCAGCGCGCGGCCATCGGCCGCTTCCCGCCAACCGGTGGACAGGG
>CAZDSS010000141.1:0-5723 GCA_964508185.1 uncultured Sphingomonadales bacterium
TCCCGTGCCCACCACTTCCCAGGAAATCTACACCATCGACCCGCGCGGGCAGTGATCCGGGCGGCGAGAAAAAGGCTTCAGGCCGCCGCCAGATTCATAGTCTCTTTAACTATTGCCGATATTTTAACCATACGCGACGCGGTGCGATGCCTGGCGGAGGTATGCTGTATGATGTTTAATGGCAAGTCGATCCTGATTACCGGCGGAACCGGTTCATTCGGCCGTCAATATGTGAAGACCCTACTTCAGCGCCACAGGCCCCGGCGCATCATCGTCTTCTCCCGGGATGAGCTGAAACAGTTCGAAATGCAGCAGGTGTTCAACTCGCCTGTCATGCGTTACTTCATCGGTGACGTCCGCGACGGGGCGCGCCTCGTCCAGGCCATGCGTGGGGTGGATTACGTGATCCATGCCGCCGCGCTCAAGCAGGTGCCTGCGGCCGAATACAATCCCATGGAATGCATCAAGACCAACATCCACGGGGCCGAGAACGTCATCAAGGCGGCGCTCGAGAACAATGTGGAGAAGGTGATCGCGCTGTCCACCGACAAGGCGGCGAACCCCATCAATCTCTATGGCGCGACCAAGCTCTGCTCGGACAAGCTGTTCGTCGCCGCGAACAACATGACGGGCGGCGCCCGCACCCGCTTCTCGGTCGTGCGCTACGGCAACGTCGTTGGCTCGCGCGGCTCGGTGGTGCCGTTCTTCAAGCAGTTGCTCGCGAACGGCGCCAAGTCGCTGCCCAGCACCCACCCCGAAATGACCCGATTCTGGATCACCCTGCAGCAGGGCGTCGATTTCGTGCTCAAGAACTTCACCCGCATGTATGGCGGCGAGATCTTCATCCCCAAGATCCCGTCCATGCGGATCCTCGACCTCGTCGAATCCCTCGCCCCCGGCATGCCCACCGAGATCATCGGCATCCGGCCCGGCGAAAAGCTGCACGAGATCATGTGCCCGGCGGATGATTCCCACCTCACGCTCGAATTCGCGGACCATTTCGTGATCCGGCCGACCATCCGCTTCCATGACGGCGATCTCGACTATTCGGTCAACGCCATCGGCGAGCGGGGCGAGCCGGTGCCCCAGGGCTTCGAATACAATTCGGGCAACAACACCCACTTCCTCACCGTCGAGGAACTGCGCGAGTTCGACAAGCTGGCAGCGGCTGCATGATCCCCTACGGGCGTCAGAACATCTCGGAAGAGGACATTTCCGCGGTCGTCGAGGTCCTGCGCTCGGATTTCCTGACCCAGGGCCCGGCGGTGCCGCGCTTCGAGGCGGCGGTGGCGGAATATGTGGGGGCGCGCCATGCGGTCGCCTGCAGCAATGCGACCGCCGCCCTGCACATGGCCTGCATGGCCCTGGGCGTCGGCCCCGGGGACATCGTCTGGACCAGCCCCAATACCTTCGTCGCCTCCGCCAACTGCGCGCTCTATTGCGGCGCGTCGGTGGATTTCGTCGACATCGATCCCGTGACCTGGAACATGAGCCCGGCGGCGCTCGAGGAAAAGCTCAGGGCGGCGGAGCGGGAAGGGCGGTTGCCCAAGGTGGTGATCCCGGTCCATTTCTCGGGCGAGCCCTGCGACATGGCGGCGATCGGCGCCCTTGCGAAGCGCTACGGCTTCCGGGTGATCGAGGATGCGGCCCATGCCATCGGCGCCGCCTATCCGGGCGGCAAGGTGGGCGATTGCCGCCATTCCGACATCGTGGTGTTCAGCTTCCACCCCGTGAAGATCATCACCACGGGGGAGGGCGGACTTGCGCTCACCAATGACCCGGAGATCGCATCGCGCCTCAATCTCGCCCGCTCCCACGGCATCACCCGCGACCCTGAACTCATGCAGGGCGAGCCGCACGGGCCCTGGTACTACGAGCAGATCGGCCTCGGCTTCAATTACCGCATGACCGACATGCAGGCGGCCCTCGGCCTGTCGCAGATGGCGCGGCTGGAGGAATTCCTTGAGCGCCGCCAGCAGATCGCCGACGCCTATGATGCAGCGCTCGCCGGTCTGCCCCTCACCACGCCCTACCGCAATCCGGCCAGCCGGTCGGCCCTTCACCTTTACGTGGTGCGGCTCGGTCTCGACCGCATCGCCAAGGGCCACCGCCAGGTGTTCGAGGAGCTGCGCGCGTCCGGAATCGGGGTCAATCTCCATTACATTCCGGTCTATCTGCAGCCCCACTATCGCAGCCTCGGCTTTGCGCCCGGCCATTGCCCGGAAGCGGAACGCTACTATGGCGAGGCGATCAGCCTGCCCATCTTCGCCACACTGTCCGACACGGATCAGCGGTTCGTGATCGATAAACTCGGCGAGGTGATCGGGTGAAGCTTGCGATCATTCCGGCCCGGGGCGGATCGAAGCGCATTCCGCGCAAGAACGTCCGGCCGTTCGCCGGACGGCCCATGATCGCCTATGCGATCGACGCGGCGCGGGAGGCCGAGATCTTCGACCGGGTGATCGTCTCGACCGACGATGCGGAGATTGCGGCGGTCGCCCGGGAACACGGGGCCGAGACGCCCTTCACCCGCCCGGCGGAGCTTGCGGACGATCATGCGACGACGGCCGATGTGGTGCGCCACGCGGTGGACTGGGTGTCCGCCGCGGACCGCCCGGTCGAGCTCGTCTGCTGCATCTATGCGACCGCCCCCTTCGTCCAGGCGGAAGACATCCGCGCGGCGGGCGAGGCGCTCGCGGCGAGCGGGGCGGACTATTGCCTGCCTGTCACCACCTTTCCGTTCCCAATCCAGCGCGCGGTTCGCATCACGGCGGAAGGCCGTCTGCAGATGTTCCAGCCGGAACATCTCAATACAAGATCGCAGGATCTCGAAGAGGCCTATCACGACGTGGGCCAGTTCTTCTGGGCAAGGCCGGAGGCGCTCCGCGACAGGAAGCCCGTCTTCGGCGAAGGCACCGTGCCCTTCGTCATCCCCCGCTACCGCGTGCAGGACATCGACACGCCCGAGGACTGGGAGCGGGCGGAGCTGATATACAAGCTTCTCGCTGCCGGGGCTCGACCCGGTGAGCGGTCATGAAGTGATGGGTCCGCCATGAGGGTCGCCATTCGCGCCGACGCAGGTCTCCTGATGGGCAGCGGGCATGTGATGCGCTGCCTGACGCTGGCCGAGGCCCTTGCGGTCCGGGGTGCCGAGGTGGTTTTCATCTGCCGCGATCGGGAAGGGCACCTTGCGCAGAAGATCGCCGCCTCCGGATTCGAATGCCGCCTGCTCGCCGGGGGCAGCAATTCCCCGATGCCCGCGGATCCGCCCCATGCCCACTGGCTCGGCGCCACCTGGGAAGAGGATGCGGCCATGACCCGCGCGGCGCTTTACGACCCGGCGGATTTGCTTGTGGTCGATCATTACGGTCTTGATTGCCGGTGGGAACGCGCCATGCGGGATGTCGCATCCCGCATCCTTGTCATCGATGATCTCGCTAACCGCCTTCACGATGCGGACGTGCTTCTCGACCAGAACCTTGGCCGGACGTGCGAGGATTACCGCCGCCTGGTGCCGCCTGCATGCGCCATTCTGGCCGGGACGAATTACGCGCTGCTGCGGAGGGAGTTCCGCCTCGCCCGCCCCGCGGCGCTTGAACGGCGCAAGAAGTGGCGCGAGCCGGAGCACCTCCTCATCAGCATGGGCGGCGTCGACGGCCCGAACATGACCGGGCGCATCATGGAAGCGCTGGCCGCCCGCCCGACCATGTTCCGGCAAATCACCATCGTTCTTGGTTTCGCGGCGCCCCATCGCGACGCGGTGGAGAGTTTGGCTGCGGCGATGGATGGTTGCGTGGCGGTGATCGAGAATGCGGGCAACATGGCAGAACTGATGATGAAGGCGGATATCGCCGTGGGTGCGGCCGGGGCGACCAGCTGGGAACGCTGTTGCCTTGGGCTTCCGACCCTTTCGGTGGTCATGGCAGAGAACCAGGCTGGGCCGGCGCGCCAGTTGCTGGGCGCCGGCGCCCTGCTCGGCGCAGTTGAGCCCCATGAGCTGGAGCCGGATCTGATATACCGATTGCTGAGGCCGACGCCTGAGACCTATGCGCGCGTGAGCGCCGCTGCGGCCGCCATCTGCGATGGTCTGGGGGTGGAGCGGGTCGTGTCGGAGATCGTGCGATGACCGGTTTTTCGCGGAAGGAATTTTCGCTCCGTCCCATGCGCGAGAGCGATCTCGACCAGGTGCGCGCCTGGCGGAACCAGCCGCATATCCGCCGCTACATGTTCACGGACCATGTCATCGCGCCCGAAGAGCATCGGGCCTGGTTTGCCCGCGTCCGCGACAGCGCTCAGGATCATTATCTGATCTTCGAATGTCGGGGAGAGCCTGTGGGGGTCGTCTCCTTCACCCATCACTCTCCGCTGCATCAGCGGGCGGATTGGGGATTCTACCTCGGTGCCGAGGATCTTCCCAAGGGCATGGGCAGGATTCTGGGCTTCTGTTCCATGGAGCATGCGTTCGGCACACTCGGCATACGCAAGCTCAGGGGCGAGGTGCTGGCCTTCAATGCGCGATCCCTGCGGCTCTTCTTGGCGCTCGGCTTTCGCGAGGAAGGGCGCTTCATCGCCGAGTTCCGCCGCGGCGACGACTATCATGACGTCATACGCTTCGCCCTTTTTGCGGAGGACTGGCTGAGGGAGCGCGAGCGCATGGAATCGGATCTGTTCGGAAGGGGTCACTCGTGATGTCGCATATCACCATCGCCGGCCGAAAAATCGGGGTCGGATGCCCGCCCTACGTGATCGCCGAGATGTCGGCCAATCACAACGGCGACATCGCCCGCGCCTTCGAGATCATATCTATGGCGAAGCGGGCAGGGGCGGACGCCGTCAAGATCCAGACCTACCGCCCCGATACCATCACCATCGACTGCGAACGCCCGGAATTCCGCATCGAGGGCGGCCTGTGGCACGGGCGCACGTTGTACGAACTTTATGAATTGGCGCACACGCCATGGGAATGGCACAAGGAGCTGTTCGACCACGCCCGCAAGGAGGGGATCACGATCTTTTCCTCGCCCTTCGACGAGACGGCGATCGATCTCCTCGAGGATCTCAACGCCCCGGCATACAAGATCGCGTCCTTCGAGGCCGTGGACCTGCCGCTCATCCGCTACGCGGCCAGTACGGGAAAGCCGCTCATCATTTCGACGGGGATGGCAAATGCGGAGGAGATCGCCGAGGCCGTGGCCGCAGCGCGGGATGCCGGGTGCCGCGAAGTGGCGCTTCTCCACTGCGTATCCGGCTATCCTGCGCCCGCCGCCGACTACAATCTTGCGACCATCCCGGACATGATGCGGCGATTTGGGACCGTGGTCGGCCTGTCGGACCACACGCTCGACAATGTGACCGCTATCGCCAGCGTGGCACTGGGTGCTGCGATCATCGAAAAGCATGTGACCCTCGACCGCGCGGGCGGCGGACCCGACGACAGCTTCTCTCTCGAACCCGCCGAGCTCGCGGCGCTCTGCCGGGACGCCCGCACCGCGTTCATGGCCCTGGGCGAGACAGGCTACCAGCGGCGGGAGAGCGAGAAAGGCAACGTGCAGTTCCGCCGCTCCCTCTATGTGGTGCGCGACATCCGCGCCGGCGAGCCCTTCACCCGGGAAAACGTCCGCTCCATTCGACCGGGCTTCGGGCTTGCGCCCAAGTATATGGATGAGGTGATTGGAAGAACTGCGCGACAAGACATTGGCCGTGGAAGACCGTTGACGTGGGAT
>CAZDSS010000142.1:0-5698 GCA_964508185.1 uncultured Sphingomonadales bacterium
TGCTGAGCAAGGTCAAGGAAACGAAGAACAACGAGGAATTCTTCGAATCCATGAACAACTGAGCGGCAGCAAGCCGAAAAACGAACGGCCGGGATGCAAGTCCCGGCCGTTTTGTTTGATGGGTCAAATAGTTATGGGATAAGGAGAGAGGATCCCGTGGTCTTGCGGGCTTCCAGCGCCCGGTGCGCTTCCGGCGCGTCCCTGAGGCTCCAGCGCTGGTGGATCTCGATCTTCACCTTGCCCGAGAGCACCGCGGCGAACAGGGCTTCTGCCCCTTCAACCAGGCGGCCGCGGTCGGCGCAGTGGGTCATGAGCGTCGGCCGGGTGAAGTAGAGCGATCCCTTGCCGGCAAGCAGGCCGGAATCGATCGCCGGAATGGGTCCCGTGGCATTGCCGAAGCTCACCATCATGCCGAAGGTCGCAAGGCAATCGAGCGATCCCTCGAAGGTGGCGGCGCCGACCGAGTCATAGACCACCGGCACGCCCTTGCCGCCGGTGATCTCGCGCACCCGGTCGGTGAAGTTCTCGCGGCTGTAGACGATCACGTGGTCGCAGCCATGGGCGCGGGCGAGCTCCGCCTTCTCGTCGTTGCCCACCGTGCCGATGACGGTCGCGCCCAGGGCCTTCGCCCACTGGCAGGCGATGAGGCCGACGCCGCCCGCCGCCGCATGGAACAGGATGGTATCCCCCGGCTTCACCGCATAGGTGCGGTGCAGGAGATAATGGGCGGTCATGCCCTTGAGCATCATGGCCGCCGCCTGTTCGTCGGAAATCCCGTCAGGGATCTTCACCACGCGGTCGGCGGCGATCAGACGCTCCTCCGCATAGGCGCCAATGGGACCCGCGGGATAGGCGACGCGGTCGCCCGGCCTGAATTCGGTGACTTCCGCGCCGACCGCTTCCACCACGCCCGCGGCCTCAAGCCCGATGCCGGTCGGTAGCGGCAGCGGATAGAGTCCCGTGCGGTGATAGACGTCGATGAAATTGAGACCGACGGCAGTCTGGCGGATGCGGATCTCGGCCGGGCCGGGAGCGCCGACCGTCACCTCCTGGATCTCGAGAACCTCGGGTCCGCCGTTGCGGTTGAGCCTGATCGCCTTCGTCATGCGCCTCAGGCCCCGAGATGCTTGCGCAGGAAGTCGAGGCTGCGCCCGTTGGCGAGATCGGCCGCTTCCTTGTTGTAATGCTGGCCGTTCAGGCGGGTGAAGGCGTGATCCATGCCGGGATAGTCGTGGATCGTCACATTCGGGTTGCCGTCCAGTGCGTCATGGATCTTCTTCTGCGCCGTGGCGTCCACGAAGGCGTCTGCCTGGGCGATGTGCAGCATCAGGGGCTTGCGGATGTTCTTCGCCTCATCCAGCTTCCCGTCGATGCCGACGCCGTAATAGCCGATCGCCGCATCGATGTCCGAACGGGTGGCCATGAGATAGGCGAGCAGCCCGCCGAGGCAGTAGCCCTGGCAGCCCACCTTGCCGTTGACGCCGTCGAGCTTGCGCAGATGATCGAGGGTCGCGATCAGGTCCTCGATCCCCTTGTCCACGTCAAAGCCCTGATAGAGCTCCATCGCCCGCTTCCAGCCTTCTTCGGTCTGGGAATTGAGATCGACGCCCGGCTCCTGCCGCCAGAACAGGTCGGGGGCGAGCGCCACGAACCCCTCGTCAGCGAGGCGGTCGGCGACGGCGCGCACATTGGCATTGATGCCGAAGATCTCCTGGATCACGATGACGCCCGGGCCCTTCCCCGATTTCGGGCGGGCGAGATAGCCGGCGAACTGGCCGCCGTCCCTGGACGCGATCTGGATTCTTTCGCTCATCTTTTGCTCCTTGTTTCAATAACTAGATGTTCGAGTGCAGGTCAGAGCGGCAGGCGCAGGTCTTCCGCTTCGCCGGCGCCTTCAAGCCGCAACAGGAATGCCTTGGTCTCAAGCCCGCCGTCGCCGCTGTATCCGGCGAGGCGGCCGTCCCGCGCCACCACGCGATGGCAGGGGATCAGGATGGGTATGGGATTGCGCGCGCAGGCCATGCCGACGGCCCGGGCGTGCGATCCGAGCTCCGCGGCGAGCCGGCCGTAAGTCACCACCTCGCCATAGGGAATATCCATGAGCCGCCGCCACAGCCGGGTGAAGAAGCTGGTGCCGCCGGGGGCGAGCGGCAGATCGAAGGTCTTGAGATCGCCGTCGAAATAGGCCTCCAGCTGGCACTTCGCTTCCTTGAGAAGCGGGCTCGGCTCCTGCAGCGATCCCCAGCCCCAGTCGAGAGACACGATGGCGCCATCCCATTCGTGGATGGTGATGTCGCCCACCGGGCTATGACAGGAAAGCTGCGGCATCAAGCCCCTCGGATTGCAGGTTGATTGACCCCTTGGGAGGTGAGAGTGTATGAGATCCGAAGGTCGCCCGCAACTGGCCGGGCCCGTGAGGGGAGCGGCGCCATGAAGATCACCATCGATATCGACTGCACGCCCGAGGAAGCCCGCAGGTTCCTGGGTCTCCCCGATCTGGAGCGGTTCCAGGACATGGTCATGGAGGAATTGCGCGCGCGCTTCGCCCAGGGCTTGAGCGCCGCCGACATGCAGTCCCTCATGAAGATGTGGATGCCCATGGGCGGCAAGGGATTTGAGGACATGCAGAAGGCCTTCTGGTCGCTCGCCACGGGCGGGGCGGGCGCGGGGGCTTCGCGAAGCGACCGGTCCGGGACCGGCGGGAAGGATGAGGACAAGTGACGGGCCGCAGTATCGCCGAAGTGAAGGACGCGCAGCGTCCCTTCTATGATTCCCACGTCTTCTGCTGCGTCAATACGCGGGTCAAGGGTCATCCCCGCGGCTGCTGCCAGGAGAAGGGCGCGATCGTCCTGCGCAACTACATGAAGGACCGGGCCAAGGAGCTCGGCATTCGCAGTGCGCGCATCAATGCCGCCCAGTGCCTCGACCGCTGCGAGCTGGGGCCGGTGATGGTGATCTATCCCGAGGGCATCTGGTACGGCTACAGGACCAAGGCGGATGTGGACGAGATCCTGCAGAGCCATCTCATCGAGGGCCGGGTGGTGGAGCGCCTTCTGCTCGATCCCGACGACGTGCCGGCGCCGGCCGGGAGCGAGGCCGGGGCGGCGTCTTCCGAAGCCTGAGCGCGGGCCGTGGCGGACACCATATTCGCCCTGTCCAGCGGCCGGGGCCGCGCAGGCGTCGCGGTCTTCCGCCTGTCGGGGCCCAATGCCGCCGCGGCGGGTGAACGCCTTCTGCGCGGACCCTTGCCCGAGGCGCGGCGGGCGCGCCTTGCCTGGATCCATGACCCCGAAGATGACGGGCCTCTGGACCAGGCCCTCGTCCTCTGGTTTCCGGGACCCCGCAGCTTCACCGGCGAAGACGTGCTGGAGCTTCATGTCCATGGCGGCACGGGGGTGATCGCGGCCGTCACCCGCGCGCTGCAGGCGCTGCCCGGCCTGCGTCTCGCCGAGCCCGGGGAATTCTCCAGACGTGCCTTCCTCAACGGGCGGTTCGACCTGACGGCGGCCGAAGGGCTCGCCGACCTCATCAATGCGGAAACGGATGCCCAGCGGCGCCAGGCCCTCGGTCAGATGGCCGGACGGGCCGCGGCCGTCTATGACGCCTGGCGGCAGCAGCTCGTCTCGGCGCTCGCCATGATCGAGGCCGACATCGATTTCGCCGACGAGGACCTGCCGGAGGACGTGGCCGCCCGCGCCGCGCCCCTCGTCGACGCACTGATGGGGGAGATGCGCGCGGCCCTCGCCGACGAGCGGCGTGGGGAGCGGCTGCGCGATGGGCTCACGGTCGCCATCGTCGGCCCGCCGAACGTGGGAAAGTCGAGCCTGCTCAATGCCCTCGCCCGGCGCGAGGCGGCCATCGTCTCCGACATCGCGGGCACCACCCGGGACGTGATCGAGGTCCATATGGATCTGGGCGGCTGGCCGGTGACCCTTCTCGATACCGCAGGGCTCCGCGACTCCGCCGACGTCATCGAACGGGAGGGGATCGCCCGCGCCCGCGCCCGGGCGCAGGCGGCGGACCTCCGGCTCGTGATGATCGACGCCCGGGACTGGCCGGCGCTTCCGGCGGAAGTGGCGGCGCTGCTCGACGACAACAGCATCCGGGTCGCCAACAAGGCCGATCTTTCCGGCGCTCGGGACGGCGCGACGAACGGCTGGCATTTCATCAGCGTGCGGGACGGGCAGGGGCTGGATCGCCTGGTTGCGGAGATCGAGCGCCGGGCCGAGGCGCTGCTCGGCGGCCGGGAGGCGGTGCTCATCACCCGGGCCCGTCACCGGGCTGCGGTGGAGGAGGCGCTCGTCCATCTCGAGCGCTTCACGAGGGCGCTCGGCCGCGGGGAGCTGGAATTGCTGGCGGAGGATCTGCGTCTTGCCGCCCGCGCGCTTGGCCGCATCACGGGACGGATCGAGGTGGACGACATCCTGGACGTGATCTTCAGCGAGTTCTGCATCGGCAAGTGACGACGGGGCCCTTTCCGGCGCCATGTTCCACGTGAAACATTTTGCTTCCCGACCGGACTTTGATTAAAGTCCGCCGCGGAGACAGCCAGACATGACTCAGAATGCTTTCGATGTCATCGTGATCGGTGGCGGCCACGCCGGATGCGAGGCGGCCGCGGCGGCCGCGCGCATGGGCGCGCGCACCCTCCTTGGCACCCATCGCCTCGACACCATCGGCGAGATGTCCTGCAATCCGGCCATCGGGGGACTGGGCAAGGGACATCTGGTGCGCGAGATCGACGCCCTCGACGGCGTGATGGCGCGGGCCATCGATCGCGGGGGCATCCAGTTCCGCATGCTCAACCGGCGGAAGGGCCCGGCCGTGCGCGGGCCACGCGCCCAGGCCGACCGCAAGCTCTACCGGCAGGCGGTTCAGGACATCCTGTTCAACTATCCCAACCTCACCATTCTGCCGCTGAGCGTCGAGGATCTGGTGATCGCGGACGGCGAGAAGCCCCGGGTTAGCGGGATCGTGACCGGGGACGGTCAGGTGTTCACGGCCGGGGCGGTGATCCTCACCACCGGCACCTTCCTCCGCGGCCTCATCCATATCGGCGAGCGGAAGATCGCGGGCGGCCGCACCGGCGAGGCCCCGGCGCTGGGGCTGTCCGACACGCTCGCGCGGCTCGGGTTTGCCCTCGGGCGGCTCAAGACGGGAACGCCGCCGCGGCTCGACGGGCGGACGATCGACTGGGAGTCCCTCGAAGTGCAGCCGGGGGACGATCCCCCCCAGCCCTTCTCCTTCCTGACGGAGCGGATCACCACGCCGCAGATCAACTGCCATATCACGCGCACGACGGAGCGGACCCACGCGATCATCCGCGCCAATCTCCATCGCGCGCCCATGTATTCGGGCCAGATCGAAAGCCGCGGCCCGCGCTATTGCCCCTCCATCGAGGACAAGATCGTGCGCTTCGCCGATAAGGAAAGCCATCAGATCTTCCTCGAGCCCGAAGGGCTGGACGACGACACCGTCTATCCCAACGGCATTTCAACCTCCCTGCCCGAGGAAGTGCAGTGGGAGCTGGTGCGCAGCATCCCGGGCCTCGAGAAGGCGGATATCCTGCGGCCGGGCTATGCCATCGAATACGATTTCGTGGATCCGCGCGAACTGCATCCGACACTGGAGACCCGCCGGGTGGAACATCTCTATTTCGCGGGCCAGATCAACGGCACCACGGGATATGAGGAAGCGG
>CAZDSS010000143.1:0-5697 GCA_964508185.1 uncultured Sphingomonadales bacterium
GGTATTATCGATTTCTGTATTGAACGGGCCTATTGATGGGGCTATAAGAGCCTCGCTTCACGGGGCCCGCCACGGCGGGCCGCATACGGTCGGGGAGTAGCGCAGCCTGGTAGCGCACCTCGTTCGGGACGAGGGGGTCGCTGGTTCGAATCCAGTCTCCCCGACCATTTTCATCCAGGGGAGCTCCTCCCCCGCGATCATCCCGGGATCGCCCCAGACAATCCCTTCGCAGAAGATCAGCAACGCCTTTCGGGCTATTCCGCCTCGTCCACGGCTGCGGCTCTGGCTGCCCGCGATCGGCCCCGCCGCTCCGTCGCCGGCTGCTTGTCCCGGCGCCGCCGGTCGGGGCCGACGTAGGATTCGCTTTCGATGAAGGGGCGGCCGTTCTCGAGGGCGGAATAGAGGGCGCGCCAGAGGAGATTGGCGGAGAACGGCTTGCTCAGGAATTCGGTGGCGCCGGCGTCCCTCGCGGCGGTCACCTTCTCGATGTCGGCGGAGCCGCAGGTGACGATCACCGGCACGCGGTATTGCGGGGTCACGTGGCGGTTGCGGATGGTGCGGAGCAGGCCGATTCCCCCGTCGGCGGGAACGTCATAGTCGCAGACGACGAGATCCACCTTCTGCTCGAACAGGACCTGCATGGCCTCGCCGTTGTTGACGGCGCGAATCACCGTCTTCACGCCGCACTGGCGCAGCATGCTTTCAGTGATGCGGATGTGATAGGGGTTGCCCTCGACCAGCAGGGCCTTGTATGCGCGCGACAATGCATAAACCGTCATCGGTTCGGCGTCTCCGCTCCGTCCAACAACGCTGCAGCCTAGCATAGCGCGCGCTTTATTTCCTTCCGGTTAAGCCTTGCGCCCTTTCGTTCAGCTTCCATACAGTTGCGGGGCGGCATTCTGTTCCCGGAAATGAGCATTTCACCGGATCGGGCGGAGCACCCGATCCGTGGATGAGGAGGATGACATGACCAAGATGCGCACCTTCATTTCGGCGCTGGCCATCATGGTCGCCGGCACGGCGTACGCCGCCGGGACCGCCACCGCGCCGGCCCAGGGCCAGGACGAGGCCCGGAACCAGGGAGAGCAGCAGGAAAAGGTCGACCCGGCCATCGGCGAAAAGGGTCCCGACTGCCTCGAGCTCCATCGGATCGACCGCACGGAAATCCTCGACGACTACACCATCCTCTTCCACATGAAGGGGAAGACGACCTATGTGAGCAAGCTGCCCTATCGCTGCCACGGCCTGAAGTTCGAGCGGGGATATTCCTATTCCACCAGCATCTCCAAGATCTGCGGCAACACGGATTTCATCACCGTGCTGCGGCGCGGGAACTCCTGCGCCCTTGGACCGTTCCATGTCTATGACATGGAGAAGGCCAAGCAGCAGAAAGAAGCCGACAAAAAAGCGAAAAACCCGTCTTGAGGTCGCTGGTTCCGCGACCTGAGTTCCCCACAAGCAGAAAATGGGTCCGCCGTAATTCGGACCCATTTTCATGACATTAGCTGAAGATGCCGCCTTGACCCGCATCTTGCGCCCTCACCCCGCATGCTCGCCCTGCGAGGATTGGGGCGACGGGCGCGGCGGCGGCAGGCGATTTAATCTTAGTTTAACAGAAGGCCTGCAAGCTCATAATAAACACCAGCCGAGGAAATGCCGCCATGCTCCGCAACCTTTTCAAGAAGTCCCGGAACCCCGCCGATCCCGTCTCCGAACTGGAGGACGACAGAACGCTCGACCTGCCCGCGGTTGACGCCGGCGGCTGCTGCAGCGTCGCGGCCTGCGACGAGGCGCCCGGCCCCCTCGGCGCGCTCGAAGCCCTCATCAAGGCGGCCCGCTCGGTCAACTGATTCGACGCAGGCCGGACGAGGCCGGGGCGGCATCGCCGCGCCCGGACTGCGGCATTTCCGATTCGCGATCAGGTGAACCGGTTGCTGCGCGGGAATCCAGGCGGCGGCAGGCGGCCGGCCGCTCCCCGCGCCGCGGTCCAGGGGGTCATGTCCAGTTCGGTGCGGGTGCGCTCGCCCGTCTTCCAGGTAAGCCCCTCGGCCTTGTTGAAGACCTTGGCGTCGGCGATCCCGCCGTCGCGATAGCGCTGCAGCATCACGCCCCGCCCCCGCGCCATCACCGGCACCTGCTCGAGGGGGAACACCAGAAGCTTCCGGTTCTCGCCGATCACCGCCACCATGTCACCCTCGGCCGGCACGCAGAGCGCGGCCTTGATCCTGCCCTCGGTGTTCAGCACCTGCTTGCCGTTCCGAGTCTGGGCCAGGACCTTGTCGGCTTCGGCGATGAAGCCGCGGCCGTCCGTCGCGGCCACCAATAGCTTCGCCCCCGGCCGGTAGACGAACAGCGCCACGATGTCCTCGTCGTTCTCGAGGTCGATCATCAGCCGCACGGGCTCGCCATGGCCGCGCCCGCCAGGCAGCTTGTCGCAGCCGATGGTATAGAACCGCCCGTTGGTGCCGAACAGCAGGAGCTTGTCCGTGGTCTGGGCATGGATCCAGAACTTGCCCTGGTCACCTTCCTTGTACTTGACGTCGTCGCTGACTTCCTGATGCCCCTTGAGGGCGCGGATCCAGCCCTTTTCCGAGCAGATGACAGTGATGGGCTCGCGCTCGATCATGGCTTCGAGCGGGATCGCCTCGGCGAGCGGCGCCTCCGCGAAGTCGGTGCGGCGACGGCCGAGCTCGGTCTTGCTGCCGAAGCGCTGCTTGATTTCCTGGATCTCCTCGCCGACCCGGTCCCACTGCTTGCCTTCATCGGCGAGCAGCGCCTCGAGCTCCGCCTTCTCGGCGCTGAGCTCCGCATGCTCCTTGCGGATCTCCATCTCCTCGAGCTTGCGCAGCGACCGCAGGCGCATGTTGAGGATCGACTCGGCCTGAAGGTCGGTGAGGCTGAAGCGGGCCATCAGGACCTGCTTGGGCTCGTCCTCCTCGCGGATGATGCGGATCACCTCGTCGAGATTGAGATAGGCGACGAGATAGCCGGCGAGCACCTCCAGCCGATGCTCGATCTTGCCGAGACGATGGCGGGAGCGGCGCTGCAGCACCTCGATCCGGTGCTCGAGGAAGGCCCAGAGCGCTTCCTTGAGGGACATCACCCGCGGCACCCGGTTCTTGTCGAGGACGTTGAGGTTCAACGGGACACGCACTTCAAGCTCGGTGAGCTTGAACAGGCTTTCCATGAGGATGTTCGCATCCACCGTGCGCGACCGCGGTTCGAGGACGAGGCGCACCTCGGTCGTCGATTCATCCCGCACGTCCTGCAGGATCGGCAGCTTCTTCTCGGCGATGAGATCGGCGATCTTCTCGATGAGCTTCGACTTCTGGACCTGGTACGGGATCTCCGTCACCACGATCTGGTAGGTGCCGCGGCCCGTATCCTCGGTCGTCCAGCGGGCGCGCAGGCGGAAGCTGCCGCGCCCGGTCTCATAGGCCTGCTCGATGGCCGCGCGCGGCTCCACGATGGTGCCGCCCGTCGGGAAGTCGGGTCCCGGGATGCGGTTCACGAGCTGCGCGGTCGTCGCGTTCGGATGGCGGATCAGATAAAGGAGCCCGTCGCAAAGCTCGGACACGTTGTGGGGCGGAATGCTGGTCGCCATGCCGACCGCGATCCCCGCCGCGCCGTTCGCAAGCAAATTCGGGAAGGCGGCCGGGAGCACGTCCGGCTCCTTGTCCTCGCCGTCATAGGTCGGGTGGAAATCCACCGCATCCTCGTCGATCCCCTCGAGAAGGGCCATGGCGACGTCGGTGAGGCGCGCCTCCGTGTAGCGCATGGCGGCGGCGTTGTCGCCGTCGATATTGCCGAAATTGCCCTGCCCGTCCACCAGCGGATAGCGGGCGGCGAAATCCTGGGCGAGACGCACCAGGGCGTCATAGACCGATTGGTCCCCGTGCGGGTGATATTTGCCGATCACGTCGCCGACCACGCGGGCGCATTTCTTGAAGCCCGTGCTGGGGTCCAGCTTCAGCTGCTGCATGGCGTAGAGAAGGCGGCGATGCACCGGCTTCAGGCCGTCGCGCACGTCGGGCAGCGAGCGCGACATGATGGTGGACAGCGCATAGGACAGATAGCGCTCGCTCAGCGCCTCGCCCAGTTCGGTATCGCGGATCTGCTCAGTCGTATCGGTCATCTACGCCACTTGTGGATCGAACAACGGGGGGTCACTCTAGCGCCTTCGCGTCGCCGGCCGCAACTTTTTCGGCCACATGGAGGGCCAGCCGCTGCCGCGCTGCGGGAAGCCCCCGGCGATGCGGGGCGAGGAGGCACCGCTCGAGAAAGAAGCCCGCAAGCTCAAGCCCCCGGGCGGCGGCTGCGAGATCCGCCGCCTGTTCACCCGGTCTGGTGAGGAATGCCGGCAAGGGCAGCAGCCGGTCGTGATAGGGCCGCCCGGCATCGCGGCTTACCGCGCGGCCGGTGCGCGGCGACACATAGACGAGGTCGTCCCGCGTCCCCGTGGCGGCGCAGCTTTCAAGGTCGAGACCGAAGCCGAGGTCGCGCAGCAGCCCCATCTCGAAGCGGATGAAGCCGGTGAGCCACGCAAGGCGATCCGCCTCCCCGTCCCGGCACTGGTCCACGAGGGCGATCAGGGCGGACAGGCCGTCATAGACCGCACGATGGGGCTCCCGCTCCGGCAATACGGCGGAGACGAGGGCGGTCGCGGCGGTCAACGCCAGCAATCTTCCGGGATCGCGCGCCAATGCAAGGCCATGGGCGCCCAGGGCCTCCGCCGTGAAATTGCCGAGCTGGTGTTCCACCCGCGCCCGCCAGGTGACGGAAAGACGGTTTCCGGGCTGGATCACGCTGCGCAGACGGCGGGACAGCCCGCCCTTCACGAGGCCGAAGGCGCGGCCATGTTCGGCGGTCAAGGTCTCGAGCCGCGCGTCATGCTCCCCGTGCCGGTGAACGGCAAGAACGATCGCCTCGTCATGCCATTCCATGGCAGCGTCCCGGGTGATGGCGGCGCCGCGGCATCGGGATCCTCAATCCGTGAAATCGAGGCCCATGTTGCGATAGCGCTCGCGGTCGTTCTCCCAGCCCTCGCGCACCTTGACGAAGAGGAAGAGATGAACGCGCCGGCCGAGGAGATGCTCAAGCTCCTGCCGCGCGGCCTGCCCGATGGCCTTCAGTTGCTGGCCGTCCTTGCCGATGACGATGGCCTTCTGGCCGTCGCGCTCGACGAAGATCACCTGGTCGATGCGCACGCTGCCGTCCTCGCGCTCCTCCCAGCTCTCCGTCTCGACGGTGGAGGCGTAGGGAAGCTCCTCGTGCAGGCGGAGATAGATCTTTTCCCGCGTCACTTCGGCGGCAAGCAGTCGCTCCGAAATGTCCGTCAGCTGGTCCGGGGGATAGAGCCAGGGGCTTTCGGGAAGCCGCGCCGCGAGGGTCGAGACGATGTCCTCCACCCCGTCGCCGGTGAGCGCCGAGATCATGAAGACATCGGTGAAGATGCCGAACTCGTTGAACTCGGCCGCAAGCTCCAGAAGCTTGGTGCGCTTGATGGCGTCCACCTTGTTGAGGACGAGGATCGCCTTCCGCCCCGCGTTCTTCAGCCGCTCCACGATGTCGCGGGTGTCCTCGTCGAGCCCCCGGGCGGCATCCACCAGAAGAAGGATGAGGTCCGCATCCTCGACGCCCGTCCAGGCCGTCGTCACCATGGCGCGGTCGAGCCGGCGGCGCGGGCGGAAGATGCCC